>NZ_JBFPFS010000028.1:0-100803 GCF_047978125.1 Burkholderia sp. LFS061 | reverse complement strand
GGCCAGCACGCCGTCGTCGCCGAGGTAGACGGCGCGCACGTGCTGCGCGGCCGGCAGCATCGTGATCACGACCGCCCCGCGCGCGGCCGCGTCGCGCGGCGAGCCGGCCGCCGTTGCGCCCGCGCGTACCGCGGCGTCGACCGCGTTCGCGTCGAGGTCGAACACCGTCAGCGCGTGGCCGGCCTTGAGCAGGTTGGCGGCCATGGGGCCGCCCATGTTGCCGAGCCCGATGAATGCGATTTCCATGTGCGAGTCCCTCAATCAACGCAGCGCGATCGTCGTGTTCACGCCGCCGGCCGTCGCATCGTCGTCGAACCAGCGCGCGGTGACCGTCTTCGTCTGCGTGTAGAACTGCACGACCTGCTTGCCGTACGGGCCGAGATCGCCGAGCTTCGAGCCGCGCGAGCCCGTGAAGCTGAAGTAGGGCACCGGCACCGGAATCGGGATGTTGATGCCGACCTGGCCGATGTCGATCTCGCTCTGGAACTTGCGCGCGGCCGCGCCGCTCTGCGTGAACAGCCCGACGCCGTTGCCCATCGGGTTGCGGTTGACGAGCGCGATCGCTTCGTCGAGCGTGTCGGCTTCGAGCACGATCACCACCGGCCCGAAGATTTCTTCCGTATAGATCGACATGTCGGTCGTCACGCCCGAGAAGATCGTCGGGCCGACGAAGTTGCCGCGCTCGTAGCCGGGCACCTTCACGTTGCGGCCGTCGAGTTCGAGCTTCGCCCCGGCCTTCACGCCTTCGTCGATCAGCGACAGGATGCGTTCCTTCGCGGCCTTCGATACGACCGGGCCGACGTCGGTGCCGGCTTCCGCGCCCGCATTCACCTTCAGAAGCTTCGCCTTCTCGACGAGCTCGGGCAGCCAGTCGCGCGCCTGGCCGACGAGCACGACGACCGACGTCGCCATGCAGCGCTGGCCGGCCGCGCCGAAGCCCGCGCCGACGAGCGCGTTGATCGTCTGCTCGCGGTGCGCGTCGGGCAGCACCACCGCGTGGTTCTTCGCGCCCATCATCGACTGCACGCGCTTGCCGTGCTGGCTGCCGAGGTTGTACACGTGCGTGCCGACGCGCGTCGAGCCGACGAACGAGATCGCCTTGATGTCCGGATGCGTGCACAGGCGGTCGACCGCGGTCTTGCCGCCGTGCACGACGTTCAGTACACCTTTGGGCACGCCGGCCTCGATCGCGAGTTCGACGAGCTGCATCGTCGACAGCGGGTCCTGCTCCGACGGTTTCAGCACGAACGTGTTGCCGCACACGATCGCCATCGGGAACATCCACAGCGGGATCATCCCGGGAAAGTTGAACGGCGTGATGCCCGCACACACGCCGATCGGCTGGCGCAGCGTGTAGGTATCGACGCCGCCCGCGACGTTCTCCGCGAATTCGCCTTGCTGCAGCGTGCCGATCGAGCAGGCGTGCTCGACGACTTCGAGGCCGCGGAAGATGTCGCCCTGCGCGTCGGGCAGCGTCTTGCCTTGCTCGGCCGTCAGCGTGTGCGCGATCCGTTCGAGATTGCGGCGCACGAGATCCTGGAACTTCAGCATGATGCGCAGCCGTGCGCCGATCGGCGTCGTTTTCCACGTCTGGAATGCGCGCTGCGCGGACGCGATCGCGGCGTCGATCTCGTCGAGCGTCGCATACGGCACGCGGCCGATCGTTTCCTGCGTCGCGGGGTTGACGATGTCGCCCCATTCGGCGCTTTGCGATTCGACGAACGCGCCGTCGATCAGCAGCTTGGCGGTGGGCAGGGCGAGGGTGGTCTGGGGAACTGCGGCGTTCATGGAACTCTCCGGGAAGGAAGCGGTGTTGCGATGAGAAAGGGGGCCTGTATCCGCCGCACGTGCAGGCGCGGCGGACAGCAGGACGAACTGGGTTCGGACGGATCCCGGCCGGCGTGCTCAGGCGCGCGGCGGCCGCATCAGTGCGGTACACACGAGCGCGAACATGCCGAAGCCGACGAGGTACGCGATCACGTAATGCGGCTGGCCGCCGCCGGCCTTCAGCAGCGACGTCGCGATCATCGGCGCGAAGCCGCCGCCGATCACGCCGGCGAGTTGCACCGACAGCGAGATGCCGCTGTAGCGGATTTCCGCCGGGAACTGCTGCGCGAACAGCAGCGATTCCGGCGCATAGAGGATCGGGAACACGACGCCGAGGCCGAGCACGATCGCCCACCATGCGTACGACGTCTGCTGCGTGCCGAGCATCATGAAGAACGGCGCGGCGAACGCGCACATCAGCACGAGGCCGATCGCGAACATCCGGCGCTGGCCGATGCGGTCGCTCAGGTGGCCGCACAGCGGCATCGTGACGAGCGACAGCACGGCGCCGGCCGTGATCGCGTGCAGCATCTCGGCCTTCGGCAGGTGAAGCTGCTGCGTCGCGTAAGCGAGCGCGAACGTGACGACCATGTAGAACCACGTGTTCTCGGCGGCGCGCGCGCCGACGATCGTCAGCACTTCGCGCGGATGGCGGCGCAGCGCGGCCGTCACCGGCGACTTCTCGGCCTTGCCCTGGCGCTGCATCTTCTCGAAGTCGGGCGACTCGGGCACCTTCGCGCGAATGAACCAGCCGAGGCCGACGAGCGCGATGCTCGCGAGGAACGGCACGCGCCAGCCCCACGACAGCATGTCGGCTTCCGGCAGCGCGGCCACCGCGGCCATCGCGAGCGACGACAGGATCAGGCCGAGCCCGACACCCGTCTGCGGCAGGCTGCCGAACAGCCCCTTGCGGCCCTTCGGCGCGTGTTCGACGGCCATCAGCACCGCGCCGCCCCATTCGCCGCCGACGGCCATCCCCTGCAGGAAGCGCATCGCGATCAGCAGCGCGGCCGCCCAGTAGCCGATGCTGTCGTACGACGGGATCAGCCCGATGATCATGCTCGGCACGCCCATCAGCAGCAGCGTGATCATCAGCATCGACTTGCGGCCGATCCGGTCGCCGAAGTGGCCGAACACGATGCCGCCCATCGGCCGGCCGATGAAGCCGACCGCGAACGTGCCGAACGCGGCGAGCGTGCCGACGACGGGGTCCAGCGACGGGAAGAAGATGCGGTTGAACACGAGCGCGGCGGCCGTGCCGTAGAGGAAGAAGTCGTACCACTCGATCGTCGTGCCGGCCATGCTGGCCCAGCCGGCCAGCAGGTAGTGCTTCGCGGTGCGGGCGGGAGCCGGCGTCGCGACTGTCGCATGCTCATCGAGGGTGGATCGGGTCTGCATGGTGTCTCCGTGGTGGTTGCCGCGGCTCATGGTCCGCAGGTCACGGTCGAGTATAGTTATGCGCAGATTCATGATGTACCGATAAAGAAACCGGTTGGATATGCATTTCTGCATATCGACGGCCGGCCCGGAGACTCCAGCCCTTTTTTCCACGCCGATGCGACATGCCACCGAGCCGGTTTCCGGCAACCTGAACTGGGACGACCTGCGCTTCTTCCTCGAAGTCGCGCGCACGCAGCGCGCGAGCGGCGCCGCGAAGCGGCTCGGGGTCGACTACACGACCGTCGCGCGGCGCGTCCGCGCGCTCGAGGCCGCGATGGGCACGCTGCTGTTCGACAAGTCGCGCTCCGGCGGCTTCACGCTGACGGCCGAAGGGCAGCGGCTCGTCGCGTATGCGGACGCGATGGAGACGACCGTGCAGTCCGCGTGCGACCAGGTCGCGAATACCGGCGAGGCGCTGTCGGGCCACGTGCGGATCGGGTCGACCGAGGGGTTCGGCTGTTTTTTCCTGGCGCCGCAGCTCGCGCAGTTTCGCGCCGCGCATCCGCACGTGACGGTCGATCTGCTGCCGGTCCCGCATTTCGTCAACCTGCCGAAGCGCGAGGCCGACCTGGCGATCACGCTCGAGCGGCCCGAGCGCGGGCCTTACGTGTTCACGAAGCTGTGCGACTACCAGTTGCGGCTCTACGCGACGCGCGACTATCTCGCGAACCATGCGCCGATCACGTGCACCGACGATCTCGCGCGGCACGCGTTCATCAGCTATGTCGACGATCTCGCGTTCAGCAGCGAGCTGCTGTACCTGGACCGCGCCGTGCCGGGCGCGACGGCCGGGCTGCGCACGACGAGCGTGATCGCGCAATATTTCGCGGCGCAGCAGGGCGGCGGGCTCGCGATCCTGCCGTGCTTCATGGCGGCCACGCAGCCGGCGCTGGTGCCGGTGCTGCCGGACGACGTGGTCGTCACGCGGTGCTTCTGGCTGACCTGCCGCGAGGACTTGCGCAAGCTGCGGCGCGTGACCGCGCTGTGGGATTACCTGCGGGCGGCGGCGGAGGCGAACCGGGAATTGCTGATGGGGGAGTCGGGGCGGCTCAGGTTCGTCGGCGAGCCGGATTAGCCGGTGACGGAAGCGGCGGCGATTCGCGCGGCGCCCGCGGCGAAGGGGCGAACCGCGCAGCCGGCATTCAACCCGGGCAGCCGAGCCGGTCAGCGAGTTCGTTCAGGTCCCTGACGTCGAAGTCCCACGCATCGTCGGCTTCCAGGTCGGTCGTCTGGCCGGGCCCGTGTTCGGTCGGGCGCAGCACGAACGCGGTCGACAGCCCCTGCCGGCGCGCGGCGGCGAGATCGCCGTTGTGGGCCGCGACCAGGCACAGCTCGGCCGGCGCGACGCCGAGAATCTCGACCGTGTCGCTGTACACCTGCGGCGACGGCTTGTACGCGCGGACGACTTCCGCGCCGAGGATCGCGTCCCACGGCAGCCCCGCGCGTTTCGCGACGTCGACCATCAGCCGGATGTTGCCGTTCGACAGCGGCGCGATGATGAAGCGCCGCTTCAGCCGGTGCAGCGCGGCGACGGCGTCGGGCCACGGGTCGAGGCTGTGCCACGCGAGGTTGAGCGCGTCGATGTCCGCGTCGGGCACGTCGACGATCCCGTAGCGGTCGAGCGTGCGCACGAGGTTCTCGCGATGCAGCACGTCGAGCCGCACGTAGCGGCGGCGCCCGCTGCGGATTTCTTCCATCGACGGCGAATATTCGGCGCGCCACGCATCGGCGAACGCGAACGGGTCGAGCGCCGGCGCGTGGCGTTCCAGAAAGGCGGCGGCGCCGCGTGCGACGCCGCTTCTCCAGTCGACGATCGTTCCGAAGACATCGAAAACGAGCGCCTTGATTTCGGCAGGGTTCGTCATGGTGATCCAGTGAAGGTCGTTCGATGAGGACACACATCGCCGTGCCGCCGGAATGCGCGACGCCGGTTCGATCGACATTGAATCACGGATACGAAAACGCGGCTTGGCCGGGCCGCGATGGCTTCCGGGGGCTGCCGGAACGGGGGCAAGGGCGCGGCCGCCGGCCGGAAAACACCGGCGGCCGCGCGTGGGCCTGCTGATCGACTTCCTGGCCGAGCACATCCGGAAGGATTGACGGGCGGCGCGGCAACCGCGCGTAAGCCCTGATGCGCTCGGACGCGCGGGGTGTCACGGATTGGTGTTAAATACATTTCGGCGCGCGCTGGCTCGACGCGCAAACGGGGCGCACCGGGCTCGGCGTAAACCCGGGGCGAAAAACGGCACGAAGGATCGTTAACGAATCGGGCACATCAGCCCCGGTCGGACAGACGGCAGGATTCGACTTGAATACCGAACCGCAAAGTTCTCGTTACAGCCTCGGCCTCGCGGCGGAAGTGCTCGCGTCCGAGCAAAGCGTGCTGAGGCTGATCACGCGCAACACACCGCTGCCGGAACTGTTGATCGAAGTCTGCCGGCGCGCCGAGACTTTGCTCGGCGACGGTGCATCGTGCACGATCCTGCTGCTCGATACGGACGGCGTGCACGTGCGTGTCGGCGCGGCGCCGTCGTTGCCCGCGCAGTACAGCGCCGCGATCGACGGCGCGTCGATCGGGCCGGCGGCGGGCTCATGCGGCACGGCGATGTACGAGCGCCGGATGGTCGCCGTCGAGGACATCGAAACCGATCCGCTGTGGGCCGACTACCGTTCCGTCGCGTTGCCGCTGGGCCTGCGCGCGTGCTGGTCGGTGCCGTTCCTCGACGAGGCAGGCGTCGTGCTCGGCGCGTTCGCCGTCTATCACCGCACGCCGCGCCGGCCGAGCGACGAGGAAACCGCACTGTTGCGCGATATCGGCAACAGCGTCGGCCTCGCGGTTCACCAGGACCGGATGGTGCGGCAGCTCGCGCGCAGCGAGGAACATCACCGGCTCGTCGTCAACAGCCTGAACGAAGGAATCCTCGTCGTGTCGCGCGACGGCGTCGTGGTCGCGAGCAACCCGAGCGCGAACCGGATGATGCGCGTGAAGGGCGACCTCGTCGGCCGCCGGTTGTCGACGGTGATCCTGCGCAAGCTGCGCGAGGACGGCACGCCGATCGCGCCGGACGACTGGCCGAGCCGGCTCGCGCTCGTGACGGCCACGCCGCTGCTCGGCTACACGGTCGGCTTCGGCCTCGCGGACGGCGACATCATCTGGGTGCGCGGCAACGCGGTGCCGATCGTGAAGCCGGGCGAGACGCAGGCCGACTCGGTGCTCGTGTCGTTCAACGACATCGGCCCGGTGCGCGAAGCGCAGCAGCAGTTGCGTTACATGGCGACGCGCGATGCGCTGACGGGCCTCTACAACCGCCGCTGGCTCGGCGACCGCATGCGCGAACTGTTCGGCGAGCGCGATGCGGCGGCCGGGCCCGCGCGCGTCGCGATCCTGTTCATCGATCTCGTCGGCTTCAAGAAGGTCAACGACACGGCCGGTCACGACGCGGGCGACGCGCTGCTGCGCAGCGTCGCGGCGCGGCTCGAGGCCTGCGCGGGCGGCCGGCACGCGCTCACGCGCGTCGGCGGCGACGAGTTCGTGATCCTCGTCGAGGACTGCGACGATCCCGACCGTCTCGCGGTGCTCGCGCGCGAGGTGATCGACGCGATCGCGAAGCCGTTCGCGATCGCGAACAACGAGTATTGGCTCGGCGTGTCGATCGGGATCAGCGTCGCGCCGCGCGACGGCGACGACGCCGTCACGCTGATGCGCAATGCCGATTCGGCGATGTACGACGCGAAGCAGCACGGCCGCAACCACTTCACGTTCTTCACCGCGCAGCTCAACCTGCGGCTGCAGCGCCGCTTCGCGATCGAGCAGTCGCTGCGGCGCGCGCTCGCGTCGGACATGCTGCGCCTCGCGTATCAGCCCGTCGTCGATGCGCGCAGCGGCCGCACGGTCGGCGCCGAGGCGCTGCTGCGCTGGACGAGCCCCGAACTCGGGCCGATGTCGCCGGCGGAATTCATCCCGGTCGCCGAAGATACGGGGCTGATCGTCGCGATCGGCCAGTGGGTGCTCGAAACCGCGTGCCGGCAGATGGCCGAATGGCGCCGTACGATCGCGCCGGACCTGATGCTGGCCGTGAACCTGTCGCCGCGGCAGTTCCACGAAGGGCTCGTCGAATCGGTCGGCCGCTGTCTCGCGCAAACGCGGCTCGATCCGTCCGCGCTCGAGCTCGAGATCACGGAAGGACTGCTGATGAACGACACGGACACCGTGCTGCCGATGCTCGAGGCGCTCACGGACATGAACGTGCGAATCTCGGTCGACGATTTCGGGACAGGTTATTCGTCGCTCGCGTACCTGAAGCGCTTTCCGCTGCACAACCTGAAGGTCGACCGTTCGTTCGTGTCGGGCGTGCCCGATCATCACGACTCGGTCGCGATCACGCAGGCGGTGGTCGCGATGGCGCATTCGCTCGGGATGAAGGTCACGGCCGAAGGTGTCGAGACGCAGGCGCAATCGAGGTTCCTGCAGCAGATCGGCTGCGACATGCAGCAGGGCTACCTGTTCAGCCGGCCGCTCGACGCGAACGACTACGCGCGCCGGCTCGGCGCCGCGTGAGCGCGGAGTGCGGGGTGCGGGCTCAGTCGTCGCGCGGCGCGCCGAAACCGCCGGCGCCTGGCGGCGGTGCCGACGCATCGATCTCGACGCGGTTCTTGCCTTCGTGCTTCGCGCGGTACAGCGCGCGGTCGGCGGCCTCGATCAGCACGGTCGTCGGCAGGCCGGGCGCCGGCACGATGCTCGCGCCGCCGATGCTGATCGTCACGGTGTTGCCCGTCGACGAATGCGCGTGCCGCAGCCGCAGCGCCTCGACCGCGAGACGGATCTTCTCGCCGAGCAACCGCGCGGCGCCCGGCGAAGTGGCCGGCATCACGACCGCGAATTCCTCGCCGCCGAAGCGCGCGGCGAGATCGCCCGACTGCCCGAGACAGCGCTCGATGGTCGACGCGATCTGCTTGAGCACGCTGTCGCCCGACACGTGCCCGTACGTGTCGTTGTACAGCTTGAAATTGTCGACGTCGATCATCAGCAGCGACAGCTCGCTGCGCTCGCGCGTGCCGCGCCGCCATTCGGCGGCCAGGTATTCGTCGAGATAGCGGCGGTTGGACAGCCCGGTCAGCCCGTCCGAGTGCGTGAGGCGCCGCAGTTCGAGATTGGCCTCGAGCAGCTGCTGCTGCGATTGCCGCAGCGCGCGATAGGCTTCGTCGCGCTGTAGCAGGTTCATGTACGAGCGCGAGTGGTAGCGGATGCGCGCGACGAGCTCGATGCGATCGGGCAGCTTCACGAGGTAGTCGTTCGCGCCGGCCGCGAACGCGGCGCTCTTGATCACGGGCTCTTCCTGCGTCGACAGCACGATGATCGGCACGTCGCGCGTCGCCGGATTCGCGCGGTACGTCTTCACGAGGCTCAGCCCGTCGGTGCCGGGCATCACGAGGTCCTGCAGGATCACGGTCGGCCGCGTCTCGATCGCGGTGGCCATCGCGTCGTCCGAGCGCGGGCAGTAGTGGAAGTCGATGCCTTCCTCGTCGACGAGCGCGCGTCGCACGGCTTCCGCGACGATCGTTTGATCGTCGACCAGCAACACCATTGCCGGCACGTCGACGGGCGGCGTATGCGGGCCGCCCGGCGGGCGAGTCAGGTCGCTAGTCATGATCGATGCGGGTTGTTGCAAGGGCAGGCATGGGTGTTGCGCGTGTTCATCGTCGGGATCAGATTCGCGCGAGCGCCGCCAGCTCGCCTGCGATGCGGCCGAGCGGCAGGATCGCGCGCGCCGCGCCGAGCGTCGCGGCCGCCTTCGGCATGCCGTACACGGCGCTCGTCGCCTCGTCCTGCGCGATCGTATGGTAGCCCTTCATCCGCAGCGCCTTCAGGCCGATCGCGCCGTCGCGCCCCATCCCGGTGAGCAGCACGCCGATCACGCGGCCGGGCCAGTGCTCGGTCAGGCTGTTGAAGAACACGTCGACCGACGGCCGATACGGCGTGGCGGCCGGCTCGCGCGTGTATTCGAGCGTGCCGGCGTGCGTGATGCGCAGGTGATCGTCGGTCGCGGCGAGCAGCGCGACGCCAGGTTGCGGGCGGTCGCCTTCGCGCGCGACGCGCACGGTGAGCGGCGTCTGGCCGTCGAGCCATTGCGCCATGCCTTCGGCGAATGCGCGGTCGACGTGCTGCACGATCACGATCGGCGCGCTGAAATCGGCCGGCAGGGCGCCGAGGATCGACGCGAGCGCGCCGGGGCCGCCGGCCGATGCGCCGATCGCGACCAGCGGGCCGCCGCCGGCGCGGGTGGCCGTGCCGGCAATGCGCGTGCCGCCGGGCGCATCGAGCAGGCGGCCGATCTGGTCGATCTTCGCAAGCAGTAACCTGGTCGTATCTCCGGCCGAGCCATCGCCGAGCCGCGGCGTGTCGACCGCGTCGAGCGCACCGGCGCCCATCGCTTCGTACACGCGCCACGCGTTCGCGCCGATGCAGCTCGTCACGATCAGGATTGCGCACGGTCGTTCGGATCGCATGATCCGCCGCGTCGCTTCGATGCCGTCGAATTTCGGCATGATCAGGTCCATCAGCACGACGTCGGGCGGCTGCGCGGCGCACAGTTCGACGGCCTGCGCGCCGTCGGTCGCGACCCACAGCACGCGGTGCTCGGGCCGACGCGCGATCGCGCGGCGCATCGCCTCGACGGCAAGCGGGAGGTCGTTGACGATGCCGATGTTCACAAGCGGAATTCTCCGGTCGGTTCGTAATGTTGGATATGGGCCGGGTTCATGGAGGGGGCTGCCTGTTCGGCGCCGCCGGGCGGCATCGGTGGCCGGCGGCGCGGTATTCTTTTTCGGTTGGCGACGCCCCGAATGCTGTCATGCGGCGCGGGCGGCGGCAATCGAAAAATTTGCGCATTGCGCTGTTCCAGTACGTTTCCTCTATGACGGTGCGGCGCTTCCGGCCGGTAACGGAACCGGGCCGGCGCAGTCGTGCATGCCGGGCCATGCGATCTCGGCACGGCAGGCCGCCGAAGGACGCATGTTACCGTGCCGGCTTCGACACGAAGAACGAGGAGAACCGGATGGCTGCGCCCGACACCACGCTCGTCAGCCGCGACCCATATGCGCCGGTCGTGATCGAACGCGACGGCCGGTTGCTGTACCGGATCGACATCGAGAGCGGGCACGCGTCGTTCTACCGCGAGTTTCCGGTCGAGCCCGACGCGGCGCGCGTGCTGCGCGACGACGCCGAGCGCTACTACTTCCTGTTCGCGGCGCTTCATCATCCGTACCAGTTGCGCGCGACTAACCTGTCCGACGCCGGGCGCGAACGCTACTTCAGCACGATCCTGTTTGCCGGCCGCGACGAGGTCGAAGCGTTCCTGACGCAGCTCGATCGCGACAGCAACGGCGCCGTATCGAACCTGCTGAGGATCTTCACGCGGGCCGACCACGGGCAACTGCGCGCGGGCCGGTGGTTCGGCGCGGGCGCCGGCACGCCGGCCGCATAGCGGCTCGCAACCGGGCACCCGGCCGCGCACCGGATGCGCGGCCGCGCCGTCAATGGCTGCGCGCGTACCCCTGGATCAGCGCGCGCATCATCCCTTCGACCGTCGCGTCGAGCAGGTCGGATTCCTGCTCGGCCTCCTCGACGAGCGCGGCATAGGCGGTCGCGAGCGTCACGCGGTCGACTTCATTGCGCTGTTCCATCAGCGTGACCATCCCGTCCTTCGCCAGATGAGCGGAGAACGCGCGGCTGCCGATGGTCTGGAATACGTCAATCATGGCGGCTCTCCCGTACGTTGCAGATGCTTTCCAGTTTAGTCGGCGCACCGGGGCTCCGCCACGCGCGGCGGCCCGTGCCGGCTGCCGCCGGCCGCGCGAATGCGGGGAAGCGCATGCCGCAACGCGTGCGGCCGCGCCGCCCGACCGACGATCGATTCCTCCGATGAAACACCGCCGACACATGGCCCGTGCACGGTGTCCGCACGCTTCAACGTTTACCCGAACCGGCAAATCGTCGACTTTTTATCGATAAAGTCTCGTGTTAGATTTCGCGGTCAGAGCACGGTCCAAACCGGCCAGGCGGCCGCTGCAAAGGCGCCGCGCGTCCAACACAAGGAGGAGCAATGCTGGTGCTGATTGGGGTGCCGATCGTCGTGATCGGTTTCGCGCTGCGCTTCAATGCGCTGCTGGTGGTCACGATCGCGGGGCTCGCGACGGGGCTGGCGGGCGGGCTGAATCTCGTCGACATCGTCAGCGCGTTCGGCAAGGCGTTCACCGAAAACCGCTACATGGGCCTCATCTGGCTGACGCTGCCGGTGATCGCGCTGCTCGAGCGCAACGGGCTCAAGGAGCAGGCGAAGCGGATGATCTCGCGCGTGCAGGCGGCCACCACGGGCCGCGTGCTGATGTTGTACTTCGTGCTGCGCCAGGCGACGGCCGCGCTCGGCCTCACGTCGCTCGGCGGCCATGCGCAGATGGTGCGGCCGCTGATCGCGCCGATGGCCGAGGCCGCCGCTGTCGACCGGCACGGCGAACTGCCCGAGTCGGTGCGCCAGCAGATCCGCGCGCATGCGTCGGGCGTCGACAACATCGCCGTGTTCTTCGGCGAGGACATCTTCATCGCGATCCAGTCGATCCTGCTGATCAAGGGCTTTCTCGAACAGAACGGGATCGTCGTCGAGCCGCTGCATCTGTCGGTATGGGCGATCCCGACCGCGATCGCCGCGCTGCTGATCCACTGTACGCGCCTCGCGCTACTCGACCGCCGGCTCGCGCGCGGCTGCGGCTTGCTGGCGCAGGAGGGCGCGCGATGATCGGCCTCGAATCGCTGTACACGCTCGCGGGGCTGATGTTCGCCGCGTTCGCGTGCTTCAACCTGACGGACCGCACGAACCCGCGGCGCGTCGTCAATTTCGCGTTCTGGGCGATCTACGCGGTCACGTTCCTGTTCGGCGCGCTGCTGCCGCATTTCGTGACGGGCTGCCTCGCGATCGGGCTTGCGGTGATCGCCGGCTCGGGCAAGCTCGGGCGCGGCAAGTCGGACGAAGCCGGCGAAGCGGCGGCCGTGCGGCGCGAGTCGCTCGCGCAGCGCTTCGGCAACCGGCTGTTCCTGCCCGCGCTGCTGATTCCGGTGGTCACGCTGATCGGCACGTTCGCACTGAAGCGCGTGCCGTTCGTCGACCCGAAGAGCGTGACGCTGATCTCGCTCGTGCTCGGCACGATCGTCGCGTTCGTCGTCGCGCTCGCGATGCTGCGCGATTCGCCCGTCCATGCGCTGAAGGAAGCGCGCCACACGATGGACGCGGTCGGCTGGGCCGCGATCCTGCCGCAGATGCTCGCGGCGCTCGGCGCGCTGTTCGCGCTCGCCGGTGTCGGCGGCGTGGTGTCGGGGCTCGTGAAGGACTGGGTGCCGATCGATTCGCCGTTCGCGGTGGTCGCGGCCTACACGGTCGGCATGGCGCTGTTCACGATGATCATGGGCAACGGCTTCGCCGCGTTCCCGGTGATGACGGCCGGCATCGGCCTGCCGCTGATCGTCCACCAGTTCCACGGCAACCCGGCGATCGTTGGCGCGATCGGGATGCTGAGCGGCTTCTGCGGTACGCTGATGACGCCGATGGCCGCGAACTTCAACGTCGTGCCGGCGGCGCTGCTCGAACTGAAGGACAAGAACGGCGTGATCAAGGCGCAATGGCCGACGGCCGTGCTGCTGCTGGCCGTGAACACGCTGCTGATGTATGCATTCGTATTCCGCTTCTGACTCGATGGACGAGATCCTCATGACCGATCGACTCACGCCCGAACTCGCGTCGAAATTCGCGTCGCTCGCGCTCGCGCACCTGACCCGCGAATATCCGAACAAGCTCACGCATTCGCTCGAAGGTCCGCACGACGTGCAGGGGCCGCGCGCGCTGCATCCGATCTTCTACGGCAGCTACGACTGGCACTCGTGCGTGCACGGCTACTGGCTCGTGCTGCGCGTGCTCGAACGCTATCCGGCGCTGCCGGAGGCCGAGCGCATCGTCGCGATCGTCGACGCGCACTTCACCGAAGCGAATGTCGCCGGCGAGCGCGCGTATCTCGCGCTGCCGCACAACAGCGGTTTCGAACGGCCGTACGGTTGGGCGTGGCTGCTCGCGCTGTCCGCGCAACTCGAGCGGCTCGCGCTGAAGGGCGTGCTGCCGCAGGCCGCGCGCTGGGCGAAGACGATGGCGCCGCTCACCGACCTGTTCGTGTCGCGCTTCGAGACCTTCCTGCCGAAAGCGACCTATCCGCTGCGCGTCGGCACGCACTTCAACACCGCGTTCGCGCTGGCGCTCACGCTCGACTTCGCGCGCGACACGCAGCGCGACGGGCTCGCGGCGCTGATCGTCGACACCGCGAAGCGCTGGCACCTGGACGACGTCGCGTGCCAGGCGTGGGAGCCGTCGGGCGACGAATTCCTGTCGCCCGCGCTGATGGAAGCCGAGCTGATGCGGCGCGTGCTGCCGGCAGCCGAATTCGACGGCTGGTTCGCGCGCTTTTTGCCGGATCTCGCGCGCGGCGAGCCGGCGACGCTGTTCGAGCCGGCGACGGTCAGCGACCGCAGCGACGGCAAGATCGCGCACCTCGACGGGCTGAACCTGAGCCGCGCGTGGTGCCAGCGGGCGCTCGCCGGCGCGCTGCCGGAAGGCGACGCGCGGCGCGCGAAGCTGCTCGGCGCGGCCGGCCGGCATCTCGCGAGCGCGCTCGCGCACGTGGCCGGCGATTACATGGGCGAGCACTGGGTCGCGACGTTCGCATTGCTTGCGCTGGAAGCGTAGCGCGCGCGAGCGAAACCCCGCCGGCGGCAAGGTCATCGGCGCGCGGCTATACTCGCCGCTCGGTCCGCTTCTTGCCGTATTCATCGCGCGAAGCGGCCATCCGCCAGTTCGCCTCTTCGCCATGCACAAGCTCATTTCCTACATCGCCGCGATTCACGGGTTCGCCGGCCCCGTGTCGATCGTGTCGCATGCGACGTCGCACGACCGCTGGACCGACGACGATGTCGAGGTCGTGCGCGACGAAACCGAATACCGTTTCGACAACGGGGCGATCGTGCGCCGCTCGGTCGAGCAGGACCGCGCGCCGTCCGACCTGCTGTGCGCCGAATGCTGGATCGACTACGACGTGCTCCGCCATCCCGATGCACAGCCGATCAGCCCGTCGCGGCTGACGTTCGACAACGCATGTCGCGAGACCTTCTGGCTGCGCTACCACCTCGCGTGAACGTGCGGACGGGGGCGGCCGCATCATCCTGGCGGCGCGCGGGCAGGTTCGCGTATGTCTGCGCCGTCAGGATCGGCGTGCGTCCCGGAATGGTGTGCGCAACAGAAATGAATTTGAATGATTTTGTGCTGAATCGGTCAGGTTTTGTCACAACGAGGTTGCCTTTGCGTGGGATGCAACACCGCTTTCCATTGCCCGGCCGGCGCGCGTCGGCGACGACTCGATACACTTCCGTACCGGTTGGACGGGCCCCGGCAGCCAGGCCCGAGCAAGGAGGAGGCAGGACACGATGGACATCCAACGCGCAGCGGTCGTCACGTACCGCGGCAATGCGATCGAGAACACGCACGTCGCCCATGTGGCGGTGGTGGATGCAAGCGGCAGGTTGCTGGCCCGGTTCGGCGATCCGTTCCGGATGACGCTGGCGCGCTCGGCGGCCAAGCCGGCCCAGGCGCTGTCGGTGATCGAGACGGGCGCGCCCGAGCGCTTCGGCTTCGACGACGCGGACATCGCGCTGATGTGCGCGTCGCACAGCAGCGAGGACCGGCACATCGAACGCACGCGGGCGATGCTAGCCAAGGTCGCCGCGCACGAATCGGATTTGCGGTGCGGTGGCCATCCGCCGTTGTCCGACGCGGTGTACCGGTCGTGGATCAAGCGCGACTACACGCCAACCGGCGTGTGCAGCAACTGTTCGGGCAAGCACGTCGGGATGCTGGCCGGCGCGCAGGCGATCGGCGCAGCGATGGCCGATTACCATCTGCCCGACCATCCGATGCAGGTGCGCGTGAAGCATGTCGTGGCCGATGCGTGCGGCTTGCGCGACGACGAAGTCGACTGGGCGATCGACGGGTGCAACCTGCCGACGCCTGCGTTTTCGCTGGATCGGCTGGCGCGTCTTTACGCGTCGCTGGCCGACGGCGCGGACACGGTGGAAGCGGGCGGCGGCGAGATCAGCGATCGCGTTCGCGCGCTGGCGCGCATTCATCGTGCGATGACGGCGCATCCCGAGCTGGTCGCCGGCGACGGGCGCTATTGCACGGTGCTGATGAATGCATTCGGCGGGCAGGTGGTCGGCAAGCTCGGCGCGGATGCGTGCTACGGGCTCGGCGTGCGTGCATCGGAAAATACACGGCGGCTCGGCGCCGACGGTGCGCTCGGCATCTCGGTGAAGATCGAGGACGGCAATCTCGACGTGCTCTACATGGTCGTCAGCGAGATTCTCGAGCGGCTGCAGATCGGTACGTCCGCGCAGCGCGCGCAACTGGCCGGCTTCCACCGGCCGCGGATGCTCAATACGCAGGGCGTCGAGATCGGGCACGCCACGTTTCCGTTCGAATTGCAGCCTGCCTGAGCGTCGTCCCTGCACCGATCACCGATGCCGCCGGCCCGCGAACCGGGCCGTGCGCATCGGCGCCCGCCCGCTAGCTGATCGACGCGAACGCCAACGCGGGCGCTACGCGCGCGCGCCGCGAATCTTCGCCAGCTCGACGTCCGACAGTTCGCCGATCTGCGCGAGATGTTCCGCGAGAAAATCCTTCAGCACGCGCAGCTTCGCCGAGCTGCGCCGGTTCGCCAGATACGCGATGTAGATGAATTCGCCCGTCAGCCGGTTCTGTAGCCGGTAGCGCGGCAGCACGGCTTCGAGTTGCCCGCTCGCGAGCAGGTCGCGCACCAGCCAGATCTCGAACTCCGCGATACCGAGCCCCGCGCAGGTCGCTTCGAGCAGCAGCTCCGAATGGTCGGTGACGAGATTGCCGGCCGGCAGCACGCTGTGTCGCGCGTCGCCGTGCACGAAATCCCAGCGCGGATCGCCTTCCGGGTGCACGTAGCGCAGGCAGTTGTGGTGCTTCAGGTCGTCCGGCGCCGACGGGCGCCCGTAGCGATCGAGATAGCCGGGCGCTGCGCACAGGATGCTGTCGTTGCGCGACAGCCGGTGGACGACCAGGTTGTCCAGGTAGTTCTCGCCCTCGTGAATGTCGAGATCGAAGCCGCCGGCCACGAGGTCGTTGTGGTTGTCGGTGAGCCGCACGTCGAGCTGGATCGTCGGGTAGCGCGCGAGAAACGGCGCGATCAGCGGCGCGAGGTGACGGCGCCCGAACGCGACCGGCGCGGTGAGCTTCAGCGGGCCGCTCGGCTGCGCATTCAGCTCGGCGACCACACGCAGCGTGTCGTCGAGATCGGCGATCAGCGTGATGGCGCGCTCCAGATAGATGTGGCCGGCCTCGGTCAGCGTCACGCTGTGCGTCGAACGGTGCAGCAGCGCGACGCTGAGCGTTTCCTCGATCGCCGTCACCTTGCGCGCGACGGTCGACGTCGACACGTGCATCTCCTTCGCGACCGCCGAAAAACTCCCCGTTTCGACCACTCTCACGAACGCGCGCATCGCGCCGAGGTGATCGATGCCTGTCTCTCTCATGCCTTTTTTCATCCGATTCTCGCTGTTGCGTCCCACGCAAAACCGCTTTCGATAATACAGAGGCGAGCTTGTTTTTGCAAAGGCATAGAATGCGAACCCGTCGCGTCGGGAAGCGGCGCACGACGAGCGGCACGAGACACCCAGGAGGGGCACGATGGCAGAAAACGGCTTCCGCGTCGAAGCGGATCTTTTAGGTAAGCGAAGCATTCCGGATGCGGCCTACTACGGCGTACACACGCTGCGCGCCAAAGAGAATTTCGACATTTCCGGCCGCAGTATCGCAACGCTGCCGTACCTCGTGATGGCGCTCGCGGCCGTGAAGGAAGCCGCGGCCGACGCCAACTGCGAGCTCGGGCTGCTGCCGAAGCCGTATCGCGATGCGATCGCCGCCGCGTGCGTCGAGATCCGCGAAGGGCGCCTGCACGACCAGTTCGTCGTCGACGTCATCCAGGGCGGGGCCGGCACGTCGACCAACATGAACGCGAACGAGGTGATCTGCAACCGCGCGCTCGAAATCATGGGGCACGCGCGCGGGCAGTACGAATATCTGCATCCGAACGAGCACGTCAATCTCGCGCAGAGCACGAACGACGTCTATCCGACCGCGATCCGGGTCGCCACGTGCTTCGCGGTCGAGCACCTGCTCGACGCGATGGCGCGGCTGCGCGATGCGTTCGCGGAGCGGGCCGACGCGTTCGCGGGCCTGCTGAAGCTCGGCCGCACGCAGTTGCAGGACGCGGTGCCGATGACGCTCGGCCAGGAATTCTCGACGTACGCGGTGATGCTGACGGAAGACATTGCGCGCTTGCAGGAAGCCGGCTGGTTGATCCGCGAGATCAATCTCGGCGCGACCGCGATCGGCACGGGGATCACCGCGCATCCGCAGTATGCGGAGAAGGCACTGGCGGCGCTGCGGCGCATCACCGGGCTCGACCTGAGCACCGCGCCGAACCTGATCGAGGCGACGCAGGATTGCGGCGCGTTCGTGCAGGTCTCGGGCGTGCTCAAGCGGATCGCCGTCAAGCTGTCGAAGATCTGTAACGACCTGCGGCTGCTGTCGAGCGGCCCGCGCGCGGGGTTCGGCGAGATCAACCTGCCGCCCGTGCAGGCCGGCTCGTCGATCATGCCCGGCAAGGTGAATCCGGTGATCCCGGAAGTCGTCAACCAGGTCGCGTTCGAGGTGTTCGGCAACGACCTGACCGTGACCTTCGCCGCCGAGGCCGGACAGCTTCAGCTCAACGCATTCGAGCCGGTGATCGCCAGCGCGCTGTTCCGCAGCTTCAGCCACCTGACGGCCGCATGCACGACGCTCGCGCAGCGGTGCGTGAGCGGGATCACCGCGAATCCCGAGCGGCTGCGCGAAACGATGGAGCGCTCGGTCGCGCTCGCGACCGCGCTGAACCCGTACATCGGCTACAAGCGCGCAACCGCCGTGGCCGCCGAGGCGCACGAGAGCGGCAAGTCGATCCGCGAGGTCGTGCTGGATCACCAGTTGATGACCGAAGCGCAACTGGACGACGCGCTGCAACCCGAAGCGCTGATCCGGCCGCGCGTGCTTTGACACCGGCCGCGCGGCACCGGCGCCTGCCGCCTGCCGCCGGCGGCCTGCGCGCGACCGTTCAAAAAGCGCCCCGGAGCGGGGCGCGACACATCAATAAACGGAGACTCAACATGAAACACACCAGCGAGCGGCCGGCCGATACGGCCGGCGGCGCGGATTCCCGTCATGCCGATCCCGACGCGATGTTCGCGTCGCACGAAGCCGGTTATGCGAAGCATTTGAAGCCGCGGCACGTGCAGATGATCGCGATGGGCGGTGCGATCGGCACCGGCCTCTTTCTCGGCGCGGGCGGGCGCCTGCAAAGCGCGGGGCCCGCACTGGCGCTCGTGTATCTGGTCTGCGGCGTGTTCGCGTTCCTGATCATGCGCGCGCTCGGCGAGCTCGTGATGCACCGGCCGACCAGCGGCAGCTTCGTGTCGTATGCGCGGGAGTTCATGGGCGAGCGCGCGTCGTTCGTCGCGGGCTGGATGTACTACCTGAACTGGGCGACGACCGGCATCGTCGACATCACCGCGGTCGCGATCTACATGAAGTACTGGGCCGTGTTCACGGACGTGCCGCAGTGGGTGTTCGCGCTCGGCGCGCTCGGGATCGTGTCGGTGATGAACATGATCGGCGTGAAGGTGTTCGGCGAGATGGAGTTCTGGTTCTCGCTCGTCAAGGTGGGCACGCTCGCGGTGTTCCTCGCGGTCGGCGCCGTGTTCCTCGCGAGCGGCCATCCGGTCGCCGGCCAGATGCCGGGGCTTCACCTCGTCGCGGATCACGGCGGGATCTTTCCGCACGGCATCCTGCCGGCCGTGCTGATCGTGCAGGGCGTCGTGTTCGCGTATGCGAGCATCGAGCTCGTCGGCGTCGCGGCGGGCGAGACGGCCGATGCGCGCAAGGTACTGCCGAAGGCCATCAACGGCGTGATGTGGCGCATTGCGCTGTTCTACGTCGGTTCGGTCGTGCTGTTGACGCTGCTGCTGCCGTGGACCGCATACAGCGCGCACGAAAGCCCGTTCGTGACGTTCTTCGGCAAGCTCGGCGTGCCGTACGTCGGCACGGTAATGAACGTCGTGGTGCTGACCGCCGCGCTGTCGAGCCTGAATTCGGGTCTCTATTCGACCGGGCGCGTGCTGCGCTCGCTCGCGATGGGCGGGTCGGCGCCGCGCTTCGTGTCGAGGATGAACGCGCGTGGCGTGCCGTACGGCGGGATCCTGATCACGGTCGCGATCAATGCGATCGGCGTGCCGCTGAACTACATCGTGCCGGCCCAGGCGTTCGAGATCGTGCTGAACATGGCGTCGCTCGGGATCATCACGACGTGGGGTTTCATCGTGATGAGCCAGATCCTGTTCCGCCGCGCGGTCGATCGCGGCGAGCTGAAGGCCGTGTCGTTCCGGATGCCCGGCGCGCCGTTCACTTCGTGGCTCACGCTCGCATTCCTCGTCGGCGTGCTGGTGCTGATGGCGTTCGACTACCCGGGCGGTACGTGGACCGTCGCGACGATTCCGGTTGTCGTGCTCGCGTTGGTGATCGGCTGGAAGCTCGCGAAGCGCGGTGCCGAGCGTGAGCGGGCGGTTGCCGCACCCGCACCCGCGGCCGTGCGCGTCGTCGCAGATCCTGCGCAGAACGCGTGACGGTGCGCGCCGGGGGCCGGTCCGTTCGCGGGCCGGCTTTACCGGTGCGGTCAGTTCGATCCGGTGCGTTCGCCGACCCATCGGCCGAAATCGGCGGCCATTTCCTGAGTCAGTTCGTGCCCGGCCGCATACAGCCGCGTGTCGTGTGCGACATCGAGCGCCGTGAGTTTTGCATCGGCGGTGTCGGCCCATGCGACGGGCAGCTTGTCGTCGAAGCGGCCGTGCACGATCAGCGCGTGCAACGGGCGAAGCGCATCGCGCGGCGCGATCAGCGGATCGATTTCCGGCAGGATGCGGCCGCACAGCACGGCGAACGCGGCGACGTCGGCCGGCGACGTGAGGCCGACGCTCGCGCTCATGATGCCGCCCTGGCTAAAGCCGGCGATCACGGCCGGCAACGCGGAGCCCGCGCCGTCCCGCGCGCGGAAGGCGCGCAGCAGCGCAATCAGTTGGAGGCGGCTGGCGTCCGCGCGGGCCGCGTCGATTTCGGGGCCGTTCGGGCCGAAGCGCACCGGAAACCACGCGTGCTGGTCGGGCCCGAAGGTCAGCGGGCCGCGCACGAACGCGATCTCGATGCGCGGATCGATCACATCGGCCACGTTCAGCAGGTTGGTTTCGTTGCCGCCGACGCCATGCAGCAGCAACAGGCGGGCGGCGGGGCGGCCGGCAGCCGGGCGCAGCCGGTACTGGAGGCCCGAATCGGGATCGGTGGTCAGCGGCAGGGCGTCGGTCATCGCGTGGGTCCGGAAAGGGGAACGATGCGACAGTCTAGAGCGTACGGACGTAGAGGTGAATCGCCGGGTGGCGATTGATTGTTTCCTGGCAGGAATGAATTCGGCCACGGTTCATGTCGAGGGCCAGATAGCCGATATCGCGACGCACGGCGCGGGCGATTTCGGGATGCCGGCGAACGACGCATCGATTATAAAAAGATGCCGAAACAAATCGGTTCATCGATAATGCGCAAACGTTTTGCCGATGCCCAATAAGATCGAATTGCTGGAATGCGAATAAAACAATGAATATCCGCTACTCCGCAGATTCGGCAAAGCCAGCAGCTGCATCGGCGCTGGAGCCCCGGAGTTAACGGCAAACCCGCGAAAAACTTTAGGCTTTTCCCGCTGCAATTAATCATTCCAATTTTCTCAATGATCGATTGATTAACGGTCATCGGACAGTCATACACCATCCCCGATAATTCGGCGCTCATATTCTTTCATTAGATCAATGGGCGGTCGAAGCCGGATCGCTGCGGGGAGCTGTACTCATGACCATCCGTCATCGCATTACGCTGCTAGTCGTCCTGACGTTCTTCGCGCTGTCCGCGATCGGCATCTATGCCGTGTACCAGACGCGCAAGAGCGCGTCCGAGGTGCGCCAGGTTACCCAGGGCATCGTGCCGAGCGCGCTCGCGTCGGCCGATCTCGTCGCCGATGTGAAGAACATCCAGATCGCGACGATGACGCTCGTCTACGCGCCCGACGCGAATACCGCCGCGCAGGCGCGCGACGAGCTGAAGGCGAAGCAGGCCGCGCTGCGCGCCGCACTCGACGCGCAGGCGCGATCGGCGGTCGGCCGCGCGCAGGAAGGCCTCGTCGCGCAGGCGAAGGACAGCGCCGCGAACTATTTCGCGGCGATCGACGACACGGTGAAGATGAAGGCCGATGGCAAGGCCGAGATGGCGCAGGCCTACCTGTTCGCGAACGTCGCGCAGTATCGCGACGAACTCGAAAGCATCGTCGACACGCTGCGCGTCGAGAAGAACCGCCAGAAGGACGACGCGATCAGCGCGCTGAACGGGATGCTCGCGACGACGGCAACCGCGATCGCGGGCGTCGCGGGCACGGTGATCGTGCTGTTGACCGCGCTCGGTTTCGTGCTGTATCGCCAGATCACGCGTCCGCTGATCGGGATGCAGACGATGATGAGCGAGATCGCGACGAGCCAGGATTTCACGCGCCGCGTGCCGGTGGGCCGGATGGACGAGATCGGCCATTCGATCGTCGCGTTCAACGGAATGATCGAGAAGATCCAGGAGAACGCCGCGCAGCTCAAGCAGAAGACGGCGGACATCCAGGCGATGCTGCAGAACATGCAGCAAGGGATCCTGACCGTCGTCGAAGGCGGCGTCGTGCATGCGGAGTATTCGGCGTACCTCGAAACCATCTTCGAGACGAACGACATCGCCGGCCGCGACCTGATGGCGCTCGTGTTCGACGATTCGGCGATCGGCGCCGACGCGCGCTCGCAGGTCGATGCGGCCGTGCACGCGTGCCTCGGCGAAGACAGCATGAACTTCGAATTCAACGCGCACCTGCTCGTCAACGAAGTCGCGAAGCGGATGCCGGACGGCCGCGAGAAATGGCTCGACCTGAGCTGGTCGGCGATCACCGACGAGACCGATACGGTCGTGCGCCTGATGCTGTGCGTGCGCGACGTGACCGAGATTCGCGAGCTGACCGCGCAGGCCGGCGAGCAGCAGCGCCGCCTCGAGATGATCGGCGAGATCCTGTCGATCAGCCAGGACAAGTTCCACGACTTCGTGCACAGCGCGAAGGGCTTCCTCAGCGAGAACGAACGGATGATCCGCCAGCACGAGCGCGCCGATCACTCGATCGTCGCGGCGCTGTTCCGCAACATGCATACGATCAAGGGCAATGCGCGCACGTACAGCCTGCAGCACCTGACGAACATCGTCCACGAAGCGGAACAGGCGTACGAATCGCTGCGCCGCGCGGACGGCGGCCCCGAGTGGAACCGCGACGCGCTGATGGAAGACCTGGCCCGCGTGCGCGAGGCCGTCGAACGCTACGCGACGATCAACGCGGTCACGCTCGGCCGCAGCGGCGAACCGGCGCACGGCGGTGCCGATTACCTGATGGTCGAACGCGCGCACATCAGCGAGAGCCTGCGCGTGCTCGACGGTGCCGATCCGGCGAACGCGAACGACTGGCAGGCGGCACGCGATGCCGTGCGCCGCATGCTGAGCCAGCTCGGCACGCAGGGCATCGGCGACGCGCTCGGCGGCGTGATCGAGTCGCTGCCGTCGCTCGCGGCCGAACTCGGCAAGCCGGCGCCCGTCGTGCATATCGACAGCCACGGCCATCGCGTGCGCAGCGAGATCGGCGCGACGCTGAAGAACGTGTTCATGCACCTGCTGCGCAATTCGATCGACCACGGGATCGAATCGTCCGAAGAGCGCCGCGCGGCCGGCAAGGCGGCGTCCGGCACGATCGACATCGCGGTCGGCGTCGGCGGCGGCGAGTTGTGGTTCGTGTTGAGCGACGACGGCCGCGGCCTCGCGCTCGACCGGATTCGCGGCATCGCGCGCGAGCGCGGGTGGATCGATGGCGGCAACGAAGCGGCGCTCACCGACGAAGCGGTGGTCGAGCTGATCTTCCGGCCGGGCTTCTCGACCGCGCACGCGGTAACCGAGGTGTCGGGGCGCGGCGTCGGCATGGACGCGGTGCGCAACTTCCTGAAGCGCGACGGCGGCGACATCGCGCTGCGCTTCACCGACGATCGCGTCGGCGCGCCGTATCGCGCGTTCGAGACGATCGTGTCGCTGCCGGCGCGCTTCGCGGCGGACGGTGCCGGTCACGGCGCCGCGCACGAACGCATTGCAGACGTCGGCGCAGCGGAGTGATGGCGTGATCGTGCAGGCGTGGATGATCCCGATTGCCGCCGCGCTGGCGGGCGGCTTCGTCGTCGCGGTGGCGGCGGCGGTCGTGTTTCGCGTGATGCGCAAGCGGCTTGTCGCGGCGATGGCACGTGACGCGCATGCGTTGCGCGGCGCGCTCGATGCGGCCGACGCGAAGGCGGCAGAAGCGGCGTCGGCACATGCCGAAGCCGCCGACGCATGGGCGCAACGCGAGGCGCGGCTCGAGGATGCGCTGGCGCGCGAGGCGTCCGCGGCCGGCACGCAGCGCGACGCGCTGCAGGCGCTGTCGGCGGACCGCGCCGCGCTTGCGCAGCATGCGATGAAGATCGCCGACGAAGCCGCGCGCCTGCGCGGGCTCGCCGGCACGTTCGAGCGCTGGCACGAGCAGATGATCTCGCTGACCACGCAGAACCAGGACATGCGCACGAAGAACCAGGAGCTGTCGGCGATCGTCGCGCACGTGTCGATCGTGTCGCTGAACGCGTCGATCGAGGCCGCGCGCGCGGGGACGGCCGGGCGCGGCTTCTCGATCGTCGCGAGCGAGGTGCGCGGGCTGGCCGCACGCTCGCAGCAGCTGTCGAACAGCTATCGCGACAGCCTGAACCGCAACGATCTCGTGACGGCCGCGACGTTCCAGGACATCCAGGCTGGCGGCAAGATGATCACGGCCGCGCTCGCGACCGTCGAGACGCTGGCCGGGCAACTGCACGCGCGGATCGAAGGAGCGGCGGCGTGATCGGCGCGCAGGCGAAAGCCGGCTTCGAGCGGATTTTTTTCGACGCGGCGCGCACGCGGCTCGCGTCCGGCGGCGCGTGCGACATCCGGCCGTCGGCCGGCGATGCGCACGATCCCGCGTGCATGAAGTCGCGATCGAAACCGAAGGTGCCCGAGTACGTCGTGGTGCTGACGATCTCGGCGCTGCATTTCCGCCTGCTGCTCGCGCTGCGCTTCGGCGACGACGATGCGACGCGTCGCCATTTCGCCGGCGCGACGGCGGGCACGAGCGGCCAGCGGCCGCTGCCCGAAGCGATCATGGAAGTCGCGAACCTGTGCTGCGGCGCGATCAACCAGGCGCTGACAGTGCCGTTTCCCGATCTCGGGATGTCGACGCCTTCCCTGCTGAGCGGCGCGAGCATCGACTGGCTGCCCGCGCTCGCACCCGATTACGTGGCCGCATACGACCTGACGCTCGACGGCGACGTGCGCGTCGGCGCGACGCTGTGCGTATGCGCGAACGCGCCGGTCGATTTCCATGTGCCGGAAACGGCCGCGGTGGATACCGGCGGCGAACTCGAACTGTTCTGATCGACCATGAGGAACCCTTGAGATGACCGAAGACCAACCTGTCAGCAAGGTGCTCGTGCTCGACGACAGCCGCACGCATGCCGATGCGATCAAGCGTTTCTGCGACGAGCACAACCTGGTCGGCCTGACCGTGCGGCGCAGCCGGCTGCTGAAGGTGCTGCGCTCGAATATCGATCTCGGTGCGATCCTGCTGGCCGAGGATTACGGCGGCTCACCGGTCGAGAGCGCGATCATCGCGACGCAGATCGACGCGCTGCGGCCCGAGCTGCCGATCATCCTGCGCCGCGAATCGCTCGCATCGCGCGACGGGCTGCCCGACGCGCTTGCGCGGGTGGCATGCGCGGCCTACGCCGCGGACGACATGACGCCGCTCAAGCGCGCGATCGACGAATACCTGTTCGGCCGCGACTATCCGAACGCGCTCGTGCGCGGCATCTCGGAGATCACCGAGGCGCGCATCGACAGCTTGTTTCCGGGCATGACGATCGAGCACGAAACGCCGTGCATCGTCCGCGACCAGATCATCTTTGGCGAGGTGTTCAGCCTGATCGCGCTCGAAAGTGCATGGTGCCGCGGCTACATGCTGCTGCAGACGAGCGAGCAGCCGCTGCTGGACATGATCGGCGGCACGCGCGACGACGGCCGCGCGCCGGATTTCCGCGACGTGAACACCGTGCTCGGCGAGCTGACCAACCTCGTGTGGGGCGCGTTCAAGAACCGCTATCTCGGCGATGCGGAGGCGCTCGCGCGCCATCCGGTGCAGGTGCCGCTCGTCGTCAATCACAAGCAGAAGTTCATCTCGTTCGGCGGCGACTGTCCGCAGCTCTGCTTCAAGTACCGGATGACCGACCCGGCATCGGGGCGGTCCGTGTGTCTCGACCAGCGTTTCGTGTTCAGCCTGAGCTGGTCGCCGGAGGATTTCCGCGAATCGGTGCCGGACGTGGGGCCGATGGTCGAATCGGGCGAACTCGAACTGTTTTGAATGTTGAAGTCCGAAATAAAGGAAGGGGAATACGACATGGCAAAGATTCTGGTGGTCGACGATTCGGGCACGGTGCGCGACGAGGTCGCGGGGTTCCTGCGCAATCACGGGCTCGACGTCGCGACGGCCGTCGACGGCAAGGACGGGCTCGCGAAGCTCAAGGCGACGCCCGGCGTGCGCCTCGTGATCAGCGACGTGAACATGCCGAACATGGACGGCCTGACGATGGTCGAGAAGATCCGCGGCGAACTGGCGAACACGGCGGTCAACGTCGTGATGCTGACGACCGAAAGCAGCCCGGCGATGAAGGAGCGCGGCAAGGCGGCCGGCGTGAAGGGCTGGATCGTGAAGCCGTTCAAGGGCGACGCGGTGCTCGACGCGCTGAAGAAGCTCGCGGGCTGACGCGCATTTGGCTGGAGCAGGGGGCCGCAATGACCGCGCGAATGAATACGTTCGGCGCGATCCGGGGCGGCGTGCTGACCTTGGGCTTCATGGGCGCCGTCGTTTTCCTGGCCGGCATCGGGCACCGGTGGTCGGGCGTGCGCGCGCGGCGCAGCGGGCTGATACCGGTCCCGCGCTGAAGCCGTAGCGCGTTCGTTACCGGCCCGAGGGCGCGACGCTCGCGAATTCGTCGACGACGGCTTCGATCACCGCCTGCACGCGTGCGGTCTTGTACAGATCGGCATGCGCGACGAGCCACACGTCGAAATGATTGCATCGTCGAGGCATGAGGCGCACCAGTTCCGGCTCGGTTTCGGCGCGGAAGCACGGCAGCTCCGCGATGCCGAGCCCGGCAAGCGCGGCTTCGACCAGCATCATCGTCGACGATGTCTGGAACATCACGCGGCCGCGCGACGTCGATTCGCCGCACAGGGCATCCCACATCGTCGGCACCACCGGCTGCTGGTACATCACCAGATCGTGTCCTTCGAACGCGCTGCCCGCGGCCGGTTCGCCACGTTCGGCCAGGTAGCGGCGCGATGCGTAGATGCCCGTTTCGAGATGCCCGAGCCGCCTGACGATCAGGTCCGGCGATTCCGGCCGCAACGTGCGAATTGCGAGATCCGCTTCGCGGCGCGTGAGATTGGCGATTTCGGCCGACGTCACGCACACGACATCGATGCCGGCATGCCTGCGCCGCAAGTTGGCGATGGCGGGAATCACGAAGCGCTTGCCGAGCGTGTCGGTCGTGGCGATGCGCACGGACCCGGCGAGCTGCTCGTCGAGGCCCATCACGCGCCGCTCGATCGTGAGCGACGCCCGTTCCATCGCTTCGGCGGGTTCGAGCAACGCTTCGCCGGCGGTCGTCAGCACATAGAGGGCCGGCGTTCGGAGAAACAGGCGGGCCGAGAGTTCGTCTTCGAGCGCGGCGATCCGACGCCCCACCGTCGCCTGATCGACGTTCAGTTGCGCCGCGGCGCCGCGCAGCGTGCCGGTGCGCGCGAGGGCCAGGAAAAAGCGGGCGTTGTCCCAGTTCATGCGGGTCGGCAGTGTCATCGGGCAGGGTGGCGGCGGGTTTGGGGATGCATATCTGCATCAGGCAAATGCGAAATTATCACTTTTCTGCATCGCGTGCCGTTTCTAGACTCCCGGCATCTGCCTGGAGGTTTCATGCCCGATTGCAATCCTGTTTCCCTTCCCGCATCCATCACGGCAGCGTGCGGCCCGACGGCCCGAGAACGCCGCTTCACGCTTGCGCTCGTCGCGATCGGAATGTTCATGGCGGTGCTCGATACGACGATCGTCAACGTTGCGCTGCCCGCGATGCGAGCGAGTCTCGGTGCGACGGTCGCGGAGCTCGCATGGATCGTCGACGCGTACACGCTCAGCTTCGCCGCGCTGATTCTCGCGGGCGGCGCGCTGTCCGACCGGTTCGGCGCCAAGCACGTCTACCTCGCGGGGCTGGCGCTGTTCGTCGCCGCATCGGCGGGATGCGGCTTCGCATCGTCCGTGGCCATTCTCGTGGCCGCGCGATTCGTGCAGGGCATGGGCGCCGCGCTCTTTTTGCCTGCGTCTCTCGCGGTCGTGCGCAGCACCTTCGACGTGCCTGCCGAGCGCGCGCGGGCGATTGCGGTATGGGCGGGCATCGCGTCGGTTGCGGTGGCCGTAGGGCCGGTGCTGGGCGGCATCCTCGTCGACGATTTCGGCTGGCGCAGCGCGTTCCTGATCAATGTGCCGACCGGCGCGGTCGCGTTTGCCGGGGCGGCCGTGCTCGTCCGGGCGTCGGTCGCGCGGCAAACGCGCCACTTCGAGTGGGCCGGCCAGTGTGTCGGTGCGATGGCGCTCGGCGCGCTGTGTTTCGCCGTGATCGAACTGCCGACACGCGGCCTGGGTGCGGCGGAAGTCCGGTGCGCGCTACTGGTCGCCGGACTCGCTGCAGGCGCGCTGATCGTCATCGAGCGGCGTGCTCGCGATCCGATGGTTCCGCTGGCGTGGTTTCGCAATCGCACCTTCGTCGCGATGAACCTGATGGGCAGCCTCGTGTATGTCGGCTACTTCGGCTTGCTGTTCGTGCTGAGCCTGTACCTGCACGGGCAGTTCGGCATGAGCGCGCGGCAGACGGGGCTGACGCTGTTGCCGTTCGCGCTGAGCCTGTCGCTCGGCAATCTGTTGTCCGGAAAATTGCAGGGCCGGGTGCACCCGGTCCGGCTGATGGCGAACGGTCTCGGGGTGGCGGCGCTGGCCATTCCGGCACTCGCGGCCGCGCTGACGCTGCGCGCGCCGTGGCCGGTGGCCTGGACGGCGATGGCCGCATTCGGCACGGGGACAGCGCTGTCCGTGGCGCCGATGATCGCGACCGTACTCGAACAGGTGCCCGCGGACGCGGCGGGTGTGGCGTCAGGATTCCTCAATGCGGCGCGACAGGCAGGAAGCCTGTTCGGTGTGGCCATCGCCAGCGCCGCGACGATGCTGTTGCCGAATCCGACCGCCGCGCTGTGGGCGATCGCGGTGGTCGGTGGTGTCGCCTATGCGACGGCCGCCCTTGCCGCGCGGACGGCAGGCACGGCGAAAACCGCGTAGCGGCACCGCTGACGCGCGAATCGCGTGGTCCGCACGGTGGTACGGCGGCACGCAGGCCACCGCGCAGGCACGTGCGGCCGCGCGACTGGACGCCGCGCGGAATGTGGAGGACCATTTCATCGACATGCCGCGAACGCGCGTGCGTCATCGCCGCCCGTTCGTGCCGCACCGAATCCTGCCGAACCCCGTCGAGCGAAACGTCATGGAACCCGATCAAGAGACTGCCGAGCCGATCCTGTTGCGCGAGGTGCGCGACGGCGTCGTCACGCTGCGGCTGAACCGGCCGCAGCAGTTCAACGCGTTGTCCGAAGCGATGCTCGCGAGCCTGCACGACGCGTTCGGTGCGCTGGCGGCCGATCCGCACGTGCGCTGCGTCGTGCTGGCCGCGCAAGGCAAGGCGTTCTGCGCCGGCCACGACCTGCGGCAGATGCGCGGCAAGCCGGAACTCGACTACTACCGCTCGCTGTTCGCGCAGTGCAGCCGCGTGATGCTCGCGATGCGCGCATTGCCGGTGCCGGTGATCGCGCGTGTGCACGGCATCGCGACGGCCGCCGGCTGCCAGCTCGTCGCCGCGTGCGACCTGGCCATCGCGGCCGACACTGCGCGCTTCGCGGTATCGGGCATCAACGTCGGGCTGTTCTGTTCGACGCCGGCCGTCGCGTTGAGCCGCAACGTCACGGCGAAGCGCGCGTTCGACATGCTCGTGACCGGGCGCTTCGTCGATGCGGCGACGGCCGCCGCGTGGGGGCTCGTCAACGAGGCCGTGCCCGAGGACGCGCTCGACGCGGCCGTCGCGCGCAAGGTCGCGGAGATCGTCGCGAAGAGCCCGGCCGCGGTGCGCTACGGCAAGCAGATGTTCTATCGCCAGCGCGAATTGCCGCTCGACGAAGCGTATGCGTATGCGGGCGACGTGATGGCGCGCAACATGATGGAAGAGGATGCCGGCGAAGGGATCGACGCGTTCCTCGAGAAGCGGAAGCCGATGTGGCGCTCGTAGTACGCCGCCGGATAGGCAGGTCGAGCGGAGCGGAAGGGCTGTAACAAACGCGTATTCTCCGGCTCCGGTTTCCCGTCCGCCGGAACGTAAACGGACCGCCCGAGGCGGCCCGCAAGTGAAGCGGCACGCGCGGCGGCGCGGTAGTGCGCCGCAGCATCGACCGCGGTCAGCGCCCGTAGCTCCCGGTCCGCAGCGCCGGCTGCGCGGTCGACGCGCCGGGCGGCACGATCACGACCGGCACGCGGCGCGCGAGCGCGCACATCAGCTCGTAGCCGATCGTGCCGCTGGCTTGCGCGACATCATCCACCTTCACCTGGTCGCCCCACAGCTCGACGCGCGACCCGATGCCCGCGTTCGGGCACGGCGTCAGGTCGACGGTCAGCATGTCCATCGACACGCGGCCGACGACGCGCGTCATCACGCCGTCCACCGCGATCGGCGTGCCGGTCGGCGCATGGCGCGGATAGCCGTCCGCGTAGCCGCACGCGACGACGCCGATCCGCATCGGCCGGTCGGCCGTGAAGCGGCGGCCGTAGCCGACGGTTTCGTCCGGCGACAGCGTCTGCACGCCGATGATCCTGCTCGTCAGTGTCATCGCGGCCATCAGCGGCGTGTCGGCGATATGCCGCGCCGCACCGGTCGGCGACGCGCCGTACAGGATCGTGCCGGGCCGCACCCAGTCGCGGTGCGCGCGCGGATGCCACAGCACGGCCGCCGAATTCGATACCGAGCGCTCGCCCGGAATCCCGGCCGTGGTCGCGTCGAATAAATCGAGCTGCCAGTCGACCTCGCCTTCGTCCGCGTTCGCGAAATGCATCATCAACGTGATCCTGCCGATCGACGGCGCGCTCGCCGCGCGTTCCCACGCGGCGCGGAACGCGGGGGGCCGGTAGCCGAGCCGGTTCATCCCGGAATTCATCTTGAGCTGGATGTCGATCGGCTGCCGCGGCTTCGCGGCGATCAGCAGGTCGAGCTGCTCGTCGCAGTGCACGGCCACCGTCAGCCGGTGGCGATCGGCCAGTTCGACGTCGTCCGGCTCGAAGATCCCTTCGAGCAGCAGCACGGGCTTGTCCCAGCCGAGCTCGCGCACGCGCACGGCTTCGTCGAGGTCGAGTAGCGCGATGCCGTCGGCGGCCGCGAGGCCCGGGTAGATCCGCTCGATGCCGTGGCCGTATGCGTTGGCCTTGATCACGGCCCACACGCGCGATTGCGCGGCGGTGCGGCGGATGAAATCGAGGTTGTGACGGACGGCGTCGGGGCGGATATGGGCGACGATGGGACGGGGCATGGCGATGGCTCGGATCGGATGTCGTTCGGCACGCGGCGGCGCGCCCGGGTCGGCAGGCTGGCGCGGTTACGCGTCAAGCTAGTGTCGAGCGCTATCTTATTGGTGTTCGACCAGTTTTAATTAACGTATTTGTCGACGATTTGGTGGAAATTTTGGTGGTGGACCACGCCGGCCGCGGCCGGCGGCGGCACGTGCAGCCGAGTCTCCCGTCTAGAAAACCGGTGCGCGAACAGCACGGCGCAATGCTAAGCTCTCGGCGATCTTGTCATTGAGCAATGTAATCATAAAGGAGGAGACTTTGATGACGACGTCCCAGCTGTGCCTGTTCATCGTGGCGCTGTTACCGTTCCCGCTGACGTTCCTGGCCAAGGCTCGCAAGGGCTACGACAACCGTACGCCGCGCGATTACCTCGCGAAACTCGAAGGCTGGCGCGCGCGGGCGCAGGCCGCGCACCAGAATGCGTGGGAAGCGCTTGCGCTGTTCACGGCCGCGCTGGTGGTCGCGTGGCACAACGGCGCGAACGCGCATCACGTCGACCAGCTCGCGATGGGTTTCGTCGCGATCCGCGTCGTCTATACGCTGATGTACCTGCTGAACTGGGCGTCGCTGCGTTCGCTCGTGTGGTTCGCCGGGATGGCGTGCGTCGTCGCGCTGTTCTTTGCCGCGCCCTGAGCGGCCGGTGAACAGGCGGTGCCGGCTTCGCGTGCCGGCGCCGCTAGGCGCCGCCCGCACCGCGTGCGTGACTGTCGTTGGATGCGGGCGCAACGATCTTCGCGACGAACGGCGGCGCGTCCGCTTCGCGGCGCAGGAACGCGATCAGCGGATCGAGCAGCCGGTGCCGCGTCGACGGATGGCGGCGCAGCACGAAGCGCCATGATGCATCGCGCTCGTTGCGCAGGATACCTATCTGTTCAACGACACGCTCGAAGCGAACATCCGGCTCGGCGTGATCGACGCGGCATTGGTGTGCCGCCGGTCGGTGTTTGCGCGCAAATCCCGCACCGTTCGTTGAGCCGCGCCGGCGTATGCCGGCTTCGCGCGCACGGCCGCCCCGGCACGCCGCCGCGTTGAAACGCCGCTGACACGCGGCACGAACGAGCGTGCGGACCGTGGCGAATGCGTTCGCGGTTGCGCTGCCGTCATCCCGCCGCACCCGTTGCTCGGGATGGCAAACCTGGCGGCCCGCACCGAGCATCGCCATCCTCTTTTCACGTCCAGCTGTCCGCCCGCGCGGCGCGATCCGGCCCGGGAGCCTCGCCCCGGCCATCTCTCCGTTTCCTCCGATCTATCCGGCCCACGCGGCTCGGGTTTGTCTCGATGAAATTCCCCGTTGCGCACTTTTTTGTTGTCGTAGTATCGCCGTTGACAACACATGTTGCACTAATGTCTAATTTGACATCGCATGTTGCGGTGCTGCTTGATGTCGTCGTTCCCGCCGGCCGGCTGGCCGGCTACATCGCTCAATCATGCGGAGAGAAACCATGAGTCGCCGTTCCTTCCTGAAAGCCGTCGCGGTCGTTGCCGCGCTCGGCGCAAGCCTCGCGCACGCGGATACCAGGACGCTCGTCGTCGGGACCGATACGTCGTTCATGCCGTTCGAGTTCAAGCAGGGCGACAAGTACGTCGGCTTCGATCTCGATCTGTGGGCGGAGATCGCGAAGGACCAGGGCTGGAAATACACGATCCAGCCGATGGATTTCGCGGGCCTGATCCCGGCGCTGCAGACGCAGAACATCGACGTCGCGCTGTCGGGGATGACGATCAAGGAGGAGCGCAAGAAGGCGATCGACTTCTCCGCGCCGTACTACGACAGCGGCCTCGCGGCGATGGTGCAGGTCGGCAACACGACGATCAAGTCGATCGACGACCTGAACGGCAAGGTGATCGCCGCGAAGACGGGTACCGCGACGATCGACTGGATCAAGGCGCACCTGAAGCCGAAGGAGATCCGCCAGTTCCCGAACATCGACCAGGCCTACCTCGCGCTTGAAGCCGGCCGTGTCGACGCGGCGATGCACGACACGCCGAACGTCCTGTTCTTCGTGAACAACGAAGGCAAGGGCAAGGTGCAGGTCGCGGGCCAGCCGGTCAGCGGCGACAAGTACGGGATGGGTTTCCCGAAGGGCAGCGCGCTCGTGCCGAAGGTCAACGCGTCGCTCGTGAAGATCAAGGCCGACGGCCGCTACGCGCAGATCTACAAGAAGTGGTTCGGCGCCGAGCCGCCGAAGATGTGAGCGTGACGGCGCAACAGCGCGCGGCCGTGCGGCCGCGCCGGTCTTGAATCGAACGGGGAGCGACAAGTGAATTTCGATTGGTCGGCGATCTGGGCGGCGTTGCCGGACCTGATGGACGGGGTCCGGTTGACGGTGTTCATCGCACTTTTCGGGCTGGTGGGCGGCTTCATCGTCGGGATGATCGCGGGCATGTTCCGCGCATACGGACCGAAGGCGATGAACGTGCTCGCACAGGTCTATATTGAACTGATTCGCGGCACGCCGATCGTCGTGCAGGTGATGTTCCTGTATTTCGCGCTGCCGTTGCTCGCGCATATCCGCATCGACGGCCTGACGGCCGCGATCATCGCGATCACGGTGAATTCCGGCGCATATCTCGCTGAAGTGGTGCGCGGCGCGCTGCTGTCGATCCCGAAGGGGCTGACGGAAGCGGGGCTCGCGATGGGCTTGTCGATGCCGCGCGTGCTGCTGAAGGTGGTCGGGCCGCTGGCGTTCCGGCGGCTGATCCCGCCGCTCGGCAACCAGTGCATCGTGAGCCTGAAGGACACGTCGCTGTTCATCGTGATCGGCGTCGGCGAACTGACGCGCAAGGGGCAGGAAATCATCGCGGGCAATTTCCAGGCGGTCGAGATCTGGAGCGCGGTGGCTGTCATCTACCTGATGCTGACCGGTGCGATGACGCTGACGCTGCGGCTCGTCGAAAAGCGGATGAGGATCCTGTGAGCATGATCGAATTCCAGAACGTGTCGAAGAGCTTCGGCCACGTGCCGGTGCTGAAGCACATCGACCTGAAGATCGACGCGGGCGAGGTGGTCGTCGTGATCGGCCCGTCGGGCTCGGGCAAATCGACGATGCTGCGCTGTATCAACGCGCTCGAGAAAATCACCGGCGGCGAACTGCTCGTCGACGGCCAGAGCGTGCGCGGCAACGCGACCACGATCCGCAACATCCGGCTCGAAGCCGGCATGGTGTTCCAGCAGTTCAACCTGTTTCCGCAAATGACCGCGCTCGAGAACGTGATGTTCGGGCCGACCCAGGTGCGCGGCGCATCGCGCGCCGACGCGCGCGACCAGGCGATGGCGCTGCTCGACAAGGTCGGCCTCGAATCGCGCGCGAATCATTACCCGTCCGAGCTGTCGGGCGGCCAGCAGCAGCGCGTCGCGATCGCGCGCGCGCTCGCGATCCGGCCGCGGCTGATGCTGTTCGACGAGCCGACGTCGGCGCTCGATCCGGAATTGCGCCACGAAGTGCTGAAAGTGATGCAGGATCTTGCAACCGAAGGGATGACGATGATCGTCGTCACGCACGAGATCGGCTTCGCGAAGCGGGTCGGCACGCGCCTGCTGTTCATGGATCAGGGCGGGATTGCCGAGGACGGCCATCCGGTCGACCTGATCGACCGGCCGCCGACGCCGCGCCTGAAGGAGTTCCTGAAACACGTGTCCTGAACGAAACCGATACATTCGACATGCCGCTTTCCCTTTCCCCCGTCATCGCCGGCGCGCCGTTCGATATCGGCGTGCGCCTCGGCGAACTCGCCCGTCCCGTGTTCGATGCGTACATGCAGCAGAGCAGCGCGTGGCAGGCCGTGCGCCGCTGGCGCGGCCATCCGTTCGTCGGCGCGCTGCGGCAGGCCGCGCTGGCCGCATACCCCGATCTCGTCGCGGAACTGGACGGGATCGCGGCGGGCATCGGCTGGCCGGCCGAGGACATCTTCCTGTGGAATTGCCGCGGCGAGCTGATCCACAACGCGCCGGACGGCTGCACGACGCTCGCCGCGCGCGACGCGGACGGCACGCGCTGGATCGCGCACAACGAGGACGGCGACCCGTTCCTGCGCGAGCGCTGCCTGCTCGTCGACGTGCAGCCGGCAGGCAAGCCGGGCTTCATCAGTTTCTATTACCCCGGTTCGCTGCCGGGCCATACGTTTGCCGCGAACCGCGCGGGCATCGCGCAGGCGATCAACAACCTGCGGATTCGCACGCCGGCACCGGGCGTGCCGCGGATGATCCTCGCGCGTGCCGTGCTCGACGCGACGTCGCTCGACGCGGCGGCCGACGTGCTGCGCCTGCATGCCCGCGCGAGCGGTTTTCATCACACGCTCGGCGCGACCGGCGATGCGCGGCTGCTGAGCATCGAAGCGAGCGCCGCGCGCTGTTCGGTGATCGACGTCGCACGGCTCGCGGGCCATGCGAACCATCTCGTGCATCCCGGCTGCGCAACGCACGCTCAGGAAGCGCAGATCGTCACGCAATCGTCGGCCGACCGCCAGCGGCGCGTCGATGCGCTGACGCCCGGCATCGACGCGATCGACGAAGCCGCGCTGCTGCGCGTGCTCGGCGATCGCGCGCCGGAAGGACTGCCGATCTACCGCGACGACCCGGCCGACCCCGACGACGAGAACACGCTCGCGACCGCGGTGTTCGCGATCGGCGCGGCGGCGATCGATTTCACCATTCACCAGCACGGCACGCAGCGCTTCGCGACGCGCATCGTGCCGTCCGGGCGCGCGCACGGCGCGTCCTGATTCATGAGGCAACGCATGACGACCGTTTTTCATCGCGCCCCGCGCGCCAGCTTGCCCGTCGCCGTCGCAGGCGACGGCATCGAGATCATCGACTCGACCGGCAAACGCTATATCGACGCATGCGGCGGCGCGGCCGTCTCGTGTCTCGGCCACAGCAACCAGCGTGTGATCGACGCGATCAAGCGCCAAGCGCAGCAACTGCCGTACGCGCATACGTCGTTCTTCACGACCGACGTGGCCGAGGAACTGGCCGACCGGCTCGTCGACGCCGCACCGGCCGGCCTCGAACACGTGTATTTCGTATCGGGCGGCTCCGAGGCGATCGAGGCCGCGCTGAAGCTCGCGCGCCAGTATTTCGTCGAGAAGGGCGAGCCGCAGCGCCGCCATTTCATCGCACGGCGCCAGAGCTATCACGGCAACACACTCGGCGCGCTCGCGATCGGCGGCAACGCGTGGCGACGCGAGCCGTTCCTGCCGCTGCTGATCGAAGCGCATCACGTGAGCCCGTGTTATGCGTATCGCGACCAGCAGGCGGGCGAAACCGACGAAGCGTATGCGCAGCGCCTGGCGGACGAGCTCGAGCAGAAGATCGTCGAACTCGGCGCGGAAAACGTCGCGGCATTCGTTGCGGAAACGGTGGTGGGCGCAACGGCCGGCGCGGTGCCGCCGGTGCGCACGTACCTGAAGAAGATTCGCGCGGTGTGCGACAAGTACGGTGTACTGTTGATTCTCGACGAGATCATGTCGGGGATGGGGCGCACGGGCTACCTGTACGCGTGCGATGAAGACGGCGTCGCGCCCGATCTGCTGACGATCGCGAAAGGGCTCGGCGCGGGCTACCAGCCGATCGGTGCGACGCTCGTCAGCGACCGCATCTACCGGACGATCGTCGACGGGTCGGGTTTCTTCCAGCACGGCCACACGTACCTCGGCCACGCGACCGCATGCGCGGCCGCGCTCGAAGTGCAGCGCGTGATCGCCGAAGAGAAGCTGCTCGACAACGTGAAGGCGCGCGGCGAGCAGTTGCGCGCATCTTTGCGCAAGCATTACGGCGCACATCCGCATATCGGCGACGTGCGCGGCCGCGGGCTGTTCGTCGGCGTCGAGCTCGTGCGCGATCGCGACAGCAAGGCGACGTTCGATCCCGCGCTGAAGCTGCACGCGGTAGTCAAGCGCGAAGCGATGCAGCGCGGCTTGATGGTGTATCCGATGGGCGGGACGATCGACGGCGTCCACGGCGATCACATCCTGATCGCGCCGCCGTTCATCTGCACCGCGCAGCAGATCGATACGATCGTCGAGCGGCTGTCGGGCGCGATTGCCGCGGCGCTTGCTGCGGCCGGCGCGTGACGGCATCGATGCACTGAACCCTTACCGGAATCACCATGACAGACAGACTGCCACCCTTCGACCCTGCGTCGGCCACCGACGCACAGAAAGCCGTGCTGGCCGACATTCTCAGCGGCCCGCGCGGCAACCTGAACGGGCCGTTTCTCGGCTGGATCGCGAGCCCCGAGCTGGCCCAGCACGCGCAGAAGCTCGGCGCGTTCTGCCGCTATCGCACGGGCCTGCCGCTGCGGCTGTCGGAACTCGCGATTCTCGTGACGGCCGCGCGCTGGCGCTCGCAGGCCGAGTGGCACATCCACCATCCGATCGCGCTCGACGCGGGTGTACCGGCCGCGACGGCCGATGCGATCCGGCGCGGCGTCGAACCCGCATTCGAGTCGGACGACGACGCGCTGATCCATGCGTTCGCGAGCGAGCTGTACGATACGCGGCGCGTCAGCGACGCGACGTTCGCGCGTGCGGAAGCGCGCTTCGGCCACGAAATCGTCGTGAATCTCGTTGCGCTGCTCGGCTACTACGCGCTCGTCGCGATGACGCTGAACACGTTCGGCATGCGTGCGGACGGGCAAACCGATTTGCCGTTTCCGGAGTAATCGCCGTGCAAGTGGCCGCGCATTGATCGTGCCGGAACAGCGGGCGCGAAACGTCTGACGATCGCGCCGCCGGCATCAATGCAACCAAATGTATTCATGCGGGATCAACGGCCGATGGCCGCGTATCATGGCTTGTTCACGTCGATATGATCGGTGAGCAAGCATGACGAGTACCCGCAAGACCTTGATGATCGCCGGAGGGCTCCTGGTAGCCGCTGCCGGCACTGGATACGTGATGCTCCTGCGTGCGGACCACCGTGCGATCGAAGACGCCGGCATCGGCGATTCGGCCGCGCCGGTTGCCACGGCGCCCGTGAGCAATGATCACGCAGTGCAGGGCACCATCGCGCCGCCGGCACCAGCGCCGGCACCAGCGCCGGCTGCCGCGACGGCGGCCCACGCCGGTTCGGCGCAGAAACAGGCGGCTGTTCCGCCGCCGCCATCCGCACCAGTGATCGCACCGGCGCCCGCACCGGCAGCACCCGCGCGCGTCAGCGCCGCGCCTGCATCTGTCCCCGCCGTTCCGGTTGTCAGCGAGAAAGCGCAGCCGGTGACGAAACCGAGCGCGCCGCCGCCGAAGGTCAACGTCGTGACGGTCGATGCGCAGGATTCGACCCCGCCGGCTGCACAGCAGGCGCAACCGGCTCAGCCGGCCGTGCCGGCGCAGGTCACGCAACGCGCACCGCGCAAGCGCGACGGCCTCGAACGCCACGCGGCCGCAGCGCCTGCCGCAACGAAATCCGCAACCAAATCCGAAACGCCGGAGACGGCCGCGCTCGTCAGGGAATCGGCGAAGCTCGACCCGTCGTTGCCGCCACCACCGGTGTCGTCGATGTCGGCGAGTTCCGGTTCGACTCGGCAGGGCGGTTCGTCGTCGGGCGCGAACCCGGTGGCCGCCGCGATGACCGAGCAACTGGTCAGGCAGTCGAGCAGTCTCAATTCGCCGACCGGCAACCCGGCTGCCAACGCGAAGTGATGTCGGCGGCGGTGTGGAAAGGGGGCGGGACGACGGGCCGTCGCGCGAGCGGTCCCGCGCGGCTGCCATGGATCGTTCATGCGACGGGTAGATATCGTTCCACCAGTCTGGCCCAGAAAGCGGAACCGACGACCAGGTTTTCGTCGTTGAAGTCGTAGGTCGCGCTATGCAGCGTGTTCCCGCCGTCGGTCGGTCCATTGCCGATCCGCAGGAATGCGCCGGGGCAGGCCTGTAACATGTAGGCAAAGTCCTCGCTGCCCATCAACGGAGCCATCTGTTCCGTCACGCGCGCCTCGCCAACCAGCTCTTTCGCGACTTCGATCGCAAGCTCGGTTTCGGCTTCGGCGTTCGTCACTACCGGGTAGCCTTCCACATAATCGACGACGGCACGGAGGCCGTAACCGTCGGCCTGCGCGTGCACGAGCGCGGTGATTCTTTCCTTCAGCATCCGGCGGACATCCGCGTCGAACGACCGGACGCTGATGCTCAACTCGACTTCGCCCGGAATCACGTTCGGGGCCGATCCTCCTGCGATCTTGCCGATCGTCACGACCGCGGACTGCGTCGGATCGACGTTGCGCGAAACGACGGTCTGCAATGCCATCACGATACTGCCAGCCGCGACGATCGGATCGTTGGCCAGGTGCGGGCGGGCAGCGTGCCCGCCCTTGCCGATGACCTTCACGAAGACGCGGTCGCCCGCGGCCATGAAATGCCCCTTGCGGAACATGAACGTGCCCGCCGGCGCGCCCGGATGGTTGTGCATGGCGAACACCGCGTCGCAGGGAAAGCGCGTGAAGAGCCCTTGCTCGACCATGCGCTTGGCCCCACTGTCGAATCCGCGTTCCTCGGCCGGCTGGAAGATCAGATGCACGGTGCCGTCGAATCGTCCGCGTTGTGCGAGGTGTCGGGCCGCGCCGAGCAACATCGCGGTATGACCGTCGTGGCCGCACGCATGCATTCGTCCCGGGTGGAGGCTCTTGTGACCGAACGTATTGCGTTCGTCGATCGGCAGCGCGTCCATGTCGGCGCGGATTCCGATACGACGTTCGCTCGAACCCCGCCGCAGCGTGCCGACCACGCCGGTGCCGGCAATCCCTGTCGCGACCGAATAGCCATATTCCTTCAGGCGACTTGCGACGATTTCTGCTGTCTGCACTTCCTCGAATGCCAGTTCGGGGCAGCAATGCAGCGTATAGCGCAGCCTGCGCATGTCGTCGGCAAGCGGCTGCAGATCGTGGATGGAACTGAGGTCGGGTAATAGCATGTGCGGTCCAGGAAAAATGCGGCTGACTAGAAGGGGCCCCAATGCATCGCGACGCCGGTCGCGATGGCGACGATGCAGATGGCGAACCAGGCAATCAGCAGCGGCATGACGAAACGTACCCACTTGAAGTACGGGATGCCGGACGTTGCGAGGACAGCCATCAGGACACCGGAAGTCGGGTTGAAGCAGTTGATGAAGCCTTCGCCGAGCAGCACCGCCTGCACCGTGACCTGTCGGGTCAGGTGCAACGTGTCGCCAAGCGGCGCGAAGATCGGGACGAGCACCGCCGATTCGCCGGACCCGGACGAGATGCCGACATGTATCAGCGCGGCGCTCAGGAACATGCAGATCGCGGCCAGTGTGGAATCGAGGGGTGCGAGCATGCCGGCGAGCGTGTTGACGATCGGGTCCATGATTCTGCCGTCGCCGAGCACGATCGAGATGGCCCGCGCCATGCCGACCACGAGCGCGCCCTTGACGAGCCCGCCGCAGCCGTGGAGGAACGTGTCCGCGATCGAGCCCGGGCGCATGCCGCTCACGATCCCGGCGGCGATCGCCATGACGAGAAACATCGCGATCATTTCGATCTCTGCCCAGTTGCGCGTGGACGAACCGTAGACGAAAACCGCCAGGCAGACGAGCACGATGCCGACGACGGCGAGTTGCCGGGCGTCGAATCGTCGCGTGGATAGGGGCGACGGGGCGCCGGCCGCCCGGATCGCCGGGGCGGGAACCGTCGCGTCGTTCATTCGACAGGCACGGATGCGTGCGACGAGGAAAATGACGGTGGCCGCCAGAAACGCGACATAGATGCACACCCGGAACGTCATGCCGGAAAACATCGGCAGGCCGGCCAGGCGCTGCGACAATCCGGTCGTTACCGGATTGAGGATGCCCGTGTTGAAGCCGGCATACGTGCCGAGATAGATCATGCCGGCGCCGGTTTCTTTCGGCAATTGCATCGACTCCGCGAGCAGCAGTCCGAGCGGGACGAACGCGACGACCGAATTCGTCACCACGCCGAGTGTGCCGAGCAGCGAGAAAATGCAGCAAGCGACGACGACGGCGACGTACGATCGTGCGCGCTCCCCCGGTGCGACCAGCGCGAGTGCGCTGCGGACGGCGCCCGTCGATTCGAGTACGGCCAGTGCGCCGCCGGTGAACAGGATGAGGAAGATGATGGGCGCGGAAGTCGTCATCCCCTTGGCCAGCGCGACGAACATCTCGCCCGGCATCACGCCGTGCCGGGCAACCGGTTTCAGGCTGTTCGGAACGACGAAGCTGATACCGTTGCTGACCGTTCGCGCAAACTCGCCTGACGGCACGACCCAGGTCGCGATGGCGGCCGCCACCAGCATGACGAACAGCAGCACATAGGGGCTGATCGGCTCCTTGCCCTCGCGCGCGCGGGTGGGCTGGCGCGGTTGCCGCGTGCCGTCGATCGGCCGGCTGGCGTCGTTCATGTTGCTCCTCCGTTGATGTGCTCGAGTGGTAAGCCACCCTGTTTTCGGTCCGGCGCGGCTGTCTGCTTGCCCGGGCCGGCTCCGGGGCGGAGTATCGGCGAAATTCCGTCTGGAAAGTTGCTTCCATCGCTGCGAAAATGTTGCATTGAAGGCAACACTGGAGCCGGCATTGGATACGGTAGAACGGAGTCTTTCGGAGCGCACGCTGCAATATCTGGTCGCGATCGCAACGTACGGCGGAATGCGTCAGGCAGCGCTCGGTCTGGACGTGAACGTGTCGACGATCAGTCGGCAGGTTGCCCTTGCCGAGCGCGAGCTCAGGCTGTCGCTGGTGACCCGTCGCGGGCGAAAAATGGAGTTGACGGAAGCGGGGCAGATGGCGGTCGATTATTTCCGCGACTGCGAACGCAGCGCCCGCCGGTTTCGTGCGCAGCTCGACGAATATCGCGGCCTCAAACGGGGGCAGGTCACGATCGCCGCCGGCGAAGGGGCGGTTGCGAGCCTGGTCTCGATGGTCCTCAAGCCTTTCCTGGAAAAATATCCGGGTATCACCGTGGCGTTGCGCACCGGTTCACTTCCGCAGCTCTTGTCGATGACCCGGGAGGATCAGGTCGATATCTGCGTATCGATCGGTGCCACGACGGATCCGACATTGAACGCGCGCCTGTTCCAGAGCGAGCCCATCTGCGCGATCTTCTCGGTAGATCATCCGATGGCGTCGCGCAAATCGGTGAAGATGGAAGCGCTCGCCAACGAGCGCCTGGTCTTCATGCCCGCCGAGTTCGGGCTGCAGGCCCATGTCGATGCGATCCTCGCCGATATCGGGCGCACGTATGTGCCTGCATTCCGCTGCGACCGGTTTTCGACGGCAGTCGCGATTGCGGCGCAGAATCTCGCCGTTGCGTTCATGACACGCGGGGCGGCCCAGGAGAGGATCGCGGCGGGCCAGGTCGCCGCGGTGCCGCTCGATCATCCGATCGCACGCTCGTTCGATCGCTATGTGGTCACGCGTGCGGGGCGGCGACTCGGTCCGGCCGCGAACTATCTGCGGCGGGAAATCGTGAGGTTGATGTCGACCGTGTAGCGACGAAAGGGGGCTTTGACCTGCGTTCCACCGCCACTCGACGAAGATGCAAAAAAAGGACCCCGCATGCCGACCAAGGCATGCGGGGCCAAGAGAGACAAACCGTTGCGCCGATGCGCCGAGGTGCGTTACGCGGCGACTGTTTCTTCAGCTTGCGGCTGAGCGGCTGCCGCCGGCGTCACGTCCTGCCGGATCAGGTGGTCGAACGCGCCGAGCGATGCTTTCGCGCCTTCGCCGACCGCGATCACGATCTGCTTGAACGGCACCGTCGTCACGTCGCCGGCCGCGAACACGCCCGGCACCGACGTCGCGCCGCGCGCATCGACGACGATCTCGCCGTGCTTCGACAGTTCGACCGTGCCTTTCAGCCATTCGGTGTTCGGCACGAGACCGATCTGCACGAACACGCCTTCGAGATCGATGCGCTGCGTTTCGCCCGAGCGCAGATCCTTGTAGACGAGCCCGTTCAGCTTGCTGCCGTCGCCGGTCAGCTCGGTCGTCTGCGCCTGCGTGACGATCGTCACGTTCGGCAGGCTGCGCAGCTTGCGCTGCAGCACTTCGTCCGCGCGCAATTGCGCGCCGTATTCGATCAGCGTGACTTCCTTCACGATGCCGGCGAGGTCGATCGCGGCCTCGACGCCCGAGTTGCCGCCGCCGACCACCGCGACGCGCTTGCCCTTGAACAGCGGGCCGTCGCAGTGCGGGCAGTACGCGACACCGCGATTGCGGTATTCGCGCTCGCCCGGCACGTTGATTTCGCGCCAGCGCGCGCCGGTGGCGAGCACGATCGTCTTTGCCTTCAGCACCGCGCCGTTCGCGAGGCGGATCTGGTGCACGTCGCCGGGGATCAGCGCGTCGGCGCGCTGCACGTCCATGATGTCGACGTCGTATTGCTTCACGTGCTGCTCGAGCGCGGTCGCGAATTTCGGCCCTTCGGTTTCCTGCACCGACACGAAGTTCTCGATCGCCATCGTGTCGAGCACCTGGCCGCCGAAACGCTCGGCGACGACGCCCGTCGCGATGCCCTTGCGCGCCGAGTAGATGGCCGCGGCCGCGCCTGCCGGGCCGCCGCCGACGATCAGCGTATCGAACACCGGCTTGTTCTCGAGCGACTTCGCGGCACGCTCGCTCGCGCCCGTATCGAGCTTCGCGAGGATTTCCTTCACGCTGCTGCGGCCCTGGCCGAAAGATGCGCCGTTCAGGAACATCGTCGGTACGGCCATGATCTGGCGCGACTCGACTTCATTCTGGAACAGCGCGCCGTCGATCGCGACGTGGCGGATGCGCGGGTTGATCAGCGACATCACGTTCAGCGCCTGCACGACTTCCGGGCAGTTCTGGCACGACAGCGAGAAATACGTCTCGAACGCGTAGTCGCCGTCGAGCGCGCGGATCTGTTCGATCACGTCGTCGTCGAGCTTGATCGGATGGCCGCCCGTCTGCAGCAGCGCAAGCACGAGCGACGTGAATTCATGGCCCATCGGGATGCCGGCAAAGCGGATGCCGGCCGGCTTGCCGGGCTCGCCGATCGAGAACGACGGCTTGCGCTCGGCGTCGTCGCGGCGTTCGGTCACGGTCACGCGATCCGTCAGCGACGCAATCTCGTTCAGCAGCGCCAGCAGTTCCTGCGATTTCGCGCTGTCGTCGAACGAGGCGACGAGTTCGATCGGGCGCGTGATCTTTTCGAGGTACGCTTTCAGTTGATTCTTGAGATTGGCGTCGAGCATGGCGTTTCGGATTCCGTATTAATGATTATGGTCGGGCACGTCGTGCCGGAGGAGGGCGCGGGCCGCGCGATGCGGCGGCCCGCCGTCGCGCGCCTCGTGCGAGGCGCGCGGCGCGATCGTCAGATCTTGCCGATCAGGTCGAGCGACGGGGTCAGCGTTTCCGCACCCGGCGTCCACTTGGCCGGGCACACTTCACCCGGATGCGCCGCGATGTATTGCGCAGCCTGCACCTTGCGCAGCAACTCGCCCGCGTCGCGGCCGATGCCGTTGTCGTGGATCTCGCACAGCTTGATCTCGCCTTCCGGGTTGATCACGAACGTGCCGCGCAGCGCCATCCCTTCTTCCTCGATCAGCACGTCGAAGTTGCGCGACAGCGTGAGCGTCGGGTCGCCGATCATCGGGTACTTGATCTTGCCGATCGTGTCCGACGTGTCGTGCCATGCCTTGTGCGTGAAGTGCGTGTCGGTCGACACGCCGTAGATTTCGACACCCAGCTTCTGGAATTCCGCGTAGCGGTCGGCGAGGTCGCCCAGCTCGGTCGGGCAGACGAACGTGAAGTCGGCCGGGTAGAACACGACGACGGACCACTTGCCCTTGAAGTTCTCTTCGGAAACGGGCACGAACTCGCCGTTGTGGTAGGCGGTTGCCTTGAACGGCTTGATTTGGGTGTTGATGATCGGCATGTGGTGGTTTCCTTTGCGTCAGTGGTGAGTGGAGTGTTGCCAGTATCCGGGTTCACCCTGACTTTGTGAAATTGCTTGTTTCAATCCGGGGCATCGGGAATTTCTATCTGCTTCCGGCCCTTGATTGGGTGGGGTGGGCGGGGAGGCGCTTTTGACACTTGGGCGGGCGGGGTGGGGCGGAGCCCCGAGCAAGGTGCCCGGCGCCTGAGTGGCTTTGGACGCAATACAATCCAAAGCATGCCGTTAGGGCCTTTACCTGCGGGCAGCCGATCCACCCGAACAGCGCGGGATCCCATGAAAAGAAACCTGATCGTTCTGGACGAAGTACCGCCGTCTTTTCCCGATCTGATCGGAGACGGGCTGGCCGGATTCAACGCGGCGTCGAAAGGGCCGTCGAACTACAAGGATTTGGCCATCTCGGTCGGCGACACGGACGACTGCGCCGGAGGATTGATCGGCTACACCGCGTGGGGATGGTTGTTCGTCCAGTGGTGTGGGTCGCGGAGCACGTGCGCGGCCAGGGATACGCGTCCGGCCTGCTCGTGCGCGCGGAGCAGGTCGCGGCGGAACGAGGGTGCGCAGCCGCGTGGATCGACACCTTCAATCCCGATGCGAAGCGGCTCTACGAGCGATTCGGCTACGTCGTGTTCGGCGAGTTGGCCGATTTTCCGGCTGGGCACACGCGATACTTTTTGCAGAAGCGGTTCGGCTTGTCTGCGTCGAGTTGACGCATTTGCATTGCCGCCGCGCGTATCGGCTCAGATCTGATACGGCATTCGAACACCGGGTTCGGTGGGGGGGAAGTCTTTCGTGTTGCGCGACACGAGCAGCAGCCCGTTCACTTGCGCCGATGCCCAGACGATCGCGTCGGGCAGGCGTATGCGGCGTTCCTTGCGAATGATCACGGCGCGATTCGCAACCGTGCTGTCGAGCGCGATGACATCGAATGACGAGAGCCATGCGCGAGTCGGGGCTTCGTCACGTTCGGACGTGCCGACCAGGACTTCCATCCACGAGATCGTGCTGATCGCACGATAGTCGTAGCGGCCTAGCTCCGCGCGGGCGGATTCCACGCCGCCCAGATAGTCGATCAGGATGTTGGTGTCGAAGAGAGCTTTTACCATTCCGAGCGCAATTCCTCCTGATACGCGAGCCCGTCGACCGTGCGATCTTTCCAGAGACCGAATACGTCGTCGGCGAGCGGGCGCTTGTGCAGGGCAATGTAGGCATCGATCGCGTCGCGGATGATTGCGGCGCGGGGACGATGTTCAGTCTCGACGATGGCGGCCAACTCGTCGAGCTGGCCATCCGACAGATCAAGCAGAATCCGGCTCATGACAGCCTCCGATATATGATATGCATATCATATATACTCGATTGAAAGCATGCAAGACTCGGGCTGGGTGCGGCGCGACGAGTGCTCGCGTAAGCCGTTGTCCGACAAGGCGAGAGGGGCGTTCCGCTCAAATCCCCGCCATCTTCCTCAACCACTCCGCCAGCCGCCGTGCCCCGTCCGGCATGTCCGCGTCCTCGCGCGTGCACAGGTAGTAGTCGCGCCCGTCGTCGAGCGCGTGATCGAACAGCTTCACGAGTTCGCCGTTCGCCAGTTCGCGCTCGACCAGCGGCGCGCGCAGCAGCGCGGCGCCGAGATCCGCCCGCGCGGCGCTCAGCGTCAATTGGCCATCTTCGAACATCGGCCCCACCGCATGCGACACATGCCGCACGCCGGCGCCCTGCAGCCAGTTGACCCACGTGCTGCGATCCTCGTCGTGCACGAGCGGCGCATGCGCGAGATCGGCCGGCGTGCGGAACGGCCCGTGGCGCTTCAGGAACGACGGGCTGCACATCGGCACCATCGCGCCCGGCAGCAGCCGCTCGCAGCGGTAGCCGGGCCAGTCGCCGGTGCCGAAGCGGATCGACAGGTCCGACGCATCGCTTCGGTAATTGCGGTGATGCGCGTACAGCACGGTCACGTCGACATCCGTGTTGTCGGCCAGGAACGAATGCAACCGTGGAATGAACCAGCCGATGCCGAGCAGCGGAATCAGGCTGACGGTGATCTGCCGCAGCGACGAACGATCGCGCACGAAGCGCGTCGCGCTGCGCAGCACCGAGAACGCGGCGCTGATCGAGCGGTAGTAGTCGCGCCCTTCGTCGGTGAGTGCGAGCAGCCGGCCCTCGCGCACCGTCAGCGGCGTCTGGATGAACGCTTCGAGCAGTTGCAGTTGATGGCTGACCGCCGACGGCGTGATGTCGAGTTCGCCCGCCGCCGCGGTGACCGACCCGAGGCGTGCAAACGCTTCGAACGCACGCACCGCGCGCAATGGCGGATCGTGCGGCAATTGTTCGATATTTTTCATGTATCGAATTTTATCGAAAAGTCAGGGTAAGCGACAACAATAAAATGTCTTGTATTTACAATGTGTTGGGTTAATGTGTCGAGAACGGCATAAGCATCCAACAATTGGGTATTTGGGGTTTGGGTGCTGAATATTTAATATTTTTCATGTTTTGATTCGAGTCACCGATCCCCCGCACATGAAAATCGCCTTCCTTCACGCCAGCCTCGTTTTCTCGGCGGCCGCCTTGGTCGCTTCCGTTCCCGCGTTCGCGCAGTCCGCGCCGCAGACGGTCCTGATCGGTCTCGCCGCGCCGCTCACCGGCCCGTCCGCACGTATCGGCAAGGACTTGCAGAACGGCGCGCAACTCGCGATCGACGACGCGAATGCCAAGCATCCGACCATCGGCGGCAAGCCGGTGGTCTACAAGCTCGTCGCGGCCGACGACCAGTCCGATCCGCGCACGGCCGTCGCGGTCGCGCAGCAGCTCGTCGACCAGCACGTGATCGGCGTCGTCGGTCACTGGAACACCGGCTGCAGCGTGCCGGCGTCGCGCGTCTACCGCGACGCGGGCATTCCGCAGATCGCGCCGGCGTCCACCGGCCATCAATACACGCAGCAGGGCTACGCGACGGCCTTCCGCATCATGGGTCACGACGATGCGGGCGGCAACTTCACCGGCGCGTATGCGGTGAAGACGCTGAAGGCGAAGCGCATCGCGGTGATCGACGATCGCACGTCGTTCGGCGCGGGGCTGGCCGACCAGTTCATCAAGGGCGTGCAGGCGAACGGCGGCGCGATCGTCGATCGCCAGTACGTGAGCGACAAGACGACCGACTTCAGCGGCGTGCTGACCGCGATCAAGGGCAAGCGCGCGGATCTCGTGTTCTTCGGCGGCCTCGATGCGCAGGCCGCGCCGATCGCGCGCCGGATGCGCCAGCTCGGCGTGAACGCGCCGCTGCTCGGCGCGGGCGGCTTCGTGAGCCAGACCTTCCTGTCGCTCGCGGGCAAGGACGGCGACGGCGTGACCGCGCTCGAACCGGGCCTGCCGCTCGACCGGATGCCGGGCGGCAACGCGTTCGACACGCAGTATCAGGCGCGCTTCCGCGCACCGATCGAACTGCATGCACCGTTCGCGTACGACGCGGCGGCCACGCTGATCGCGGCCGCGCAGAAGGCCGGCACGACGCAGCCGGCGAAGCTGGTAGCGGCGGTTCGCGCGATCGACCGGCCCGGCGTGACGGGCCGGATCGCGTTCGACGGCGAAGGCAACCTGAAGGACCCGGCGTTCACGATCTACCAGGTGCGTGGCGGCAAGTGGAGCGTCGTGGACGTGCTCGGCGGCTCGCGTACCGCAACGAAATAAACGACGCAAGGAGACGACCCCATGACCGACCCGACCCAGGCATCCGCCGCCGCACCCGAGGACACGCGCCTCGGAATCCTCGCGCGGCGCCGCATCGAAGCGGAAATCATCAAGCCGATCTACGAGATCATGAAGCGCGAGTTCGGCGCCGAGCGCGCGCAGGCCGTGATCGCGGAAGCCGTGCGCGGCGCGGCCGTCGACGCGGGCCGCACGTTCGCCGCGCAGGAGCCTGGCGGCACGAGCGTGAAGTCGTTCATCGCGCTGCAGGTGCTGTGGGAGAAGGACGATGCGCTCGACGTCGAGGTGCGGCGCGCGGACGACGCGCACTACGACTACGACGTGCATCGCTGCAGCTACGCGGAGATGTATCACGCGATGGGGCTGGGCGAAATCGGCCACCTGCTGAGCTGCGCGCGCGACAGCTATTTCATCCAGGGCTATGCGCCGAACATCGCGCTGACGCGCACGAGCACGATCATGCAGGGCGGCAAGCGCTGCGATTTCCGCTACGCACTGCAGAGCGCGACGGAGAACGGCGATGCGTGACGACAACGTGAATGCGCCGCGCGTCGACAGCGATCGCCTGTGGGCGTCGCTCGAGCGGATGGCGCAGATCGGCGCGACGCCGAAGGGCGGCGTCTGCCGTCTCGCGCTGACCGATCTCGATCGCGAGTCGCGCGACCTGTTCGTGCAGTGGGCGCGCGACGCCGGCTGCACGGTGCGCGTGGACCGGATGGGCAATGTATTTGCGCGCCGCGCGGGCCGCAATCCCGATGCCGCGCCGGTGCTGACGGGCTCGCATGCCGATTCGCAGCCGACGGGCGGCCGCTACGACGGCATTTACGGCGTGCTCGGCGGGCTCGAGGTCGTGCGCGCGCTGAACGACGCGGGCATCGAAACCGAACGCCCGATCGACGTCGTGATCTGGACCAACGAGGAAGGTTCGCGCTTCGCGCCGGCGATGATCTCGGCCGGCGTGTTCGCGGGCGTCTATACGCTCGACTACGGGCTGTCGCGCACCGACAGCGCGGGCAGGACGATCGGCGAGGAACTGGAGCGTATCGGCTACGCGGGCGCCGAGCCCGTCGGCGGCTATCCGGTGCACGCCGCGTACGAACTGCATATCGAACAGGGCGCGATTCTCGAACGGGCCGGCAAGTCGATCGGCGTCGTGACGGCCGGGCAGGGGCAGCGCTGGTACGAGGTGACGCTCACCGGTGTCGATGCGCACGCGGGCACGACGCCGATGGAATTCCGTCGCGATGCGCTGGTCGGCGCCGCGCGGATGATCTCGTTCATCGACGTACTCGGCCGCCGTTACGCGCCGTACGCGCGCGCGACGGTCGGGATGATCGAAGCGCGGCCGAATTCGCGCAACACGGTGCCGGGCGGCTGCTTCTTCACGGTGGAGTTTCGGCACCCCGACGATGCGGTGCTCGACGAGCTGGACGCGGCGCTGCGCGCGGAACTCGCCCGCGTGGCGGACGAGACCGGCCTCGGCGCGCAGATCGAGCAGATCTTCAAGTACCCGCCGATCCCGTTCGCGCCGCGCTGCATCGACGCGGTGCGCGACGCAGCGGTAGCGCTCGGGCTGTCGCACATGGATATCGTGTCCGGTGCGGGGCATGACGCGTGCTACGTCGCGCGCGTCGCGCCGACCGGGATGATCTTCGTGCCGTGCGTCGACGGGCTGAGCCACAACGAGGCCGAAGCGATTACGCCCGAATGGGCGGCGGCGGGCGCCGACGTGTTGTTGCGTGCGGTGTTGCGGAGCGCGCAGGAAGCCTGAGCGTGACGAAGGCGGCCCGGCGGGCGGGTGTTCGCCGGCAGTTCGCACGCGTTCGGATCGCCGTTCGGCAGGACCATCGCCATGCGCGGGTGCGCCTGCGCGGCCTCGATCGATGCGATGGCGAACGGCGTGTCGCCTGACGTCATCAACGCCTTTTATTGTCCGGCCGTGCGTTACTTGCCCGCCTTGCGCCGCGCCATATACGCGAGATACGCGACGATCTGGTCGAGCTCCCGATCGCTCAACTGATCGGGCGGAAACGCCGGCATGCTCCGGCCCGGCCAGTCGCGCACCGACGCCGGGTTGCGGATGTAGCGGCGCAGCGCGGCGGGCTGGAAGTAGTCGACCGGATTCATCGGTGCGTTCAGGTCGGGGCCGGCATGGCTGCTGCCCGCACCGTCGACGCGGTGGCACGCGAGGCATTGCGTGACGAACAGGTGTTGGCCCGCGCGGGCCGGATCGCTTGCTGGCAACGCAGGATCGACGGCGAGCGACGGCCAGCGCGCAACCGGCGACGATTCGATCGTGACGCGCACGATCTGGTAAGGCCACTGCTCGCCGCGCACCGACGACGCGTCCGGCCCGAGCCACACGAGATAGAACGGCCCCGCGCTGACCTGCTTGCCGGGCAGCTTCGGCCACGGATGGGCCGAATCCTCGATCGCGAGCCATGCGACGGCGCCGGCCGGCGCGCGGCGGCGCACGAGATCGAGCGGCAGTTGCGCGGCGAAGCCGTCGGCCGCGCGCGTTTCGAGCACGCCGTCGGCCGGCAGCGGCGTGTCGCCGAGCAGCGCGGCGAACGGCACGGCGCGGAACGTCATCGGCCGGCCGTACGCGATGTCGCGCGGCACGTGGATCTCCGTTGCATCGGGGCGCGCGAGCAGCGTCTGCCGCGTCAGGGCGCGGGCCGTGCCGTCGGTGTCGAGTTCGAGCGTGGACTGGGCCCACGCGCGTTGTCCGATCAGGCAAACCGTCAGCAGCACAAGCGAAAACCACTGGCGCTTCAGCATTCGTTCTCCGGGAAAGGGCGTTCCGGCAGCGGCAGGACGCGCAAGCCGCGGCCGATGGAAGGAATCGGGCGACAGTCTATCCGGTACGCGCGGCGCTGGCGACTTCGGCGCGGGAAAGGTTGGGCGGCCACGGTCGGGCAGGCCCGCGACAGCGTGTCCGGCTACCAGGCGGCCTGGCGTTGTCGCAGCGCGGTTTGGGCAGGGGGAAACGAAGGGCAGGGTGGCCGACATGCGCACTGCCAGCGTTCACGACATTGCCGTTACCGGACCGCCGTCAATGATTCGCGCACGGCACTTCGTTCTTCGACAACGGCGTATCCCGCCCCGGTTCGAAATCGGCTTCGCGCGCGCCCGACGGCGTCAGCGACACGAAATGCATCGCCACGCCTTGCGCCGGGAAACCGGCAATGCCCGTCGTGCCCCACGGAATCGGCGAGCGCTGCGCGCCGCTCACCGAAATGTCCGCCGGCGCAAGTGCCAGCGTCAGCAGCCGCCCGTCGCGGGTCGGCACGTACGCACGCGTGCCGGAGACACCGATGCCGGATTCGCGCACCGACGCCGGCAGGCAGTCGAGCGTCGCCGTGCGGCGGCCGTTCGGGTCGATCAGCATCGCGACGCCGCGATCGTCCGCCGTCGTCGTGACGACGATGAAGCGGTCGATCGCCGGCACGTAGGCCGACGAGTACACGTAGTACCGGATCGCACCGTTCAGCGCCCCGAGCTTGTCGAGCTTCGCCGTGACCGGATCGAACATTGCGTATTCGAGCGTCGCGTCCGTGCTGCCTTCGATGAATTTCTGCCAGACGAGCAGCGCGTTGCGCGGCGAACCGGCGACCACGGGCCACCACTCGCGGCGGTGCGGCGCGACCGCGACGTGGTTCAACTCGCGCCCGGCCGCATCGTAGGTCTTCAGGTAGACGCCATTGCCGGTGCCGAGGTTGTCGACGCCGCCGCCGTCGACCCAGTCGGCGGAATAGAACACGACGAAGCGTTCGCCCGCCGTTGCGACATGCCCCGAGTGGCCACCCGGCTCGACGTCGTTCGGGTAGGGCTTGATGGGCTTCAGGTCGCGGCGATAGACGCCGTAGCGCTGGCTGACTTCCTGCGGCGCGTTCCAGCCGTCCTCGAACGTGACGAAGATGTCGCCGCGCGCGTTCTGCGCGATCGACACGGGCTCCTGCGCCTCGGGGCGGCTGATGAACGGTCGGACGTGCAGCAGGTGCGGCTTGCCGGGCAGCCACTCGCCGACGTACACGTCGTGCGGCCAGTTGCCGTTGCGCATCGCGCCGCGCGGCACGGTGCCCGAGCTGCTGAAGAATACCCAGCGTTTGCCGTTGCCCGCGTCGGCCACGCCGATGCCGTGCATGAAGCGTCGCGGGTCGCCGGTGTCCTGCGGCGCTACCGGGCCCTGCACGGTGACCGTATGCACGACGGGCGCGGCGGCCAGCGCCGACGGCAGTGTCGCGACGACGCAGCACGCGCCGCAGAGCGCGGCCGCGACGCGGCGAGCCGCGCTCGGCCGCTTGCCCGCCTGCGCCGCGCGCGTTCGCCCCGTCATTCGACGGTCACCGATTTCGCGAGATTGCGCGGCTTGTCGACGTCGGCGCCGCGCGCGCAGCCGACGTGATACGCGAGCAACTGCAGCGGGATCACGTTGACGATCGGCGACAGCAGGTCGCCCGAATCGCGCACGCGGATCAGGTGCGTATCGCGATCCGCGTCGATCGCGAGCTGGTTGCCGGCGAGCACGTAGAGCCGCCCGCCGCGCGCGCGCACCTCGGCCATGTTGGACTTCAGCTTCTGGAACAGGCGGTCGTCCGGCGCGATCGTGACGACCGGCATCGCGCTCGTGACGAGCGCGAGCGGGCCGTGCTTCAGTTCGCCGGCCGGATAGCCTTCCGCGTGTATGTATGACACCTCCTTGAGCTTCAGCGCGCCTTCCATCGCGATCGGAAAATGGATGCCGCGCCCGAGGAACAGCGCGTTCTCGGTGCGCGCGAACTTCGCGGCCCAGCCCATGATCTGCGTTTCCAGCGCGAGCGCGTGGCCGATGCGCTCGGGCAGCGCGCGCAACTGCTTCAGGTGCATCGCGACCTGCGCGGCGTCGAGCCGGCCGCGCAATTGCGCGAGCGTCAGCGTTAGCACGAACAGCGCGACGAGCTGCGTCGTGAATGCCTTGGTCGATGCGACGCCCAGCTCGATCCCGGCCCGCGTCAGGAACCGCAGCGGCGCGTTGCGCGCGATCGTGCTGGTCGCCACGTTGCAGATCGCCATCGACAGATCCTGGCCCATCTCGCGCGCACGCGCGATCGCGCCGATCGTGTCGGCCGTCTCGCCCGACTGCGAAATGCCGACGACGAGCGTGCGCGGATCGGCCACGGTGTCTCGGTAGCGGAATTCGCTGGCGATCTCGACCTGCGCGGGCACGCCCGCGATGCTTTCGAGCCAGTACTTCGCGGTCAGGCCCGCGTAGTAGCTGGTGCCGCAGCCGAGCAGCAGCACGCTCCGAACGCGCGACAGCAGCGCGCGCGTGCTTTCGCTCTCGTCGAACAGCGCCGGCGAGATCGTGTCGATGCCGTCGAGCGTGCTGGCGATCGCCTTCGGCTGCTCGAAGATCTCCTTCTGCATGAAGTGCTGGTACGGGCCGAGCGCGGCGTCGCCGTCGCGCGCCTTCACGTGGCACAGCGGGCGCTGCGCTTCGTGCCCGCCCGAGTCGACCACGGCGATGCGTTCCGGCGTGATCAGCGCGACGTCGCCGTCTTCAAGGTAGACGAAGCGGTCGGTCAGGTCGCCGAGCGCCGCGCAGTCCGACGCGAGGTAGTTCTGTTCGGCGCCGATGCCGATCACGAGCGGCGAGCCGGCGCGCGCGGCGACGAGGCGCTGCGGCTCGCGCGCGCTCAGCACCGCGATCGCGTACGCGCCGTGCAGCCGCTTGACGGCGCGCATGACGGCGTCGAACAGGTCGTCGCGATAGAGGCTGTGGATCAGGTGCGCGATCACCTCGGTGTCGGTTTCGCCGCGAAACGCGTAGCCGCGCTGCCGCAACTCGGCGCGCAGCGCGTCGTGGTTCTCGATGATGCCGTTGTGCACGACCGCGATCGTGTCGCCCGACATGATCGGATGCGCGTTCATTTCCGACGGCGCGCCGTGCGTCGCCCAGCGCGTATGCGCGATGCAGGTCTGCGCTTCGAGACCGAGCGTCAGCACGCGATCCTGCAGGTCCGTCACGCGCCGCAGCGTGCGTTCGCTGAGCAGGCGTCCGTTGCCTTGCACGGCGATGCCGCACGAATCGTAGCCGCGATACTCGAGCCGGCTCAGCGCATTGACCAGTTGCGGCACCTGATTGCCGATGCCGCTTGCTCCGACGATTCCGCACATGATTCACCTCGTCCACAAGAAGTTGCCGGCCTGCCGGCGATGCACGGCAGCGCGGCGTCAGGAGCGGCGCCGCGCTGCACGGATGCCGTCCCGTGCGCGGCGGCGCGTCTCCGCTAACCTACTCGCGGGGCGGCGGCCCCGCATGGGCTACCCATTCGATGCCGGAAATCGACCCGTTCGCGTCGTGCGACGCGACGAGAATGCGCGTCGTGCGTCGCGCGCCGCGCCGGCGGGCGCCGGCCAGCGCGGTCGGCGGCACCGCGCGCACCTTCGCGCTGGCCGAGCGCCGCAGCATCTTCGACACGCGCAGCCGGTACGCGAGCGGATGCACGACGCGCCCCGCGATCAGCCACGTGACGGTCGTGCCCGCGATGATCGCGATGCAGGTCGCGTAGAACACGATCTGTTCGATCGGCATCTCGGCCTCGTTGAACGGCAGCAGGTAGCGGTACGTGTAGATGCAGATCGATGCCCACACGGCGCCCACCAGCGCGGGTCGCACGAGGCGGAACCAGCCGACCAGCACGAGCCCGGTGATGCGGCCGCGCTCGGCGATCATTTCGCGCGGCGTGCGCAGGGAAAGGTCAATAATCGGTGCGTTCTTCATGTTGAATGCCTCGGTCGGGGCTGACCCATACGGCCCGCTTGCCGCGGCCCCGCAATAGGACGGCGGGCAGGGCGACGACGGTGGTGATCATGCTGATCAGCCAGAAGGCCACGGGATACCAGACGGTGTCCAGGAAATACATCAGGAGTTTTTCATCGTAACGACGGTCGATCATGCTGCCGATGATCAACTGCAGGATGCAGGTGGCGACCAGCAGCATCCCGTGCCAGTGCGGCACGACCGATACGTGCCAGTCCAGCGGCAACGGATGGAAGACATCGACGAGCGCGAGCAGCAGGATGAACGACATCGAGTAGGCCCACGCGATGCCGATCAGGTATTCGACGAACAGCGGCCACATCATCATCTGCGTCGGCCGTGCGAGCGTGCCCGCATACTTCATCAGCACCTGGATGCCGCCTTTCGCCCAGCGCAGCCGCTGCCGGTACAGCCCCTTCACCGTTTCGGGCATCAGGATCCAGCTCAGCGCGTGCGGTTCGTATACAACGCGCCAGTCGCGGCACTGCAGCTTCCAGCTGATGTCGATGTCCTCGGTCAGCATGTCCGAGCTCCAGTAGCCGACGTCGGCGAGCGCGGTCTTGCGGAACATCGTGATGACGCCCGACACCGTGAAGATGCGGCCGTACACCTGCTGCGTGCGCTTGATCAGCCCGACGATCGACGAGAATTCGCCGACCTGCATGCGGCCGAGCAGCGACGTGCGCGTGCGGATGCGCGGGTTGCCGGTCACGGCGCCGACGCCGGGGTCGGTCAGGAAGTGCTCGAGCATCCAGCCGATCGCGTCGTGCGCGAGCAGCGAATCGCCGTCGATGCACAGCAGGTATTCCGCGTTCGATACGGCCGCCGCGGTCGTGAGCCCGACCGCCTTGCCTTCGTTGCGCGCGTGATGGATCACGAGCAGCCGCGGAATCTCCACGGCAAGTTCGTTGAGGATCTCGCCGGTGCGATCCTTGCTGCCGTCGTTGACCGCGATGATGTCGTAGTTCGGGTACTGCATCGCGTTCAGGTGGCCGATCACGGCGCGCGCGTTCGCGGCTTCGTTGAAGCAGGGCACGACGATCGAGATCTTCGGGATGCCGCTCGACGCGATCGTCCGCGTCGACAGCACGCGCCCCTCTTCGAGCAGGAAGTAGTGCACGACGCCGCCGATCATCCACAGATACGACATGAAGAACGGGTAGTAGAAGACGAAATCCTGCAGGCGCTGGATGATGCCGTGGGTCGTCATGGTGTCTTCGTTCCTTGCGGACGCTGCATCTGCATCAGCGCGTTGATCGACGTCGGATCGAGACGCGACTTCAGCGACATCACGTCGCGCATCGTGTCGAGATCCGGCTGGTTGTTCAGGAACTTGTCCGGGTAGTAGCCGAAGTTCACCGCGCCCTTGCTGCGCAGCCGCCGCATCTGCGCGATCAGCGCGCTGCCGGAAATATCCTTGCGCTCGCGCCAGTCGTACGACTGCAGTTCGAACACGGTGCGCGCGAGGCCGCGCTGTTTCGCGCGGACGGCGCCGACGAGCTGGTCCATCCAGCGCTGGGGGTCCGGTGCCTGTTCCATGTACGGCATCGCCATCAGTGCGACGAAGTCGTAGGTGGCGAGGAAATCGTCGTAGTTCTGCGCGTACCATGCTTCGGACTCGGGCTTCAGCACCGGCAGCGCGAAGATGTTGCGCGCGGTCAGCACGTCGCCCGCGTTCTGGTTCGCGAGCACGATCTGCTCGAGCTGGCGCGTCAGCTCGATCAGGTAGCGCGTCTTCTGCCGCGTCCAGCGGCTCATCAGGTCCGGCGTCGCGCGGATCTTGCCGATGTCGGCCGGCAGCCCCCACTGCGAATACGTGCTCAGCGCGTGCCGGCCCCCATCCTCGTAATCGTCGAGCACGGCGTCGTCGCTGAACAGGATGCCGTTGAACGACGCGTACTTGCCGAGATCCTCGTAGATCTGCTCGATCATCAGCCGCGCTTGCGGATCGAACGGGCTCAGCCGGTACACGCGCGAGCCGTTTTCGCGCGTAGGCGCGCCGCCGTACGCGCTGACGGCCTCGAGCCCGCGATGCTTGTCGGGCGGCGGGCGGAACGCCAGCACCGGCATCCATGCGTACACCTGCACGTTGGCGCGCGTGTTGAGCTGCCACGCGGCGCGCGAGAACAGGTCGCCACGCATCGGCAGGTGCCGGTTCGGGAAGTACAGCGATTCCGCGACGCCCGTGCCCTTCGGATCGGCGAACGCCTGCAGGTACACCGATTTCGGCTGCATCCGGTAGATGCGCTCGATGAGCTTGCCGAGATTCGTTTCCTGCCGCCCCGGATCCGGATCGTAGACCTGGTCGAGATCGACCTGCACGACGCGCTCGGGGATATCGACGTCGCCGCGGTTGGTCGCCGGCTCGCGCATCGACCGCTCGAACCCGCCGATGTCGACGTCGTACATCATCAGGATCCGCCGCAGCCGGTCGAGCGGCACGTCCGGCGTATTCGGGCCGGCGTCGAGGCTGAACTGGATGTCCATGCCGAGCGACGTCGAAATCTTGCGCACGGGCTGGTTTTCCGCGCCGTATGGCCAGACCATCGAGCGTGCGACGATGCCGGTGCGTTCGCGAATCTGCCGCACGCATGTCTGAAGGTCGTCATGCACGCGGGCTTCGAACTCCGCATCGGTTTCATAGCGCTTCTCGTTCTGGAGGTACAGGTGCGACGTGGTGGCCGGCAACTCGTTGCCCTGCGGATTCGCGACCGCGCCGTGATGGAGGTTGTGCGTGTGGCACGCGAGCTCGACGAGATTCGACTTGCCGACCTTCTGCACCTCGTCCCACGACATGAAGTAGTCGCGCGGCATCTGGATCCGGTCGCTGATGCGGATCGGCGTATCCGGCGGCGCGTCGATCCACGCGGTGACGATGCCCATCACGGCCGGATACTTGAAGCGCTCGAGTAGCGGCAGGACTTTCGTGTAGTGGCTGCGGTAGCCGTCGTCGAACGTGAGCAGCACCGCGCGCGGCGGCAGCGGCTTGCCGCCGTGCCGCGACGCCTCGATCTGCTTGACCGTGACGGTGTGATAGTTGTTGGTCTGCAGCCACGAGAAGATGGCGGTGAGCGTACCGGTATCGACCGCGTACGGATCGACCATCGTCGACGTGGCGAACGTCGACAGCAGGTTGTCGCGCACGTCGTGCAGGCAGATCACGCGGAACGTCTTGCCGTCGACGGGATCGGACGGCGGCAGCAGGTCGATCATCCGCGCATTCGTCACGCCCGGGAACAACGAACAGGCTGCAAACGTGCCGAGGCATCCGCACATGAAGAACCGTCTGGATTGCATCGTTCGAGCTCCTTTCTAAAACGGCAGGTTGAGCGACAGGAAGCCGGTTTCGGAACGCTCGCGCTGGCCGTCGTATGCGTGGCTGCTGACCTCGACGCCGTAGGTCAGCGTGATGTCGTGCTTGAACGTCCACGTGTGCGCGAGGCGGGCGCTCCACAGCGGACTGGTGCCGAAGCCGCGCTCGTTGTACACGCCGCCGGACGCCGATAGACGCTGCTGCAACGACATGTCGCCCTTCTTCCACAGCGTCAGCTGATGCATGACGGTCGCCGCGGCCGCGTAGTCGCGGCCCGGGCTGAAGTAGGGCGCGTCCCGCCGCGTGTTGCTGTCGGTGCCGAGATTCAGCGATACGTTGACGAGCTGGTTCGCGGACGTGTACACGCGCTGCGTACCCGTCGCTGAAATCTCCTGGTGCAGGTTCGAATCGCTGTAGCGGCTCACGCCGTAGCTCAGCTGGACTTCGCGGCGGTCGTTCTGGCGATACACGACCTCGACGTTCGCCGAGCGGCCCCAGATGTGCGCGAGATACGCCTTCCACGGCAGCGAGTTGTCGTTGGAATCGAGCGCGCCGCTGACCGTCCAGTAATCGTTGAGGTTGTACGTGATGGAGCCTCGGCCGCCCGTGCGCCCGTCGCTGCCGAACGAGCGCGTGACTTCGCCCAGGATCGTGAGCGGCCCGTGCCGGTAGTCGCCGCCGATACCCGTGCGCGTGCGGCTGACGCTGCCGGCGTCGGTTTGCGCATGGCCGAAGAACGTGTGGGAAAACACGCGCCAGTTGTCGCCGAACGGTTGCGAATACACATAGCTGTCCGACGAGAAGCTGTTGTCGGCCAGTGCGCTGTTGCCGTGCTCGAAGCTCAGGTCGGTCGTGAACAAGGGGCTGCGGTACGCGTTGTAGTCGCGCTTGAACGCGCGCACGGAGCCGCTGTCCGGGAACGTGTTGCCGAAGGTCTGGTCGACGCTCTTCGCGGTCGCGTAATCGTCGGCCGTCAGCGATGCGCGGCCGAGCCCCGCGAGCATTTCCACGTTGTCCGGGTGGTCGGTCAGCGACGCGCGATACATCGCGATCGCCTGGCGCGGATGCGACTGGCCCGATACGGCGTCGGCGTGCGCGGCGCGGACCTCGGCATTGAACGGCACTTCCTTCTCGAGCTTTTCCAGCGCGGCGATCCCTTCTTCAACCCGGCCCGTGTAGATCAGGTATTGCGCCTGCAGCCGGTAGTAGCGCAGGTAGTCGTCGTTTTCCGGCCCCCAGGTCCGCACCTGGTTGGCCGGCGGCAGCGATTTGCCCATGTCGTCGAGCACCCGGCTCGCGTCCGCCGCGCGTGCCTGGTCGACGTACGACCAGAACAGTCCCTCGCGCAATTCGATCGGACGCGTGCGCGCGCCGTACAGGAAGCCGCGCGTCGCACGGTCCGTCGGCGATGCGGTCGCCTGCGACAGCGCGCGCTGGTACACGGCGTTGGCCTTGCCCGGTTCGCTCAGGTACAGGTACGCGTCGCCGACGGCCGCCAGCGCGTCGATCGAGATTTCCGCATCCGGCGGAATCGTCTCGAACGTCGCGACGGCCGTCTTCATTTCGCCGCGCGCGGCGTAGGCGATCGTCCGGTCGCCGGCGAGCGCCGTCCTGACCTGCGAATACTCGGGCGTGGCCGGCATCCGCTTGTCGAGGTCGTCCGCGGCGCGCAATGCGCTGTCGAGCCCGTCGAAGCGGTCGGCGCTCGTCATCGAGCGCGACTTGTCGCGTCCGCCGCGCACCTGCTGGCGAATCGACAGTTCCTCGAGCTGCGCGAGATCGACGGCGGAGAAGACGTCGGGGCGGGCTTTCGCTTCCTCCAGCGCCATGACCGCGCCGCCGCTCGACGCGAGCCCGAACACGTCGTTGCGGACGGTGGCCGGATCGGCGGTGCGGAGGTCGGGCATCTGCGCGTTCGGGGTTTCCGCGTCGGGGATCTGGGCGCCTGGCGGTTGGGTACCCGATGGTTGGGCACCCGGCGCCTGCGCATTCGGCATCGGCGCGCCGGGTGTCTGCGGTGTCGGCGTCTGGGCATTCGGCGTCTGGGCACTCGCGGCCTGCGCGATCGGGGTCGGCGCATTCGGCGGTGGCGCGTCCGGCGCGAGCGCGCCCGGTGTCGGCGCGCCCGGCGGCTTCGGATCCGGCGCACCGCTGGTCCCGGCGATTTCGCCGACGCTGCCCGGTTCCGTGTCGCCTTCGGCGGAGACGCAGGGGCCGGACGCGACGAGCAGCAACACGAGCGGCGCATGCAGGAGGATCCGCCGGCTGGACGGGGCGACGGTGGTGCATTGTTGTTTACGATTGTTGGCCACGGTATGTCCTCACTTCGAAACGATCACATCGGTTGCCCCGACGATGCACGCCGCCGCTCGCCATGCTGCCGGACGGCGAGGGCCCGGTCATGCGGAACCGGCTCACAGACGATTGCGGATCGCCTGCCCGAGCAACGCACGCGATTCGCTGTTCGTCGGGTCGATCGCGAGCGCCCGGCTTGCGTTTTGCTCCACACAGTTCCATTCGTCGATCTGCGCGCACCAGCGCGCCTTTGCCAGCGCGCGGGCGCCTTCCAGTTCCGCGTGCGTGACGCTTGCCGTCTGCATCCGTGCCGTGTCGGTGCTGTACGACTGCGGCTTCGGCGCGAGGTCCATGTGCTTTCTCGTGCCCGCCAGCGTCTCGGTTCGCGGTGCGCGATGCGCATCGCCGAGCCGTGCGTTGGCACGGTCGTGGGCCGGCGCGGCATTCAGATATAGCCCATCGCGACGGCGTAAGAGACTGCCTGCACGCGGTTACTGGCGCCGATTTTGCGTTGGATGTTGCGGTGGTGGTAATTCACCGTATCGGTGCACACCCCCATGATCACGCCGATTTCCTCCGAGGTCTTGCCGTCGGCCGTCCAGCGCAGCACATCACATTCCCTACCGCTGAACTCCACATCCGTATTGAACACACGCACGTCGCTCTCCAGCTCGGAAATCTTCTCGTGGACCGCTGCGGCAAACGCCTTGGTCACCACCTTCAACGCCTCAAATTCCTGAAGACTGATGGGATTATCCTTGCGCGCCAGGCTTAACACCCCAACCCTCCCCTGGGTGTTGAACGAGGGCTGTGCCAGGCCGTGGCGTAAATTCGAGTCGTTGGCTTCGGACCACAGATCCGGGCACCCACGGAACAACTCATTGCTCCACAAAATGGGGGACGACGATACTTTGCTGTGTTTCACCGTGGGATCGATCACCGCGTAGTTAGCCGCCTGATATCGCTGCACCCAGTCCTCGGGATAATTGCCATACATATAAGTCCTGGGCCGCATGAACGGAGTCACGCTGCACATGCCGTAGGCAAAAAAATCAAACCGTAGTTCGCGCAAGGCCCTCAACGCGACAGCCGTAAACTCCTGCATATCCATGGTTCGCGCAAAGATACTATAAAAGTACGCATCCCATCCCAACTGCTGCCCTAATTCCATGCGTATTCGCCGCGAGTTTCACGGGCGGCGCGTGCGACGGTTGGCGGTGTTTCGCGGCGGCGCGGGACGCTGCCCGCGGCGCGGCTTCCGGTTCGACCGCGAGCTTGACGGGCGGCGCTGCAGCAGCGGGCGGCGCCGGTGGCGCGGGCGGAGTGGCCGGTGCGATCGTCGGCGCCGGCCCGGGGGCGGCCGATGTTCCGGACACGCCGGACGCACCGGTTGCGCGGGACGTCGCGGCCACGATCGCGTTGCGGTATTTCCCGACGGCGGTTGCGATCACGCCGGAGAGGTCGTGCGTCACGCTCGCATGGCCGAGCGCCGTGTCCCGCTCGGCATACGCGAAGATGCCGAAGATCGTGGCAAACGCGACGAAGCTGAGTGCGGCGTTCTTGCCGGGACCCCAGGAGGGTTTCGACTGGCGGGCCGGCGGGTCGTCCGGTCGTTCTGCGCGAGCCATTCAATGCTCCTAGATTCGATACGCTGCGGTGAATGACATTGTCGGAGCGGGTTCAGGCGGCGTTCACCATCGCAATTGCGTGGTGAGTACGCCCGTTTCGACGATCGCGAACTGCGTGGCGCCCTGATAGGTCCCTTCGACCCGGTAGCTCGCCTCGGGCACGCTGAACAGGCAGCGCGATCCCGATGCGTTGAATTCGACGAGCACGCGGCCGTGTCGCCTCAGGCGCACCTGTACGTTGGCAAGCGGTTGCCCGGTTCGGGCCGACGCGAACGACACGCCGAGGTTGTACGGACGGCCGTCGGGGGGAAGCGGCGCCGTACCGTCGATTTGTGCATCGCCGCAGATATACGAAATCACATAGCGGCCTGAGCCGGAACCGGACGCGGGTGTCTGGGCCGTGGCATTCAGGCAGAGCGCGGATACGACGACGCTCAGGAAAGGGCGAGCATGTTGTCGAAACGAGGAAGACATTGCAACCTCCCGTCCGGAATCAATGGCAGCGCATTTATTCCGAGTCTCCGAGTCAAATTTGCCAACGTTCTTTTTGCGACATGCTATTGATACACGATGGATTTTGAATCAACAACCGCGTGTGGCTTGAATGGAACGGCGCTGAAAGATATTATCTAAACAGGATTGCGACAGATTTGTATGACCTGCTTACCACTGAAGAAAGTCGATATTGCCAGATATGAATATTGCTTTCGGTACGGATGATCGAGCACACATTGAATCAAGTCGGAGGTATCGAAATTCGTACCGAAAAATAACGACTGATAAAAGAAAGTTTTGCGCCTGTGTTCGAGGCGAATCAGTGAATTTCAGACACAGGTTACGCGATTTTAAATGGGGCGAGACGTCTTTTTTGATATTCGTTTCGTTACATGCAAATAGAAACTTTTTATTTGTTCTGTAACAGGGTATTTCTGATATTAAAATAAGAGGAGATATTCGGGATCGGTGCGAAGGGCTTAAAAAATACTATTTTGAATCGCAAACGTTTGCATTTTCTTTGATATCGATTCCGGGCCTGAAAAATGATTTCGCGAGTTGCGGCGGGATTGCCGATTGCTGCAGGAAAGGAGGCGCGTTCGATATGAAGCGGCGCGACCCACAAGCACGCGGCCACCGCATTGCCCGGGATCGCACCCGCGCTCGCGCCGTTGACGCGCACGGCGCGGACGCGAATGTCAGCGGCTGCCGCCCGCGCTTCGCCGCGCGATGCGCATTCAGATGAGGCCCAGCGCCGCGGCGTAGGTGGCAGCCAGCGTCTTGTTCGGCGCGTCGAACTTCTTCTGGATGTTCTTGTGGTGGAAGTTCACCGTGCTCTCGGAAATGCTCAGGATGATGGCGATTTCCCCGGAGCTCTTGCCGTCGGCGGTCCATTGCAGGATCTCGCGTTCGCGATGGCTCAGGCAGACCGGGTTGGACATCAGCATCGGATGCTCCAGGTCGGTCAGCTTCTGGGTCAGCAACTCGATCATGCAACGCAGCCGCAGGCGGATTTCCTCGCGCTCGAAGCTGGAGATGTTCTGCTGGTCGCGCGCCACGGAAAGCACGCTGAGCAAATTGTTCGGCGCGCGGATCGGCAGGGTCGCGCCGACACAGAGGCCCCAATCGCGAGCCTCGTTCCAGAGCATCCGGCTCTGGTCGAACAGGCTGTCGCTCCAGACCACCATTTCCGAGGAGCGCAGGCCGTTGAGGATCGCCGGATCCACGGCCCCGTAGTTCTGCATCTGGTATCGCTCCAGCCAGGCCTTGGGATAGGTGCCATGGACCTCGGTCTTCGGCCGGGTGAAGGGAATCGTGTGGCGCACGCCATAGGCGTAGTAATCGAAGCCCAGGCGCCGCACTTCCTTTTCCAGGACGGCGAACACGCCCTGGCTGTCGTGGATCGGCTGCATCTCGCTACGCAAACCGTCCCACCACAGCAAAAAGCCTCCGTCATTCCTCATTGCCGGCGCGGCCGCTTGCTCGGCACCGCTCGCGCCTTCGGCCGCCGTGCGCGGCCGGTTCATGATGTAGGTCCACAGCTGCTCGGCCGCGAGCCCGCGCTTGCGCGCGGATCGATACAGGCGGATTTCGAGTTCGGTGATCCAGTCCCCGGAGCCCGCGCACACGAGCGTGCCCTCCGCGAGTTCCTTCTCGACGCAGCTTTCGGGCAGCCAGCCGATCCCGTGCCCGGCCACGACCATGCCCTTCAATGCTTCGGACATATGCGTCTCGAAGCACCGGTGCAGCACATACGGCTCGGTCGCATTCAGCAGCAGCATCTCGACGATGTTCCCGAGAAACGCGCCCGACGAATACGCGAGCAGCGGCAGCGGGGTATCGGGCGTGCCCGGCAGCTGGAACACGGGCTTGCCGCGCGCGTCGGGCGTCGACACCGGCAGGATCCGCTCGACGCCGAGGCTGACGAACGGGAAGTGGTTCGGGTCGAGCACGATCGGCAACTGCGGATGGTGATAGCCGAGCAGCAGGTCGCATTCGCCTTCGACGAGCTGCTGCACGCCTTCCGGCACGTTCACCGCGTTCACGCGCGCGGTCACGTGGCCGACCTCGCCGTTGAGCTGCTTGAGCCATTCGGGAAACAGCGTGAAGACGAGCGTATGCGCGACGGCAAAACGCACGACCTGGTCGCTGGCCGCGAACTGGTCGTAGCCGTTCACGAGATTGCGCGCCGCATACATGCTGCGCAGGATGTCCGCGGCGAGCCCGCGGAACATCTGTCCGGCCGGCGTCAGCGTGATCGGGTTGATGCTCCGGTCGACCAGCTTCGCGTCCATCCAGGTTTCGAGTGCGGCGATTCGTCTGCTGAATGCAGACTGCGTCAGGTGCCGGTTACGCGCGGCACGGGAAAAGCTCTTGGTATCCGCAAGGCTCAGGAAATCTTCCAGCCACTTTGCTTCCATTTCGATCTTCGCTTTTTATAGTCGGGCGCCGGGAGGGCGGCGGCGGCGCCGCTTCGCTGCAACAATTTTCTAGCGTACCGCGCCTCGCGCCGATCGTCCCGATGTTTTTTTTCGATGGGTGTCAGTCGAAATATGCATGGGCGTTGTCGGCGGGATTACGGCTGCATAGCGTTGAGGTGCCGGACCCGGCTAACCGATTAGTTCATCGCGTCGAACTGCCGGTGCGGCCGCAGACGGTACTTCCCCGGGCCGGCCGCGCGGTGCGCGTGCCGGCCCGCCTTCCCGCCCCTCGGTTCAGGCGGCCGGCGATCCGGCGGCCGGCGCTTCGGCGCTCCGGGTGGCCGTCTTTTTGTGCAGTGCAGATTGCACATTCGCGACACGCGGGAGAACTATGTTCGGCAGACGCGGCGCAGCATCGGCCGTGCGCGATCGCGGCGCATCGATGCCGCCATCGGCATCGCGCGCTGCACCGTAATGGTGCGGCAGGCCGCGCGGGCATGCCCGGCTCGGCGCAAAAGGGGGGATATCGCAAGGCACGGTCCTTGCAGAGTAGTCATTACGCCGGTCCGGCATGCGCAATGCCGGGGAAAACGATCGATGGAGAAAAGATCGATGAAGCCATTCGATGAAATGCTGCAATCCGGCGACATGGTAAGGGCGCCTTACGCGCGCCTGAAGCAATGGCTCGACACGCAGAATCCCGCGAGCCTCGCCCAGAAAGCCCACGACGCGGAGGGCGTGTTCCGCAGGACGGGCATCACGTTCGCCGTTTACGGCGACGCGGAGGCCGCCGAGCGGCTGATTCCGTTCGATATCGTCCCGCGCATCATCTCGGGTTCGGAATGGAGCCGGCTGTCGCTCGGCATCGAGCAGCGCGTGATGGCGCTCAACGCGTTCCTCGACGACATCTACCACCGCCAGGAGATCGTGCGCGCGGGCATCGTGCCGAAGCACCTGATCGCGCACAACGAAGCGTTCATTCCGGAGATGATCGACTTCCGGCCGCCCGGCAACGTTTACACGCACATCATCGGCGTCGACATCGTGCGCACCGGCGAGAACGAGTTCTACGTGCTCGAGGACAACGCGCGCACGCCGTCCGGCGTGTCGTACATGCTGGAAAACCGCGAGACGATGATGCAGCTCTTCCCGGAGCTGTTCCAGCAGGTGAAGGTGCGCCCGGTCGAGACCTATCCGCAGATGCTGCGCCAGTCGCTCGCGGCCGTGTGCCCGCCGGGCGGCAACGCCGACAACCCGACCATCGCGGTGCTGACGCCCGGCATCCACAATTCCGCGTACTACGAACATTCGTTCCTCGCCGACCAGATGGGCGTGCACCTCGTCGAGGGCAGCGACCTGCAGGTGATCGACGGCCGCGTCGCGATGCGCACGACCGAAGGCTTCCAGCCGATCGACGTGCTGTACCGGCGCGTCGACGACGCGTTCCTCGATCCGCTCACGTTCCGCCCCGATTCGGTGCTCGGCGTCGCGGGGATCATGGACGTGTACCGCGCGGGCAACATCACGATCGCGAACGCGCCCGGCACCGGCATCGCCGACGACAAGGCGATCTACTCGTACATGCCGGAGATCGTCGAGTTCTACACGGGCCGCAAGGCGCTGCTCGAGAACGTGCCGACCTGGCGCTGCGGCGATGCGGACAGCCTGAAATACGTGCTCGAGCATCTGGACGAACTGGTCGTGAAGGAAGTGCACGGCTCGGGCGGCTACGGGATGCTCGTCGGGCCGTGCGCGTCGAAGGCCGAGATCGAGGCGTTTTCCGCGAAGCTGCGCGCGCGGCCCGCGAACTACATCGCGCAACCGACGCTGGCGTTGTCCACGACGCCGATCCTGACCGAAGCCGGCCTCGCGCCGCGCCACGTCGACCTGCGGCCGTTCGTGCTGGTGTCGGACCGGATCCGCATCACGCCGGGCGGGCTCACGCGCGTCGCGCTGAAGGAGGGCTCGCTCGTCGTCAACTCGAGCCAGGGCGGCGGCACCAAGGACACCTGGGTGCTGGCCGACTGAGCCGGACACGACCGCGCGCGCCGGAGCCGGCGCGCCAACCGAACGAAGACGGAGTGGACACGAGATGCTTCTGGGACGTACTGCAAGCGGTCTCTACTGGATGTACCGCTATATCGAGCGCGCGGAGAATATCGCGCGCATCGTCGATGCCGGGCTGCGGATGGCGCTCACGCGCACGTCCGACGCGCCGGCCGAATGGTCGTCGGTGCTCGTCAGCTCGGGCGCCGACGACGGCTACCGGCAGAAATACGATGCGTATGCGGCCGATACCGTGACCGACTACCTGCTGCGCGACCGCGACAACCCGTCGAGCGTGCTGTCGTGCATCGAGGCCGCGCGCTCGAACGCGCGGATGGTGCGCACGGCGCTCACGCGCGAGGCGTGGGAGAGCGTGAACGGCGCGTGGCTCGCGCTGCGCCGCGCGTTCGCGCGGCCGGTGCCGGAAAGCGAGCTGCCGGCGGTGCTCGACGAGGTGAAGCGCGAAACCGCGCTGATCCTCGGCAGCTTCTACAGCACGATGCTGCGCAACGAGATCTTCGATTTCGCGCAGATCGGCGCGTTCGTCGAGCGCGCGGACAACACCGCGCGGATCATCGACGTGAAGTACCACCTGTTGCTGCCGTCGGTGTCGCACGTGGGCACGATCCTCGACAACTACCAGTGGGAAACGATCCTGCGCTGCGTGGCCGCGCACCGTTCGTACCGCTGGGTGTACGACGTGCAGTACAAGCCGATGAACATCGCCGACTACCTGATCCTGAACGGCCGCATGCCGCGTTCGCTGCGTTATTGCTACGGGCGCGTCGTGTCGAGCCTGAACCTGCTCGCGAAGGATTACGGCGTGACACATCCGTGTCACGACACGGCCGCGAAGATCCTGCAGATGCTGTCCGATACCTCGGTCGAGCGGATCTTCAAGAGCGGCCTGCACGAGTTCCTGACCGACTTCATCGGCCGCAACAACAGCCTCGGGCTCGAAATCGCCCAGGCCTACAACTTCGACTGAGGCTTGCCATGCGACTCGCCATCCGACACATTTCGCGTTATCAGTTCGACGATCAAGCCACCCATGCGCTGCAACGGCTGAGGCTGCGCCCGCAGTCCGGGCCCGGGCAGACGGTGCGCGCGTGGCAGGTCACGATCGACGGCGTCGAGCCGACGCTGTCGTACGCCGACGGGCTCGGCAACCGGATCGACCTCGTGCGTCACGACCGCGGCGCGAAGGCCGAGATCGTCGTCGTCGCGGCAGGCGTCGTCGAGACGCAGGACCGCGCGGGCATTCTCGGCAATCCAGAAGGTTATGCGCCGCCGTGGATCTTCGAGCGCGAGACCGCGCTCACGAAGGCGGGCGACACCGTGCGCGCGCTCGCGCAGGCGCTGCCGATCGAGCCGTACGGCCTCGACGCATTGCACTGGCTGATGACGGAAGTGCACGGCCGCATCGCGTACGCGCCGAACCTGGCCGCCGACGCGCCCGTCGATGCGGAAACCGCGCTGCAAAGCGGCGAGGGCACGAGCCGCGACCATGCGCACGCGTTCATCGCGGCCGCGCGCGCGCTGAAGATTCCCGCCCGCTATATCTCGGGCTACGTGCTCGCCGACAGCGCGATGCAGCGCATCGCCGACGCGAAGCAGAACGCGGGCGACGACGAAGACGAGGAAGCGCTCGCGTTGCAGAGCGGCGAGGGCATGCAGCAGGTGCTCGGGGCGTCGCATGCCGCGCAGTCGCAGTCGCAGTCGCAATCGCAGGGCCAGTCGCAGGCGGCGCTCGGCGCGCAGCCGCAAGCCGCCGCGCTGATGCAGCAGCCGGCCGGCCATGCATGGGCCGAGGCCTATGTCGAAGGGCTCGGCTGGGTCGGGTTCGATCCGTTCATGAACCGCTGCCCGGACGAGCGCTACGTGCGCATCGCGGTCGGCCTCGACTATCGAGACGCGCAGCCGGTGACGGGGCTCGGCGCGACGGCCGTCGGCGTCGAGATCAGCGTCGTGCAGACGCCCGAACTCGTCTGACCGGACCCGCGCTTTCGCCGCATCCGCCATGCCGGGCCGCCGCGTCGACAGCGACGCGGCGCGCGCGGCCGATCCAACCCGAATCGAGCTCCCATGTCCATCCACGTCGCGCTGCATCACACCACCCGCTACCGTTACGACCGGCTCGTCAACCTCGGCCCGCAGGTCGTGCGGCTGCGGCCCGCGCCGCACTGCCGGACGCCGATCCTCGCGTATTCGATGACGGTCGAGCCCGCGCAGCATTTCATCAACTGGCAGCAGGACCCGTTCTCGAACTATCTCGCGCGGCTCGTGTTTCCTGAGCGCACCGAGTCCTTCGAGATCACGATCGATCTCGTCGCCGAGATGTCGGTGTACAACCCGTTCGACTTCTTCCTGGAAGCGAGCGCGGAGCAATATCCGTTCAACTATGACGACGCGCTGAAGACCGAGCTCGCGCCGTATCTCGCATGCGATCCGCAAACGAGTGCGTCGCCGCTGTTCCGCGCGTATGTCGACAGCGTCGACCGCACGCCGGCCGGCACCGTGAACTTCCTCGTCGCGCTGAACCAGCAGCTTCAGCACGACATCGGCTACCTCGTCCGGATGGAGCCGGGCGTACAGACGCCCGAACAGACGCTGAAACTCGCATCCGGCTCGTGCCGCGACAGCGCGTGGCTGCTCGTGCAGCTTTGCCGCCATCTCGGCATCGCCGCGCGCTTCGTGTCGGGCTACCTGATCCAGCTCACGCCCGACGTGAAATCGCTCGACGGCCCGAGCGGCACGTCGGTCGACTTCACCGACCTGCACGCGTGGTGCGAGGTCTACCTGCCCGGTGCCGGCTGGATCGGCTTCGATCCGACGTCGGGCCTGCTTGCCGGCGAAGGGCATATCCCGCTCGCGTGCACGCCGCAGCCGACCAGCGCGGCGCCGGTCGAAGGGCTGATCGACGAATGCGAGGTGTCGTTCGAGCACGAGATGGCCGTGACGCGCGTGTACGAATCGCCGCGCGTGACGAAGCCGTATACGGAGTCGCAGTGGGATGCCGTGCGCACGCTCGGCACGCAGGTCGACGGCGCGCTGGCGGCCGGCGACGTGCGGCTCACGCAGGGCGGCGAGCCGACCTTCGTGTCGATCGACGATCGCGACGGCGCCGAATGGAACACCGATGCGCTCGGCCCGACCAAGCGCGGCTATGCGACCGAGCTCGTGCAGCGGCTGCGCGCCGAATACGGCGACGGCGGCTTCCTGCATTTCGGGCAGGGCAAGTGGTATCCGGGCGAGCAACTGCCGCGCTGGGCGCTGTCGATCTTCTGGCGCGCGGACGGCCAGCCGGTATGGCACGATCCGTCGCTGTTCGCCGACGAGCGCGAGCCGTCCGCGTATACGACCGACGACGCGAAACGCTTCATCGACGCGCTGGCCGCGCGGCTGAACCTGACCGACGAATTCATCCGCCCCGGCTACGAGGACGTCTGGTATTACCTGTGGCGCGAACGCCGGCTGCCCGTCAACGTCGATCCGTTCGACTCGCGCCTCGACGACGAGCTCGAACGCGCGCGGTTGCGCAAGGTGTTCGAGCAGCAGCTCGACAGCGTGGTCGGCTACGTGCTGCCGGTCAAGCGTACGGACGACGAGCGGGGCCGCCATCGGCCGGGCCTCGACGGGCCGCGCTGGCAGACGGGCCCGTGGTTCTTCCGCGACGAGCGGATGTACCTCGTGCCCGGCGATTCGCCGATGGGCTATCGGCTGCCGCTCGATTCGCTGCCGTGGGCCGCCCGCGCCGACCATCCGTACCTGGTCGAGCGCGATCCGTTCGCGCCGCGCGCCGCGCTGCCGGAAGCCGCCGCCATCCGCGCGCGCTACGCCGGCCCGGCCGACGCGCCGCGCTACCTGTCCGGCGTGCATCGCGAAGCGTCCGCGCAGACCGTGATGCAATGGCGCGGCGACGACACGGCCAGCGGGCGGCATGCCGCGCATGCGCACGACCCGCAGCGCCGGCCCGAGCGCTTCGAGTCGGCCGCGTGGATCACGCGCACCGCGCTGTGCGTCGAAGTGCGCAAAGGCATCCTGTACCTGTTCATGCCGCCGCTCGCCGCGCTCGAGGATTATCTCGAACTGCTCGGCGCGATCGAGCTGACCGCGCATGCGCTCGGCGTGAAGCTCGTGCTCGAAGGTTATCCGCCGCCGCGCGACGCACGGCTGAAGCTGCTGCAGGTGACGCCCGATCCCGGCGTGATCGAGGTGAACATCCATCCGGCCGCGAGCTTCGACGAGCTCGTCGATCACACCGAATTCCTGTACGACGCCGCATGGCAGTCGCGGCTCAGCAGCGAGAAGTTCATGGTCGACGGCCGTCACGTCGGCACGGGCGGCGGCAACCACTTCGTGCTCGGCGGTGCGACGCCGGCCGACAGCCCGTTCCTGCGCCGCCCGGACCTGCTTGCGAGCCTGATCTCGTACTGGCACAACCATCCGTCGCTGTCGTACCTGTTCTCCGGGCTTTTCATCGGGCCGACGAGCCAGGCGCCGCGCGTCGACGAGGCCCGCAACGACCAGCTCTACGAACTGGACATCGCGTTCGCCGAGATCCAGCGCAACAAGCTGCTCTACGGGCAGGACATGCCGCCGTGGCTCGTCGACCGCGTGCTGCGCAACCTGCTGATCGACGTGACGGGCAACACGCACCGCAGCGAGTTCTGCATCGACAAGCTGTATTCGCCCGATTCGTCGACCGGGCGGCTCGGCCTGCTCGAACTGCGTGCGTTCGAGATGCCGCCGCATGCGCGGATGAGCATCGTGCAGCAATTGCTGCTGCGCGCGCTGGTCGCGCGCTTCTGGGCCGCGCCGTACACGACGCCGCTTACGCGCTGGGGCACCGCGCTGCACGATCGCTTCATGCTGCCCGCATTCCTTCAGATGGATTTCGACGACGTGCTGGCCGAACTGCGCGACGCCGGTTTCGCGTTCGATCCGGCGTGGTTCGCGCCGCACTTCGAATTCCGCTTCCCGCTGTTCGGCCGGATCGCGGTGAACGGGATGCAGCTGTCGCTGCGCGGCGCGCTGGAGCCGTGGCACGTGATGGGCGAGGAGGGTGCGCCCGGCGGCACGGTGCGCTACGTCGATTCGTCGGTCGAACGGCTCGAGGTGCGCGTGACGGGGCTGAACGACAACCGGCACGTCGTGACGGTCAACGGCCGCGCGCTGCCGCTGCAGCCGACCGGCACCGTCGGCGAATACGTCGCGGGCGTGCGCTACAAGGCGTGGTCGCCGCCGTCGGCGCTGCACCCGACCATCGGCGTGCACGCGCCGCTCACGTTCGACATCGTCGATACGTGGCTGCAGCGCTCGCTCGGCGGCTGTCGTTATCACGTCGCGCATCCGGGCGGGCGCAACTACGCGACGTTCCCCGTCAATGCGTACGAGGCCGAGAGCCGCCGGCTCGCGCGCTTTGTCGAGATGGGGCACACGCCGGGGCGGATGAGCGTGTCGGCTGCCGCGCCGAGCCGCGAATTCCCGTTCACGCTCGACCTGCGGCGGCCGTGACCGGCCGATGACGGGGCTGACGACGATGCGCGGTTCGCGACTTTCCGGCGCGCCGGCCGATCGCGGCCGCGCCGGAATGCTAGGATGCGGGCAGATTGCGGCCGCGCGCCGCGGCCCGCCGCCCGTGCGGCGGCGTGCATGCGCGGCCGCGCCCTGACGACGAAACGACACCGTGCAGCCCATTCACTCCGACCATCTCGCCGACCCCGACGCGATGCCCACGCTATTCGATACCGGCGCGCAGCCGGACGCCGCCGAACTGGCCGCCGCGCTTGCGGCGCCGGCGGCCGCCGGCCGTTACGACGAACTGCGCGGCAGCGCGGCCGGCCTGAACGCGCCTGCGCTCGCGCCCGCATGGCGCAGTTTCTTCACATCGATCGGCAGCGACGGCGTGGCCGACCTCGATCGCCGTGCCGACGCGCTGCACCGGCGCATGCGCGAGAACGGCCTGTTCTACCAGCTGCACGAGCAGCGCGCCGGCGACGGCGCGGCCGGCCCGTGGTCGCTCGACCTGCTGCCGCTGATCGTCACGCCCGAGGACTGGGTCGCGATCGAGCGCGGCGTGCTGCAGCGCGTGCGGCTGCTCAACGCGACGATGGCCGACCTGTACGGGCCGCAGACGATCCTGCAGCGCGGGCTGCTGCCGCCCGCGCTCGTGACCGGCCATCCGGGCTACCTGCGCGCGATGCGCGGTGCGCGCGTGCCGGGCGATACATGGCTGCACGTCGTCGCGTTCGATCTCGCGCGCGGCCCGGACGGGCAGTGGCGGATCGTCGCGCAGCACACGCAGGGCGCGGCCGGGCTCGGCTATCTGCTCGAAAACCGGCTGATCGTGTCGCGGCTCTTTCCGCGCGGGTTTCGCGGGCTGCGCGTGCAGCGGCTCGCGTCCGCGTACCGCGCGCTGCTGCAGAGCATGCAGGCGCTCAGCCCGGCCGCCAGGAATTCGCGGATCGTGCTGCTGACGCCGGGGCCGCACAGCGCGACGTATTTCGAGCATGCGTATCTCGCGCGCTACCTCGGCCTCACGCTCGTCGAGGGCGGCGACCTGACCGCGCGCGACAACCGCGTATTCCTGAAGACGCTGCGCGGGCTCGAACCCGTGCACGGCATCCTGCGGCGCGTCGACGACGCGTGGCTCGATCCGCTCGAACTGCGGCCCGATTCGATGCTCGGCGTGCCGGGGCTGCTGCAGGCCGTGCGCGCGGGCAACGTGCTGCTCGCGAACGCGCCGGGCTCGGGTTTCCTCGAATCGCCGGCCATGCTCGGCTTCATGCCGCGTCTCGCGGAAGGCCTGCTCGGCGAAACGCTGACGCTGCCGGCCGTGCATTCGTGGTGGTGCGGCGAGGCGGCCGCGTGCGACGACGCGCTGCCGCAGCTCGCGCGCTGCATCGTGAGGGCGTCGTATCCGGCCGACGTGCAGGCGGGCGGCCCGTTCGACCCGGTGATCGGCGCGCGGCTCACGCAGGCGCAGCTTGCCGACTGGCGCGCGCGGATACTCGCGCGGCCCGAACACTACACGGTGCAGGCCGACCTGCCGCTGTCGCAGGCGCCGACCTGGCCGGGGCACGGCACGCCCGACGGCAACGGCGGCGCGCGCATCGTGCCGAAGCCGCTGCTGCTGCGCGTGTTCGCGCTCGCCGACGGCGCGCAGCGCTGGCGGCTCCTGCCGGGCGGGCTGTCGCGGGTCGGCACGCGCGACACGCTGTTCAACGCGCCGATGCCGCACGGCGGCAGCACCGTCGATACGTGGGTGATGACCGAGGGCATCGTCGATTCGACGACGCTGCTGCAGACGCACCTCGGCCCTGACGACCTCGTCGAGCGGCCGCGCGCGATCGCGAGCCGCGCGGCCGAGAACCTGTTCTGGCTCGGCCGCTACACCGAGCGCGCGACCAACCTGATGCGCCTCGCGCGCGCCGCGCTCGAACGGCTGCGCGGCGAGGACGACGTCGACAGCCCCGCGCACCTGGAACTGCTCGACACGCTGTGCCGCGACACGGGCCTGATCGCGGCCGACGCGCCGAACGCCGTCGATGCGCCGCGTGCGTTCCTGCACGCGCTCGCGACGTCGCTGACGCGCGGCGCGGATCGCACCTCGGGAATCGCGTCGTGCCTGTTCGGGATGCGCGGCGCGGCCGCCGCGATTCGCGAACGGCTGTCGAGCGATCAGTGGCGGTTGATCGACGACGCGACGCAACTGTTCGCGGACAGCGCCGACCATCCGGAAGCCGACGAGCAGATCGGCAACGAGGCGCTGCAACTGCTGGAACGCCTCGGCCTGCTGCTCGGCGCGATCACTGGCGCGCAGACCGACCACATGACGCGCGATGACGGCTGGCGGCTGCTGTCGATCGGCAGGCAGATCGACCGGCTGGACTTTCTGTGCAGCGTGCTGAAGTTCGCGTTCGACGAAGGCGCCGTGTACCGGCAGGACGGCTTCGAACTCGTGCTGGAGCTGTTCGACAGCACGATCACGTTCCGCTCGCGGTTCCAGCGCGGCTTCGACGTCGCGCCGCTGCTGTCGCTCGTCGTGCTCGATACCGACAACCCGCGCTCGCTCGGCTGGGTCGTGCAGGCGCTGCGCGGCCGGCTGGCGAAGGTTGAGCGCAGCGAAGGTTATGCGCTGTCCGAGCTGGCCGAGACGATTCCGGACGTGTCCGCATGGTCGCTGCACGAGCTGTGCGAAACCGCCGACGGCGGCCGGCACGACAAGCTGCTCGGCATGCTCGACGCGACGGCGAAGGCGGTCTGGGAACTGTCGAACCGGATCGGCGAGCGTTATTTCAGCCACGTGCGCGAGGCGGGCAGGACGCTATGGTGACGACGAAAGGCACGACGAAAACGCCGCCGGGTTCCGGAAACGGACGACAGGCAGCGGTGCCGGCCGCGCCTGCTGCACCGGCCGCACCGGCCGCCATTGCACCCGGCCGGTTGCTGCGCGTCACGCACGATACCGAATACCGGTACGCGGCGCGCGTCGAATCGGCGCAGCACCAGGCGCGCCTGCAACCGCTCGCGACGCCGCGCCAGCAGGTGCTGTCGTTCTCGCTCGACATCAACCCCGCGCCGGAATCGATCTGCACGGAGATCGACGCGTTCGGCAACGCGCGCGCATCGTTCGCGCTGAACCAGCCGCACGACGCGCTGCTCGTGCGCAGCCGCAGCACGGTGCGCGTGACGCCGCCCGTGTGGTCGCTCGGTGCGCGCGGCGAGCCGCCGCCCGCGATCGCTCGTCCCGACGAAAAACACGCGACTGCATGGGAAGCCGTGCGCGACCGCTTGCGGTTCCGCGCGGGGCAGCCTTACGACGCGGCGAGCGAATTCGTGTTTGCTTCGCCGCACGTCGCGTGCGACGCCGAACTCGCCGCGTATGCGGCCGCGAGCTTCACGCCGCAGCGGCCGCTCGTGCAGGCCGCATGGGACCTGATGCGGCGCGTGCACGCCGACTTTGCGTACACGCCGAACAGCACCGACATCACGACATCGGCACTCGATGCGCTGCGATTGCGCAAGGGGGTCTGCCAGGACTTCGCGCACGTGATGATCGGCGCACTGCGCTCGCTCGGGCTGGCCGCGCGTTACGTGAGCGGTTATCTGCTCACGCAGCCGCCGCCCGGGCAGCCACGGCTGATCGGCGCCGACGCGTCACATGCGTGGGTCGAGGTGTACGACCCGGCGTGGCCCGAGGACAACGGCTGGCTACAGCTCGATCCGACCAACGACCGCGCGCCGGGCGACGACTACGTGATGCTGTCGATCGGCCGCGACTATGCGGACGTGACGCCGCTGCGCGGCGTGATTCGCGGCGGCGGCGCGGATCAGGAGCTGAAGGTCGGCGTGACGGTCGAGCCGCTCGACGCGCCGTGATGTCGCGCGATGCCGCCCGCCCGGGCGATTCGCCGTTTAAGTCTTCGTTAATTCTGCACGCCTAGCATGATCCTGCCGGCGAACGGATCGAGCCTCGGTCCGGCACCGGCGGCACGCGCGGGTGCGTCGACGTCACGGCGCCGCGCCGTCGCGCCTCGCCATTCCCCAGCAACGGCGGCAGATCATGATCAAGAACTTCGACTACACGCTCGGCAGCGAGACGATTGCGCTCTGCGCGAGCTTCGGCGCGGGGCCGGCGTTGCGCCGCGTGCTCGTGAGCCGCGCGGATTCGATGGAGACGCTGGTGGTGCTCGACGCGCGGGGCCTGTCGGGCCTGTTGAAGGTGGCGACCGAAGAACCGGAAGGGCTGCTCGACGACGCGATCCGCAAGGTCGGCGACGAACAGCTCGTCGAGCGGGCGATCAGCGGCAGGACCATCGTCGAAACCGTACTTTGATCGGGCGGCGCGGCGCGTGCCGGCAGGCATGGCCGCACGCGCCGCGTTGCGTGTGTCGTGTTGATTAATCGGCGAACCGGTCCGTTGCCGCGAGCAGCGCCTGCAGGATCCCCGGCTCGTTGTACGCGTGCCCGGCGCCGGGCACGATCTCGAACGTCGCGTCCGGCCACGCCTTCGACAGATCCCATGCGGTGCGTGCGGGCGTCGCGATGTCGTAGCGGCCTTGTACGATCACGCCCGGAATGCCGGCGAGGCGATGCGCGTCGCGCAGCAACTGGCCTTCTTCGACGAAGCCCTTGTTGACGAAGTAGTGGTTTTCGATCCGCGCGAACGCGAGCGCGTAGTGGCCGTCCGCGAAGTGCGCGGCGAGCGCGGGATCGGGCAGCAGCGTGATCGTGCGGCCTTCCCAGATGCTCCATGCGCGCGCGGCTTCGAGTTTCGCGGCTTCGTCGTCGCCGGTCAGCCGGCGATGGTAGGCGGCCATCAGGTCGCCGCGCTCGGCTTCCGGAATCGGTGCAAGGAACGCTTCCCACAGGTCGGGGAACAGCCACGACGCGCCTTCCTGGTAGTACCACAGCAATTCCGCGCGACGCATCGTGAAGATGCCGCGCACGATCAGCGCGCTCACGCGTTCGGGATGCGTTTCCGCGTACGCGAGCGACAGCGCGCTGCCCCACGAGCCGCCGAATACGAGCCATTGCTCGGCGCCGACCATCTCGCGCAGGCGTTCGATGTCGGCGACCAGATGCCACGTCGTGTTGTTCTCGAGGCTCGCATGCGGCGTCGAGCGCCCGCAGCCGCGCTGGTCGAACAGCAGGATGTCGTAGCGCTCCGGGTCGAACAGGCGGCGATGGTCGGGGCTGCAGCCCGCGCCGGGGCCGCCGTGCAGGAACACGGCGGGCTTGCCGGCCGGGTTGCCGCAGCGCTCCCAGTAGATGCGATGGCCGTCGCCGGTGTCGAGGTGGCCGTGGGCGTAGGGTTCGATCGGTGGGTACACAGGCAGGCTCCGGGTGAGGGTCGACAGGAGGCGGACGAGGCGCGGGCCGGTGTGCGGGCGGGGCACGGCACGGTGGATATTGCGGCGCCGCAAAAAACTCGTTGCGTGGGCATCGGACCGGCCGCCGCCGGACAAGGCTTGTCATTATGCCCATTCGCCGCCGCGGACGTCGGCTCGTCAGGGTGTGCGCCGTCGCCGGTGCCCGCCCCGGGATTTTTGAAGCAATTTCATTCCGATATTTTTCATACAAAATCCCGGCGGCATATCGGTGCCGCCGAATCGGGGCACCGGCCTATCTCCTGCTCCTTTACCGTGCCAACGGGAACCAGCCGATGAACCATCGCGTCACGCAGTTGACCGGGTTGCGCGCCGTCGCGGTGACGATGGTTGTCGTCGGCCATGCCCAGCACATGCTGCCGGGCGGCTACACGGGCTGGTACGCGCCGTTGCGGCTGATCGCCGACGGCCGGCTCGGCGTGCTGATCTTCTTCGTCCTCAGCGGCTTCCTGATCACCAACGTGCTGCGCGCCGAGTTCGCGCGCACGGGCGGCATCGCGCTGACGTCGTTCTACGTGCGCCGCGCGCTGCGGATCTGGCCGGCCTGCTATGTCTATCTCGCGGCGGTCGCGATCGTGGCCTTCGCCGGCTGGTTCGACGTCGATCGCCGGCAGTGGCTGTATGCCGCGCTGCACCTGTGGAATTACTCGGCGTGGTTCGGGCTGACCGGCGACAACGCGCTGCATCCGGACGGCGCGTGGTATCTCGGCCATTTCTGGTCGCTCGCGCTCGAGGAGCAGTTCTACTGGTTCTGGCCGCTGCTGTTCGTGTACGGCGCCCGCCGCGGCGGCACGCGCTGGCTGGCCGCGCTGATCCTGATCGTGCCGCTGGTGCGCACCGTCACGTATTTCGCTGCACCGACGCTGCGCGGGCAACTCGCGATGATGCTCCACACGGGCGTCGATTCGATCCTGATCGGCTGCTATGCGGCGCTCAACGGCGAACGGCTCGAAGCGTGGATCCGCTCATGGCGCGGCGAGACTCGGATCGTGACGGCGATTGTCTTCATCGTGCTGCTCGGCATGCCGCTCGCCGAACATCGGCTCGGCGGCTTCTGGAACGCGACGTACGGCGTGACGCTCGAAGCCGCGCTGATCGCGATCGTGATCGTCGTGCTGAATTTCCGCGGCGAGTTCTGGTGTGCGCGCTGGCTGCGCGCGCGGCCGGTCGTGTTCGTCGGCACGATCTCGTTCAGCCTTTATCTGTGGCAGCAGCCGTTCGCGAACCCGGCCCTGCCGGTCGCGCATGCGTTTCCGCTTGGCATCGTGTGGGCGCTGCTGGCCGCGACGGCCAGTTATTTTCTCGTCGAGAAGCCGTTCCTGAGGTTGAAGGATCGGTATACGGCGCGCGAGGCGCGACGTGTGCGTGATGACGCGTTGCTGAGGCCGGTGGCGACCGACGCGATCCGGGCGAAGGTGGTGGAGTAGGCGGGTGGGGCGGCGATTCGCCTCGGCGTTACTTGAAGCGCTTCATCGAGGCGGGGGAGTACCAGAAGTCGCGGAACATATCGATTCCGTACGACTTGCCGTCGTATTTGACGATCGTGCGCACGGTACGTTTCCCGGTGGCTGAGTCTTTGTCGTCGTCGCTTTCCATATTGGTGACGTGCGCCGTAATCGATAGATCCGCGAAACCATTGTGCGATGTCTTTTCGACGGCAATAGTCATCCGTGCGGACTCGCTACGCAGGTCGCGGGTATCGGGGGCGCACACGGGGCCGGTGACAGCGACCCAGCCGTTGAGATTGGTACCGAATACGGGGCGGATGCGGGCGCCGTCGTGAATCCAGAGCGTCAGTTCGTTCTCGGGGTAGGCGTCTGCACAACTCGGCCCGCGCGCACTGCTCTTGAACACGACCCCGAACGCACGCACGTTGGGCGACAGCCTGTACGGCGCCGTGTCGATGCGATAGCTGTTCTCGTCGATCTCCGTTGCCGCATCTTCCTGGACCACTGCCCGCTCGGCCGCCACGACCTTGCCGCCCTCGACCAGCGCGACGACCTGCAACTTGGCGCTGTCGTCCGGGTTCTTGCTTTTCGGAAGCGAATCGAACGCGACGGCCGCGATCGTCGTGCCCGGCGCGTTCGGCATGGCCTTGCACGCCGACGCGACGACGAGCCGGTTCGTGTCGCGCGTGGCGATGCGTGCGCTGGCGATGCCGGCCCAGCGGGCGACAGCCGTGACGGTATCGTCGCCGCAAGGCTGGCTGTCGGTGGCGTGAGCGGTGGGAGCGGCGGCAAGCGCCAGCAAAGGAACGAAGCGACGGATTTTCATGGTCTCGATGGGAAAACGGGTTCTTCGCAGATTTCCTGGGAGCGCGGGGTAGGGAGTCGGTTTTCGGCCAACTCCGGTCATCCGCCTGAAATCAACCGTAGACAATCGAACGGCCGCTCCGAAAGCGGCCGTTCGAGCCTACCGCCGCCGTATTTATACCTCTGAGTCGCGAAAGGCAGCCGATTCGTGGCAGGCCAGGACGCAGTCAAACAAAAGAGCGCTGGAGAAAGCCGCACCAACGCCATTTCATGCTGATCCCGACTCTGGTTCGGAGCCAGATTGCCGATTGCTTCACTTGTGTTTGCTCTGAGCAACTGCGGCTCGCAAGGCGAGCAGATAGCTCTCGACCCCAAAGCCGCAGATTTGCCCATCGACGATCTCGGCGAATACCGAGTGATGTCGGAACGGTTCCCGGGCGTGAATGTTGGACATGTGCAATTCCACAACCGGGCAGACGAGAATAGCCAGCGCATCGCGTATGCCGTAGCTGTAGTGTGTCCACGCCCCGGCGTTGATCAGCACGGCGTCACAGCGCTCCTCGAAGGCTCGGTGAATGCGCTCGCACATTGCCCCTTCACTGTTCGTCTGAAATGATTCCACCTGCACGCCAAGCTCGGCGCCGAGAGCCTGCAGCCGGGCATCGATTTCGGCCAGAGTGATCGTTCCGTACTGCACCGGGTCGCGCTTGCCAAACATATTGTGGTTGATACCGTGAAGCATCAGGACCTTTTTCATTCGCCACTCCGTTGCACTTTCAATCCAGCGGCACCGTGAGCCGGTCGATCACGGCACGGGTCTGGGGCCGCACGCCTCGCCACCAGTCGAATGCTTCCGCCGCCTGCTCCACCAGCATGCCGACACCGTCCGCGACACCCAGCACGCCCGCATTGCGCGCGAGTCTCAGGAAGGGCGTCAATCGCTTGCCATAGGCGAGTTCGTAAGCCGCGCCTGAAGGACTGAAAACGCTCGGTGGGACAGGAGGCAGATCGCCGGTAAGGCTGGCCGACGTCGCGTTGACCACCAGGTCGAACTGTCCCATCGCCTCGAGGTCGCCGTACCCGCAAGCGGCCAGCGGACCGCTCGTGGCGACTTGTTCGACCAGCGCCCGAACCTTGGCAATGTCCCGGTTGGCGACGACCAGTTCAGCCGGTCGCGCGGCAAGGAATGGCAGCAATGCACCACGCACCGCCCCACCGGCGCCGAGGATCAGCACGCGCCTGCCGGCCATCGGCAGGTTCAGGTTGACCTCGATGTCGCGCACCAGACCAACACCGTCAAAATTCTCGGCGACGATCCGGCCGTCGCTGAAGCTCAGCGCATTGGCGGCACCGGCCAGTGCCGCGCGTTCGCTGCGTTCGTCGGCCATCGCGAACGCCTTCAGCTTGAACGGCGCGGTCACGTTCATGCCTTTGCCGCCCGCTGCGATGAACGTGCGCACGGTCGCGGCGAACGCGTCCTGCGGCTCCAACGGTCCTTCAATTGCCGTATAAGACATGTCCTGCCGTGTCTCCTGCGCGAAGAGACCGTGGATCAGCGGGGATTTCGTATGGCCGATCGGGTTGCCGATCACCGCGTACTGGTCAGTCATCATGGCCTCGCTTTTGAATACAGCACACCTTCAGTCTGCATCGCGTCGATCTCGGCAGCGCCGAAACCCAGCGATTGCGCCACTTCGACGTTGTGCTGACCGAGATCGGGAGCGACCTCGCGGATCGTCGTGTCGCAGTCGGAGAAACGGAACGGCAGGTTCGGCAGGCGCAACTTGCCGTAGCGCGGGTGCTCCTGCTCGACCACCATGCCGCGCGCCACGATCTGCGGATCGACAAGCACTTCGTCAATGCGCTGCACCTTCGCACAAGGCACATCGATGCCATCCAACAGCTCAAGCACCTGCGCGACCTGTCGGCTTGCCACCCAGGGCTTCACGACGGACAGAATGTCCAACCGGTTCGCGTTGCGTCCCGCGAGGGTGTGATAGCGCGTGTCAGTGCCGAAACCGGCCGGTCCTTCATGCGACTCGATCAGGGCGGCGAAGCGCTTCCACGCGTCGTCCACCTGGGCCGCGATTACGAGGTCGCCGTCGGCGGCACGAAACACGCCATAGAGTGTCGACGTGGGCATGTCGTGACCGGTCTGCTCGGGCACGGTGCCTTGCATCGTGTAGCACTGCACGGCGTACTCGTGCATCGACACCAGCGTGTCGTACAGCGCCATGTCGATGTGCTGGCCGCGGCCGCTCTTTACGCGACCGAGCAGCGCGGCATTGATCGCCGCCACCGCGTGAATACCGGTGTACATGTCGCCGAGCGAAATGCGCATCAGCGGGGGCGGCTCGCCGGGAGTGCCGATCATCTGCATGATGCCGCTCTTCGCTTCGGCAATCAGACCGAAACCGGCGCGATGCGCATCAGGTCCCGTATGGCCGTAGGCCGAAATTGAGCAGTAGACCAGTTTCGGATTGCGCGCGGACAGTTCGTCATAACCAAGCCCGAGTTTGTTCAGCGCACCCGGCCGATAGTTCTCGATGAACACATCCGCCGAATCGCACAGCCGCTGCATGAACTCCTTCCCACGCGGGTCGCGCATGTTGACGCTGACTCCACGCTTGCCCATGTTGAGCTGCAGAAAATAGCCGCTCTGTTCGTCGTCGAGCACCGTGGCGTGCTGACGACCCGCATCGCCGCTACCGGGACGCTCGACCTTGATGACTTCGGCGCCGAGCGCCGCGAGACAACGCCCGACATACGGACCGGCCAGAAAATGGCTGTAGTCGACGACGCGAATACCTTCGAGAGGACGTGCTTGCATCAGAATGCTCCCGGTCGGCGCGGTACCATCAGACGATGCTCGCCATGCTGGACGACGTGGCCGTCCTGATTGATCAGCTCCGACGGCAGCACGACGATGCCCCAGTCGGGACGGCTCTTGCTCGCGCGCATCGTGCCGACGCGGAACCTGACGTGCAGCACGTCGTTGACCTTGATGGGCAAGTTGAAGTCCCACGTCCAGCCGAGCGACATACCCGGCAGGAAGCGGTAGTCGCTCTGGGTCTTGAGCCCATCGGCGATAGACAGGCCAAACAGACCGTGTGCAACGATCGAACCGAAGTGGCTCGCGTTCGCGTATTCCTCGTCCACATGAACCGGTGTGTGATCGCCTGTCAGGTCTGCATAGGCCAGAATGCGTTCCTTCGTTACCGTGTAGTTCGGGCTCACGCACTCGTCGCCCTCGCGGGCATCGTCCCAATATTTATCGACGATCGTCATCTCAAACCTCCGAGCGTGGATTGATGTCCAGTGCCCGCGCCACGCACGATGCGGGCTTTGCCTGGATCAGTTCGACGGCGAGGCCGTCCGGGAGGCGCAACCAGTTGCGTCCCTGCGGCATTTCGCTGACGTCATACTTTTGCGCGGCAGCCAGCGCGGCCTCCAAGTCTTCACACATCACGCCCAGGTGCCCGAGGCGACCTTCAGGCGCGTCATGCTGGGGGTTATGGATGAACTGCAATCCGCCGAGCGTCCAGTACTGTCGCGGTTCATCGACGGTGCCGTCGACCTCGCGCATCGTCATGCCGAGAACGTCTTCGAAAAAGCGGATGTGCCAGTGGATGTCCTTCACCCAGATGGCGACATGCTCCAGATAAGCCTTGCTGCCGTTCATGCGGTTGTCTCCCTGTGTTGTCGGTCGGCCATGGCGCGCTCGATGCCCTTGATGCACGCGACCAGTGTCGCGTTGACGGGCGTCGGCACGCCGTGCCGTTGTCCCCAGCGCACGATCGCGCCGTTGATAAAGTCGATTTCGGTGATGGAGCCTTTTTCGAGGCTTTGCAGCATCGAGGTCTTGAAGGCTGACGAAAGTCCTTCGCCTGCCAGGTTCCACGGGCGTTCAGGATCGGTTGTCGAGAGCGTTACATCAGCGGCGTGGGCGACCGCGATCGCTTCGGCGACCGCCGCGAGCGCGGCCGCTTTCAGAAGCGGTTCGTCGTAAAGCTGGCCGTAGGTCAGGCCCGTGGTGCCCGTCAGCGCGCCGGTTGCGACATTGACCAGCAGCTTGTCCCACATCGTGCCGACGATGTTGTCGCTGACGGTGGTGGCCAGTCCGGCGGCATTGAAGGTTTCGGCGATCGCCGTCACGCGGGAGGTTATCCGGCCATCGAGTTCGCCGATATAGGTCGTCTTGCCAGCGACGCCTGACTCGATGTGCCCGGGATTGCGCATCACGCCGCCGACGTACGTCTTGCCGGCCAGTACGCGCTCGCGGCCGACGATGTCGGCGAGCACATCTTCGTGCCCAAGGCCATTCTGCAGCGACAGGACCAGCGTGTCGGGTCCGATCAGGTCCAGCGCGCCGCGCATCGCTGCGTCGGTATGAAATGACTTGACCAGCACGACCACCAGATCGGCGGCGCCGGCTTCGTCGGCACGCGTCGTCGCGTTTACCTTCACACGACGCGAGCCATTCGCGTCGTCCACGCACAGACCATCGCGCCGCATGGCCTCCACATGTGCCACCGAGCGGTTCAGCAACCAGACTTCGTTACCGCCTTCGGTCAGCGCCGCGCCGATGGCACAGCCCAGAGCACCCGCACCTAAAATCGCAATCTTCACTGCCGTCTCCTTGATCTGGAGACCAAGATACGATTCGGCACTCATGTCCGCAATGCAATGGATACAATGACGTCATTGCGCCAGACAATATTGCTATGAACCCGGCAGAACTCCCCGATCTGAAGCTGCTGCAGCTCTTCGATCTTCTCTACGATGTCCGCAGCGTCACGCGCGTCGCGGAGCAGCTCGGACAGAGTCAGCCGACGGTCAGCATCTGGCTCGGGCGTTTGCGGGAGCATCTGCAAGACCCGCTGTTCATACGTACGCCTGGCGGCATGGCGCCGACGCCGCAAGCCGATGCGCTGATCGGTCCGTGCCGGGAGATTCTCGAATCGCTGCGGCGCTTCGCTGCGTGGGAGATCGCATTCGATCCCACCACCGCAAAGCGGCGGTTCCGCATCTGCATGACCGACGCGAGCCACATCACGCTTCTTCCGCGCATGCTGGCGCACGTGCGCGCGCAGGCGCCGGGGATCCGTCTCGAAGTGGCCGGAATCGACGGCAATACCGAACGCGCGCTGGAATCGGGTGAGGCAGACCTTGCGATCGGTCACGTGCCCTGGCTCGGCGGCGGCATTTACCAGCAGCAGTTGTACACCCAGGACTGGGTATGTCTGATGAATAAGCATCATCCGCGCGGGCGCGGAAAGCTCGGGCTCAAGCAGTACCGCGCGGAAGGCCATGTCGCCATCTCGGCAGGGACCGGGGCGCAACTGCTGGAGCAGGCGCTTGTGCGCGAACACGTTGAGCGGGACGTCGTACTCGAGCTACCGGGTTTTCTCGGGCTCGGGGCCATCATCAAGAGCACCGACCTGATTGCCACGCTGCCGCGGCATATCGGCGAGACGCTGGCGAAGGTGAATGACCTGTCGGTGCATCCGTGTCCGATACCGGTGGCGGGATTTGCGGTGCGGCAGCACTGGCACGCCCGCTATCACCACGAAGCGGGAAATCGCTGGCTGCGCGATCTGGTCGCTCAGCTTTTCAGCAGTCTGCGCTGACGTTTCACGCGACGTCGACCATCTGATCGTCAGTTCTATCCCCGGGAACAGCCGTTCAGTTGACGTAGCATCGAATGGCCGCGGAGGGTGGCTAAGCGACATCCACGGAAATCCGCGAACAAAAAAAGGCCCTCACGGGCCTCTCGTCGACGAAGCAGCAGCCGCTTACCGCGTCAACTCGGTAAAACCATCCAGCAACCGGTCGACATCGGCCGCTTCGATCGCGCCCATCGTCGAGATGCGGAACAGCTCCTTCGACAGCCCGCCTTGCCCCGCATAAATCACGAAGCCGCGAGCCTTCAGGCCGTCGTGCAGCGTCTCGTACGTGACGCCCTGCGGCAACCGGTACGCGCGCAGCACGACCGACGACGCACCTTCCGGCAGCACCAGCGGCATTCCGCGCACGGCGAGGCCGGCCTGTGCCCGGTCGGCGAGCGCCTTGTAACGCGCATGGCGCGCGCGCCAGCCGCCGGCTTCGTCGAATTCGCGCAGCGCCTCGACGAGCGCGTAATACGCGTGCACGGACGGCGTGAACGGCGTGTTGCGCTGGTCCTGCAGCTTCGCGAGACGGCCGAGGTCGAGGTAGTACGTGCGGCTCGCCGCCTTCGCGAGCGCGCTGCGGCGCACGATCACGAATGCCGCGCCCGGCACGCCGTGCAGGCACTTGTTCGCGGTCGCGGCAACCGCGTCGATGTCGCCGCCGGCGAAGTCGATCGCTTCCGCGCCGAAGCTGCTGACGCCGTCGACGAGCAGCCTCACGCCGCGCGAACGGCAGACTTCGGCGATCGCGCCGAGGTCGTTCAGGCGGCCCGTCGTCGTTTCGTGATGGATCACCGCGACGTGCGAGTAGCCGCCCGCGTCGAGGCGCGCGGCGATCTGCGCGAGATCGGGCGCCTGCATCCATTCATGCTTCAGCACGTCGTGCGCGATCCCGTACTGCGTCGCGATCTGCGCGATCCGCTCGCCGTACACGCCGTTCTCGATCACGAGCAGCTTGCCGTCCTGCGGCACGAGCGCCGCGATCATGCTCTCGACGGCGGCCGTGCCCGAGCCCGTCATCAGCACGGCCGCCCATTCGGCCGGATCGAGTTCGTAGGCGGCGACGAGGCGCGCGCGCGCTTCGTCCTGCAGATCGAAGAATTCGCTTTCGCGGTGGCACAGGTCGGGTTGCAGCAGGCTGCGGCGCACGCGTTCGGTCAGCGTTACCGGCCCGGGGTTCAGCAGCAGCATCAAAGGGCTCCTTCAGCGTGGGCTTCGGCCTGCGCGGCGCCGATGTGCCGCATCAGACGGGTCTTGACCTCGACCGGTGTGACGGTCGGGCGGGGCAGGCCGTCGGGCACGCCCGTGCGGATCGCAACGCGCACGAACTGTGCCCCGTCGCCCGGCGCGGCCAGCGTTGCATCGAGCACGTCGAGCGTGTCGCCTTCGACCGCCGACGCATAGCCGCATGCGGCCGCGACGCCCGCGAACGACACATGCCGCGACACGGTTGCCTGGCCGCCCGTCGATTCGTGCGCGCCGTTGTCGAGCAGCACGTGCGTGAGGTTGGCCGGGCCGTAGGTGCCGAGCGTCGCGAACACGCCCATCCGCATCAGCGCGGCGCCGTCGCCGTCGACGGCCACCACGCGCAGGTCGGGGCGCGCGAGCGCGAGGCCGAGCGCGAGCGGCGTCACGCAGCCCATCGAGCCGACCATGTACAGCTGGTTCGGGCGATCGTCGATGGCGTAGAGTTCGCGGCCGCAGAAACCGGTCGACGCGAGCACGACGGTCGAATCGACCGGCGTGTGCGCGATCACGCGCTGCAGCGCGTCGTGACGGGTCGGCCATGCGTCGGCCGACACGGCGCGCGACGCCGATTGCGCGGCGACATGCGCGCGCGGCTGTGCTGCCGGGTTCGCCTTCAGTTCATACGGCGCGACGCTGCCTTTCTGCATCACGAGCGCGTACGGGCGGCCCGTCGCGTCCATGTGCGCGATCGCGCGGTCGAGCGCCGGGCCGACCTGTTCGGGGTCGGTCGGGAACGTTTCCCACGGGATCTCCATCGTGTCGAGCATCGCGGGCGTGATCGGGCCCATCAGCGCGTGCTGCGGCTCGTCGGCGACGCCCGGCTGGCCGCGCCACGTGACGATCAGCAGTTGCGGCAGGCGGAACGTCCAGGTCAGCGACGTCAGCGGGCTCACCGCGTTGCCGAGCCCCGAGTTCTGCATCATCGAGATTCCGCGCTTGCCGCCGAGCGTCGCGCCCGCGATCAGCGCGACCGCGTCGCCTTCGTTCGCGGCCGACACGTAGTGCAGCGTCGGGTCCTGCAGCACGTAGTTGATGAACGGCGTCAGGTACGAGCAGGGCACGCCCGCGTACCAGTCGAAGCCGCGTTCGCGCGCGGCCTCGACGAACTGGGCCGCTTCGATCATTGCGCGCCCCCGTTGCCGGCGCCCGGTTCGGACAGCGGCGTCTGGCCGTGCGCGAAGTCGCCCGCGCGGCGGAAGTCTTCGAGATCGTTGACGCCGCGCCAGTGGCCGTGCACGTACTGCACCTCGATCTTCTCGCCGGCGGCGATCAGTTCGTTGAGGAGCATCGGGATGTCGAGCGTGTCGAAATCGTCGCGCGCCTGCAGCGTCGAGAGCATCGCCTTCAGGCGATCGACGCCGGCGCCGCGCACGTTCAGCAGGCCGATCCAGCGGCCATGCGGCGTGCCTGTGGCGACGTCGCTCGATACACGTTGCAGATACGTCTTCTGGCCGAACAGGCCGCGATCGTCCGCAGCCGAGCAGAGCGCGAAGTCGCGCACGCTCTGGTTGGTCGGCTCCGTCAGCGACGAATCGACGACGACGCTGAATTCGGCCTCGCTCTCCGCGAGGTCGCGCAGGATGTAGCTGCGGAACAGCAGGTCGCCGTACGAGATCACGGTGTCGCCCGTCAGGCGTTCCGCCGCGCATGCGAGCGACGCGAGTTCGCCCGTCTGCGCATGGCGCTCGTTGACGACGAGCTTGATGCCCGACGTGTCGATCGCGTCGGCGCGATAGCCGCCGACCACGGTGATGTCGTTGACGCCTTGCTTCTTGAAGCCGTCGACGAGCCAGCGCAGCAGCGGCTTGCCGGCGACCGGCAGCATGACCTTGGGTTTGTCTTCGGTGACGGCTTCGAGCCCCTTGCCGCGGCTCGCGGCGAGCACGACCGCCGCATTCGACGCGCGCGACGACGACGACAGGTAGATGCGCTCGGCCGCCGAATATTCGTCGGCGTCCTGCAGGCGGAAGATCTCGTTGACCGACGCGACGCGGTCTTCGACGTTGATCAGCGTTTCGTTCTCGTGGATCTCGCGTGCGACGGCCTGCATCGCGGAAGCCGATGCGCGGATCAGGTGGTTCGCCCAGATCACGGTGCTGATGCCGGCCTGGCGGAACACGTCGGTCGGCGTGCTGTAGTACTTGGTCGGCACGATCACGAGCGGCGCCTTGCCGCTCCATTCGCGCGCGAACTGCAGGATCTCGTCCGGGCGCGACAGCTTGCTGTGGATCAGGATCGCGTCGGCGCCGGCTTCCGCATACGCGTTCGCGCGGCGCAGTGCCTCGTCCATCCCCCAGCCCGCGATCAGGGCCTCGACGCGCGCGACGATCGAGAAGTCCGGATCGGTCTGCGAATCCTTGCCGGCCTTGATCTTGCCGCAGAACTCATCGATCTCGGCGAGCGGCTGGCGTTCGCCGTCGATGAAGCTGTTCGTTTTCGGGAACTGCTTGTCCTCGATGCAGACGCCGGCGATGCCGCGCTGTTCGAGCTTTCTCACGAGGCGGCGCACGTTGTTGAAGTTGCCGTAGCCGGTATCGCCGTCGAGCAGGATCGGCAGGTCGCTCGCGTCGGCCATGAATTCGAGCACGTCGACGACCTGCGTCCAGCTGGCCTCGTTGTTGTCGCGCACGCCGAACTGCGCGGAGATCGCGAGGCCCGATGCCCAGATCCCCTTGAAGCCGGCCTCGCGGACGATCCGCGCGGACAGGCCGTTGTGCGCTTCCATCAGGAATTCGAGGTCGCTGCTGACGAGCATGCGGCGCAGGCGCGCGCTGCGCGATTCGGTGAAGTTGGGTTCGCGTGCGTTCATCGTGCGGCTCCTGCGGTGGTGCGTTGAATCAGGGGAAGGATTTCTTGGGTGGCGCGTGCAACGTCGTTCGGGAAGTCGATCTCGATCCACGGCGAGCCGGTGACGTCGGCGACGTCGAACGAATGGCCGCCTTCGAGCAGCAGGTCGCGCACGGCTTCTTCGTGCGGCATGTTCGAGCGGCCGCTGTCGACGTAACCCGCGATGATCGCCGCGAGGCGGCGCGCGGTGCCTTCGGTGAAGCGGAAGAAGCCGACCGATTCGCCGATCGTGTCGTAGTCGAGGTCGACCGCGAGCTGCTTGCGCAGCTCGACCGGCACGCCGTTCTTCACGCACAGCTTGACGGGTTCGTCGCCGGCCTCGAAGTCGCGATCGATCAGCAGGCGATCGACCGCCTTGTCGGGATCGGCCACCAGCGCGTGCAGGATGTTCTCGTCATACAGCACGTCGGCGTCCATCAGCAGCACGTCGCCGCCGCGCGTCATCGCATCGGCGACGGTATGCACGGTCAGCACGCTGCCGAGGTCGTAGCGCTCGTTCAGCACGATCTCGGCCTGGCGGCCGAGGCGCTTCAATTCCTGCTCGACCTTCCCGGCCTGGAAGCCGAGCCCGAGCACGATCTCGTCGATGCCCGCTGCATCGAGCACACGCAGATGGCGCTCGAGCAGAGAAACGTCGTCGAAGCGCAGCAGGCACTTCGGGAACTGCGCCTCGGGCGGTTGTTGCAGGCGCAAGCCGAGGCCTGCCGCAAGAATGATGGCTCGCATGGGTTCTCCAACCAAAAAGCCGGCGGATCTGAACGATCAGTCGGCGAGCGGCTGCGGCGCACGGCGCCGCTGCCAGTTTCTTTCACTGAAATGCAGATAGAGCAGGCCGGGCAGGCCGAGCGCGAGTTCGCGCGCGCGCTTCGCGAGCGACAGCGCGAGCGCCGCGTCGGGCGGCAGTCCGACCAGCGGCGCGAGCAGCAGGTAGCCGCCTTCCTGCGCGCCGAGCGAGCCCGGGATCGCGAAGGCCGCGCCGCGGATCGCCTGGCCGACGCTTTCGAGCAGCAGCGCGTCGAGCCAGCTCACCGGGTGCCCGAGGAAGTGCAGCGCGAGCCACACTTCCGCGGTGCCGACGATCCAGCCGACGAGGCTCAATGCGAAGGTCTTCGCGACCCTCGCACGATCGCGGTACAGCGCACCGACCGCGTCGTCGATCGCGTCGGCGCGGGTCGCGAGCGACGACCAGTCGCGCGGGCCCAGCAGCTTCGACGCGAGGCGCAGGCCGCGGCCGAACAGCCCGCGCCGCTGCGCCACGTAGAACAGCGCGGCGAGCGCGCCGAGCACGCCGGTGGCGATCAGCGCGGGCGTGCGCAGGTGCGCGACCGACTCGTGCGTCGCATACAGGCTGAACGCGGCGATGCCGATCAGCGCGAACGCCATTTGCGCGAGCGCCTGCATCGTCGTGCCGACGGTGACGGCGGCCGCCGCGTCGGCCATCCGCGTGCCGCGCTGCGCGAGGTGGCGCACCATCAGCACGGGGCCGCCGATCTGCCCGGCGGGCAGCAGGCTGTTGACCGATTCGCCGACCCAGCGCGCGCGCAGCGCGTTGCCGAGCTCGGCGCCCGGCTGGCCGCGGCGGAACATCACGGAGATCGCGATCGCGTCGATCACGAGAGGTACGACGTGGAACGCCGCGACGAGCGCGAGGCCCCAGCCGGCCGCGAGGAACGTCGACGCGACCGCGCCGACGCCCTGCCATGCAAGGAGTGCGACGAAGAGTGCGGTCCCGAGGGACAGCAGGATCAGGCCGGCGCGTGTCATGACCCGGCCGTGCGCCGCGTGGCCAGTTGCTTGAACACCTGGCGGAAACCGAAATACGCGATCGCGTCCTTCATGTTCGAGATGAAGCGCTTCCACGGCCGCATGCCGGGGTTCGTCACGTATTCGAAAGTCAGCGACACGCGCATCTCGTTCTGGCCGAGCGGCGTGATGCGGTGGCGCAGCTTGTCGCCGTCGAACAGCACGATGCCGCCGTCGGCGATCTGCACGGAGCCCGGTTCGTCGGGCACGTCCGGGTTGCGCGTGTGCAGTTCGTAGTCGAGCCGGCACGACGATTCGTCGATCACGCCGATCAGCAGCGTGTAGCGGCGGCCGTCGTAATACGACGTGTCGTAGTGCCAGCCGATGTGGTCGCCGGGCTTCGTGTAGTAATACAGCGCATACGCGTGCGGATCGTCGTCCGGCGACAGCATCAGCTTGTCGCCCGTGAGCTTCTCGAGGAAGCCGATCAGCGCCTTCGAACGATATAGCTCGGCGATGTACGGCGCCTGCTCGTCGATCGTGTGGCGGCTCACGCTGCCGCCCTGCTTGTGGCCGGGCAGGTAATTGCGGTTCAGGCCGGCCTGCATCGCGCGGGCGGCGGCCGCGAGCTTCGCGTGCGCGTCGGCCGGCAGGAAGGCGTCGAGGTACAGGAACGAACCCTGGCGCGTGTAGTCGCCGCGCAGGCGGTCGAGGTCGAGACGGCCGACGCAGTCGGCCACGGTGCGATCGGGGTCGGACGCGGCCGCGCGCGCAGGCGCGGGGCGTGCCGGGCTCAGCACGGAGTCGTCGCGCGTGCTCGGAGTCATTTGGAAGCCTGGATTTCGGTTGAATTCTGCGGGAGGTTGCCGCGCCGGACGATGCGCCACCAGTCGATCACGACCCATGCGGCAAACAGCGGGGCGCCGATCGACGCCGCGAGCAGGAACGGCTCGACGCCGTCGACGAGCGTCACGATCGGCAGCAGGTACAGCACGTCTTCGGTTTCGAAGCCGCCGGCGAATGCCTGTTTGGTGCCGGCCTTGCCGGCGATCGATTCGATCCGCATGCGCAGGAAGAAGATCAGCGCGACGGCTGCGCCGGCTACCGCGCCGAGCAGCACCGGCGACGCGGCCATCTGGCCGCCCTGGGCGACGATGCCGAGGCCCATGCTGACGAACAGCGCGATCGTCACGAGCGCATCGGCCGCGAGGTCGTAAAAGTGACCGATCTTGCTGGACTTGCCGCTGATGCGCGCGAGCTCGCCGTCGGTGTGGTCGACGAAGTTCGACAGCACGATCAGGAACGCGCCTGCGTTGCTCCAGCCGAAGCCGCCGTGCGCGAGGCACCAGGCGCCGGCGAGGCCGATCAGCAGACGAAGGGTGGTGAGGTGATTCGGGGTGACCGGCGTATCGACAAGCGGTCGGACGAGCGAGCGCGCGAGCCGCGCATCCCAGGTGCGTGGCAGGGGGGGCTCGGATCGTGTGGCGGTTTTTCTTTGGTCCATCGGCGAAATATATACGGAATTGTAATTTGTTGCTTTTTATTCGATCAATGTCCTGACATACGCGAGTGTTACCGCGTCTTGCGGGGCGCGGCCGGTCGAAAAAACGGGCGTGCGAAAGGGCGCGCAAACACGGCGGCCGGGCCCGTATTCCAGTGTGGTTCGCATCGCGCGGCTGTCAAGGACGGACGGGCCTCGAAGGCCGTTGCGGCGGCGCTTTTCGCGCATGCCGGCGGACGGCGCGCGGAGCGTGCGACCTTGACATGCGTCAGGCTCGGAAAAGGTGCATCGGGCGACAATTGGCCGCGCCGCCGCATACGTATCGACAATTGCCGATCGACGGGCGGCAAATTGCAATGGAAATCCGCCGATTGATTCGCAAAGGTTGGGCGATCGGCGACCGGTCATTCGTCCCGATGCTTTCGTGCACCTTTCGCGTGCATCCGGTTCATTGGGGGGGCGCCTGTCACAGAACGGTCGTTCGATACCCGGCAAATCCGGCAAGGATCTTTTGCATCCGGCGGACATTTCGCGGCGGTCGCCTCTGCGATACTCCGACCGTGCCTGTGGTGCCGGCCGCTCCTTGCGGCCCCAAGGGCTTCATGTCGCTCAGGAGACACCCCCCGCGACGTCAACGACAGACCAAAGCGTCAGAAACCAGCCATGTCTTCATCACGCATCCTCGCTCCCGCCCTGCGTTCGCTCGTCCGCACCGCCGACGAAGCCGCCGCGCTGATCCGTCCCGGCATGACCGTCGCCATGAGCGGCTTCACCGGGTCGGGCTATCCGAAGGCCGTGCCGGCCGCGCTTGCCGCCCATATCGACGCGGCGCACGCGCGCGGCGAGGACTTCCGGATCAACGTGCTGACGGGCGCATCCACCGCGCCGGAACTCGACGGCGCGCTCGCCCGCACCAACGGCATCTCGATGCGGCTGCCGTACCAGTCCGACCCGACGCTGCGCGACAAGATCAACAGCGGCGAAGTCGACTACCAGGACGTCCACCTGAGCCACGTCGCGCAATACGCATGGTTCGGGCTGTACGGCGATCTCGACGTCGCGATCGTCGAAGTCGCGGGCATCCGCGAGGACGGGCTGCTGATTCCGTCCGCATCGATCGGCAACAACAAGACGTGGCTCGAGCGCGCGAAGCACGTGATCCTCGAGGTCAACTCGCGCCAGCCGCTCGGCCTCGACGGGATGCACGACATCTATTACGGTACCGCGCTGCCGCCGCATCGCAAGCCGATTCCGCTGACGAAGAGCGACGACCGGATCGGCGAGCCGTACCTGCGCTGCCCGGCCGACAAGATCGTCGCGATCGTCGAGACCGACGCGCCCGATCGCAGCAACGCGTTCTCCGCGCCGGACGAGACGTCGAAGCAGATCGCGCTGCAACTGATCGACTTCCTGCGCCACGAAGTCAAGCGCGGCCGCCTGCCGGAGAACCTGCTGCCGCTGCAGTCGGGCGTCGGCAACATCACGAACGCGGTGCTCGCGGAACTCAGCTCGGCCGGCTTCTCGAACCTGACCGCGTACACCGAAGTGATTCAGGACGCCATGCTCGACCTGCTCGACGACGGCACGCTGGGCTTCGCGTCGGCTACCGCGCTGTCGCTGAGCCCGGCCGCCGTGCAGCGCTTCGCAGACGAGATCGCGACGTTCCGCGAGAAGATCGTGCTGCGCCCGCAGGAGATCAGCAACCATCCGGAACTCGTGCGCCGCCTCGGCTGCATCGCGATGAACGGGATGATCGAGGCCGACATCTACGGCAACGTGAACTCGACGCACGTGATGGGCACGAAGATCCAGAACGGCATCGGCGGCTCGGGCGACTTCGCGCGCAACGGCTACCTGTCGTGCTTCATGTCGGCGAGTACCGCGAAGGGCGGCGCGATCTCGCGGATCGTGCCGATGGCGAGCCACGTCGACCATACCGAGCACGACGTCGCGGTGGTCGTCACCGAGCAGGGCCTCGCGGACCTGCGCGGCCTGTCGCCGAAGCAGCGCGCGCGCAAGATCATCGCGACCTGCGCCCACCCCGATTACCGGCCGATGCTCGAGGACTACTTCGAGCGTGCGTCGCGCGAAAGCTTCGGCAAGCACACGCCGCACCTGCTCGCCGAAGCGCTGTCGTGGCACGAGCGCTACGTGCGGACCGGGACGATGAAGGCCTGACGCGGCGCGAAGCCGAGCGCCGCGACGAGCGCCTCGATGCGGATTTCAAGGCGGTCCACGCTTGTCTTTACGGAGTCGGACGACTATCTTGCAGCTTCAAGTTCACTTGAGGTCAGGCATGAGCCGTCTGGACATTGCGGACGTTGCGCGGCGCACGGGGTTGCCCGCGTCGACGCTGCGCTACTACGAGGAAAAGGGGCTGATCGTCCCGACCGGCCGGCACGGGCTGCGGCGGCAATACGACGAGTCGGTGCTGGAGCGCCTGGCGCTGATCGCGCTCGGCCGCGAGGCCGGTTTTTCGCTCGACGACATCCTCGCGATGGTTGGCGCGGACGGCCGGCCCGCGGTCGATCGCGCGAAGCTCGACGGCAAGGCCGACGAACTCGATCGCACGATTCGCCGTCTCGGCGCCGTGCGCGATGCGTTGCGGCATGCGGCCGTGTGTCCGGCGCAGAACCATCTCGAATGCCCGTCGTTCCGGAAGCTGCTGCGCATCGCCGCGCATCGTCATCCGGCGCGCCGCACGAAGGCGGAACGCGCGTAAGCGGTCGGCCTGCGCGATGCGGCATTCGACGTCAGCGAAGCTGCCGACGCATGACTCATCCCGCGTAATACACGCGGCACTCCATCTCGCGCCCGCGCACGATGCGCTTGCCGACGAGCGAGCCGAACGTTTCGGTGAAGACGGTGCGCTGGTGTTCGCGCTGCACGGCATCGTAGAAGTAGAGCGAAACCCAGTCCATCGTGTGGCCGGATTCCGGCGTGCGCGCGGCGGCGTGCTGGCACAGCGCCGTGAAATGCCAACCGCCTTTCGTCATGTGCATCACGGGCGGCGGCACATAGTCGTCCGCGTTCAGGCGTCGGTGCACGAGCATCGGCAGCACGCCGGCGGCGGCCTTGTGGCGGTACTGGCGATCGATGTAGAGCAGCAGCTCGACGGGCGGCTCCGTGCCGGGGCCGGCGTCCTGGACGTGCCCCTGCCAGCGCCGGCGGCGGCTCAGCACGTCGTCGAGCGCGGTGCGGATGCCGACCGCGCGCCGTGGGCCGACACCCGCGATCGTTTCGAGCTGGCCGTTGCGGGCCGCGCGTTCGAGCTCCTCGAGCGTGTCGATGTGCAGCGCGTCTTGAATGCGCAGCGCGAGCGCGTGGCCGATGCCCGGCACGGCCTCGAATGCGGATATCCGCTCGGTATCGCCGCGCAGCCGGTCGAGCTGGCGCCAGCGTCCCGTCACCAGCAGTTCGGCGATCGCCTGCGCGACGCCCGTGCCGATGTCGGGCAGCGCGCCCAGCGCGTCGACGCCACCGGCGTCGAACAAGGTGCGGATGTCGCGGTCGAGCGCATCGATCGTAGCGGCCGACGCGCGGTACGCAGCGACCCGGTACGGGTTCGCGCCCTGATCGGCGAGCCACTGCGCGGCCTCGCGCAGGCATGCCGCGATGTGCCGGTTTTCCTCGTACGTTTGGCTGGCGGTCGACTGCATGGCGAGGGACCCGGGGAAGCGCAAACGGAATGGACGCGGCGAGCGATGCGCCGGTCGGCTCTTGACCATTGTCGCGACGCGCGACGAACAACACTTGACGCACGTCAATGGCAAACGTAGCACAGGCGCGAAGCGCACGGTCGTGCCGCATGTGGGCACGACCGTGCGTCGCGCTTACGCGTCGAGAAACGACTGCGCGTTCTCGGCCTCGGCGGCCGTGCGCAGCGCGGCGAGCGCACGTTTCTCGATCTGCCGCACGCGTTCGCGCGACATGCCGGCGTCCTGCGCGATCGCGTCGTACGTATCGGGCTCGGTGCCGCCGAGGCCGAACCGCCGGCGCAGCACGTCGGCCTCGGCCGGCGTGACCGACCGCAGCAGCGACGTCACGCATTCGCGCATGCGCGTGTCGGCCAGTTGCTCGAACGGGCTGGCCGACGCCTGGTCCTCGATCAGGTCCACGAGGCCGGTGTCCGCGTCGGGCAGCGGCGTGTCGAGCGAGACGGGCTCGGCGGGCAGCGCGAGCACCGCGCGAACCTTGTCCTCGTCGAACCCGGTTTCGGCCGCGAGCTCGGCAGGCGTTGCCTGGCGGCCCGTGCGCTGGCGAAAGCGCAGCGCATGCCGCCGTACACGCTGGTACTGGTCGCCGACGTGCACCGGCACGCGGATCGTGCGCGAGCGATCCGCGACCGCGCGCGCGATCGCCTGACGGATCCACCAGGTCGCATACGTCGAGAACTTGAACCCGCGCCGGTATTCGAATTTCTCGATCGCGCGCATCAGGCCGAGGCAGCCGTCCTGCACGAGATCGGACAGGTCAATGCCGCGGTTCATATATTTGCGCGCGATCGACAGCACGAGCCGCAGGTTCGCCTCGAGCATCGCGCGGGTCGCGTCGTGCACTTTCTGCTGGCCGTCGGTCAGCGCTGCCGCGAGGGCACGCCGGGCGACCGCGTCGAAGCGGGCGGCTTCGCCCGCTGCGGCGTCGTGCGGGGCTGACGCGAGCGCGCGCACGACGCGGCTTGCGTCGTCGACGGCCGGCGCGACCCACGCGATCGTGCCGAGCAGCGCGGCCACGCGGTTGCGCGCGTCGCGGTATTCGGCCGAACGGCAGCCATGCGCAAGCAATGCGCCGCGCAGCGCCGACACGGCTTCCTGCAGCGCGTCGTAGCTGGCGGGCATGGGCGTGTCGCCGTCGTCGTCATCGGGCGATCCGGCCGCGCCGGCGGCACCCGATGCACGGTGACGCGCAAGCAGCGCGTCGACCGCGGCCGGACAGCCGGCGAGCGCGTGCAGCACCTGGTGGCGGCCCGTCTCGATTTCGCGGGCGAGCACGATTTCGCCTTCGCGCGTGAGCAGCGGTACCGCCTGCATGCGCCGCATGTAGAGCGCGAGCGGATCGGTCGATGCGCTCGTGCCGCGTGCGAGGTCGCCGAGCACGGCCCGGCCTTCGTCGAGCGTGTCGCGATCGACTTCGACAGGCGCCGTGCCGGCGAACGGCGCAGGCGCGGCCGGTTCGTCGAGCACGGCGATGCCGATGTCGGCGAGCGCGGCGCGCACGACGTCCAGCGCGTCGGGGCTGTCGCTTTCGGGCGGCAGCGCGTCGACGAGGTCGGCGTGCGTCAGATAACCCTGTTCGCCGGCGAGCGCCAGCAACTGGATGATCGGATCGAGCGGCGTGTCCGCCCGGGGAGTGGGGCGTGGCGTAGTCATGTCGATGGCGGCGTGAGCCGCGCTCCTGTCGGGGCGGGCCGAAGTCCGCCGGTTCTCGGCTGCCGGGTGTCCGCGAACGCCCGTCCGCGCCGGTCAGCCTGACATCGTTCAAGTTGAGGGCATTTGCGCCAACTTCAACGCGGGCGCGGCAGACGGGCAGCATGCGGCATGCCCGCCCGACCGCCCGGCGCAAGAAACAAAAAGTAACCGATCATACCCGCGGAAATCTGCAGGGGACGTAAGCTAGAGTCAGGCGCGCGCCCGGCGGCGGCGCGCGGATTATGCCGGAGCACGAGATGAACCCGATTCCCGCCGCGAGGCCCGCCATCATCGCGCTGGCCGCGCTGACGCTCGGCGGCTGCTACTACACGAGCCCGTACGGGTATGCGCCTTATTACGCGCCGGCGCCCGCCACGGTAACACAGCGCGAGATCCCGGTTGCACCTGCCGCGCCCGGCGCGGCCCTTTCGCCGGCCCCCGACACGCCGGCCGACGTCGTTGCGCCGGTGCCGGTGTATGTCGCGCCGGCCTATGTGCCGCCGCCGTATCCGTACTACTACCCCGCGTACTATCCGGGCTGGTACGGGCCGCCCGTCACGATCGGCTTCTGGGGCCGTTGGGGCGGCGGATACTGGGGCGGGCGCGGCGGGTACTGGCATCGTCCGTGGGGCGGCGGGCATTGGGGTGGCGGCCACTGGGGCGGCGGCCATCGGCACTGACGGGCGCGCGGCGGGGCCGCGCGGGAGAGCATCATGAGCAACACGATTGTCCGAAGTCTGTGCGTCGTCCTGCTTGGCCTCGCGGCCGCGCCGGGCGTCGCCGATGCGCAGAGCAGCGCCTACACGAACTCGCCGGCCGAGCTGTACGCCGGGCCGGCGCCCGATTATCCGGTGGTCGCGCAGATCCCGCCCGACACGGCGCTGGACGTATTCGGCTGCCTGAGCGACTACTCGTGGTGCGACGTCGCGCTGCCGGGCGTGCGCGGCTGGATCGATGCGCAGTTGCTCGAGTATCCGTACCAGGGCAACTACGTGCCGTTGCTCGAATACGGCGCGATCATCGGGGTCCCGGTGACCGGATTCGCGATCGGCGCGTACTGGGATCGTTATTATCGGCACCGCCCGTGGTACCACGACCGCGATCGCTGGGCGCATCGCGCGGAACCGCGGCTCGGCCCCGGCGGGTTCCCGCCGGGGCAGGGCCGTCCGCGGCCGGGTGGGCCGATACAGGCCGAGCCGGGCGGCCCGGCGCCGGGGCCGCATGATGCGCGGCCGTCGGCCACGCGCGGCGGCTGGAACGGAGC
>NZ_JBFPFS010000027.1:0-100991 GCF_047978125.1 Burkholderia sp. LFS061 | reverse complement strand
GCGCGTTCGCGACGAGCCGCGCGACCGCGGGCGGCCACGTATGCGTCGCGCTCGGCGCGCTCGCGCAGCGCTACGAAGAGCCGCTCGACGACATCCGCGCGGCGCTCGCCGCGAGCGGCGTGGTCGCGTTCGGCACGCTCGCGCGCGGCGACGAACGGCCGCTGATCGTCGATCGGCACGACCACCTGTACCTGTCGCGCTATTTCGATTACGAACGGCGGCTGGCCGATGCGCTGGTTGCACAGGCCGGCGTCGCGGTGCCGGACGACGGGCTGTCGCCCGAACGGCTGCGCGACAACCTCGCGCGTTACTTCGGGCCCGCGACCGGCGAAGTCGACTGGCAGCGCGTCGCGGCGATCGTCGCGCTGACGGGCCGCGTGACGATCGTCAGCGGCGGCCCCGGCACCGGCAAGACGACGACCGTCGTCGGCGTGCTGGCCTGTCTGCTCGATGCGCACCCGGGGCTGCGTATCGCGCTGGCCGCACCGACCGGCAAGGCCGCGCAGCGGATGCAGGAAGCGCTGCATGCGCGGGCCGGGGACCTGCCGCCCGAGCTCGCGGCACGCCTGCCCGACACGTCGTACACGCTGCATCGCCTGCTGGGCGGCGGCGGGGCGGCCGGCTTCCGGCACCATCGCGACAATCCTCTGCCGTACGACCTGATCGTCGTCGACGAGGCGTCGATGATCGACGTCGCGCTTGCCGCGCACCTGCTCGACGCGCTCGCGCCGGGCGCGCGGCTCGTACTGCTCGGCGACAAGGATCAACTGGCCGCGGTCGAGGCGGGCGCCGTGTTCGCGGAGCTGAGCGCGCGGCCGGCGTTTACCGCCGCGGCGCGCACGCGCATCGCGCAGGCGCTCGGTATCGACGAGGCGGCGTTCGTCGCGGCGTTGCCGGTGCAGGACGAAGCGGCGGCGACTGTGCCTGCCGCGAATCCGGTTTCCGCTGCGGCCCAGGCCCAGGCTTCCGCTTCGGTATCCGCCGCTGCTTCACGAAAACGCGCGTCGCGTCCGCGCGCCGATGCGCGACAGGCGTCGCTGTTCGACGACGAACCGCAGGACGACGCGGTTGCCGCGGCCGATGTCGCGCCATCTCCGTCCGCCGGTCCGGCATTGACCGATGCCGGCGATATCGGCGATGCGGGCAACGCCCCCGCATGGATCGAGGCCGACGAACTCGCGTGGCTCGACGCCGTCGAGCTGCCGCCGTTCGATGCAGGCGATGCGGCGCTTGCGTCGGTCACGTCGACATTGCCCGGCGTAACCGCTGCGTCGCCCGCCACGCCAGCACCGGCGCCGCTCGCCGACTGCGTCGTGTGGCTCGAACGCAATTACCGCTTCGGCCTCGATTCGCCGATCGGGCGGCTGTCGCTCGCGATCCGCCGCGGCGACGTGCAGGCCGCGCTCGATGCGCTGCCCGCGGACGACGCGGTTGCCGCGTCGTTCCACGACGATGCGGGCGAGTCGCTCGCGTCGTCGACGGTCGAGCGGCTCGCACGGCGGTTCGGCGCCTACCTCGATGCATTGCGCGACGCGCTGGCCGCGCCGGTGCCCGATCCGCTGCCGCTGTTCGACGCGCTCAACCGGTTCCGGATCCTGTGCGCAACCCGCAGCGGCTTGCGCGGTGCGGAGCACGTCAACGCGCTCGTGGCCGCGCACGTGCGGCATGCGGCGCGCGTGCCGCTCGCGGTCGGTGCGCACTGGTTCACCGGGCGGCCGATCATGGTGACGCGCAACGACTATGCGCTCGGGCTGTTCAACGGCGACATCGGCATCGCGCTGCCCGATGCGCACGGTGTGCTGCGCGTGTGGTTCAGGCGCGCGGACGGCACCGCGCGCGCGGTGTCGCCGGCCGCGCTGCCGCCGCACGAAACCGCGTTCGCGCTGACGGTCCACAAATCGCAGGGCTCGGAATTCGACGAAGCCGCGCTCGTGCTGCCGGCATCGTTCGGCCGCGTGCTCACGCGCGAGCTCGTTTATACCGCCGTCACGCGGGCACGCACGCGCGTGCAGGTGATCGGGCCGAGGCGTGTGCTGGCGCAGGCGGTCGCGACGCGCACGCAGCGCGATTCGGGGCTCGCGGCCCGCGTCGACGAGGCACTCGCACGGCACCGCATGGAGGCTTCGCGATGATGATCCGCTATACGCTCGATCCGGCCGAAGTCGAATGGACGGCCGTGCGCGCGCAGGGCGCGGGCGGGCAGAACGTGAACAAGGTATCGAGCGCGATCCACCTGCGTTTCGACATCCGCGCATCGTCGCTGCCGCCCGTCATCAAGGAGCGGCTCCTCGCGCTGTCCGACCAGCGCATCACGCGCGACGGCATCGTCGTGATCAAGTCGCAGGAATACCGTACGCAGGAGAAGAACCGCGAGGCCGCGCTCGCGCGGCTCGATACGCTGATCGCCGGCGTCGCGTTCACGCCGCGTGCGCGGGTCGCGACGCGACCGACGCGTGCGTCGAAGGAGCGGCGGCTCGAGCACAAGTCGCGCCGCGGCGCGGTGAAGTCGGGCAGAGGGAAGGTGGTCGACTGACGAATGGATGGCCGAAGGGCCGCACGCTCGACGGGCATCGCGGGCGAACGCCCGCCGCCGCGCCGGCTGGCTAGCGCATCACGGTTCCCGCGCTGTCGAGCACGAAGTCGACGCAGAACACGACGAGCCGGCTCTGCGCGCGGATCGCGACGGCGGCCGTATAGCAGTCGCGGCCTTCCGTCAGCGAGAAGTGCGGGCCCATCAGCGCGACGCGCCCGGGTGCGGCGATCGCGCGCTGGAAGTACGGGCGCCGCGACCAGTTGCTGTGGGTTTCCGGGAACAGCGGCGACAGGCGGGTGGCGCTCGCCTGGCCGTCGTCGGGGGGCGCGCCGATCGACGGCAGGAACTGCTCGCCGATCTCGTCGGTGACGAACACGCGGCGCGCGGCCGGCACCGCGAACACGCGTTGCGCGGCATCCTGCAGGTTGCCGCTCGCGGAAAACGCGGCCGCGCCCGTGAGCACGAGCCGCTCGATCGCGTCGAAGCCCGGCTGCTCGGCGATGGCCGGCGTGTGCCGGCGCGCGATGAAGCGCTGCCACGCGGCGTCGAGCATCGCGGGCGCGGCTGCGCTCGCGTGCGCGATCGATGTGTCGGGCTGGCCGAACTGGAACCCCTGCACGAAATCGATGTCGGCTTCCATCAGCGCCTGCAGCGCGTCGTCGCTTTCGACGCCCTCGGCAAGCACCATCGCGCCGGCCTGGTGCAGCATCGACACGAGGTGATGCATGATACGGCGGTCGTCGGCCGACCCGGTCGAGCGCTCGACGAGCGAGCGATCGAGCTTGACGATGTCGGGCCGCGCGCGCCACACGCGGTCGAAATTCGAGAATCCCGTGCCGAAATCGTCGATCGCGATCAGGAAGTCGCGATGCTGGATCATGTCGATCGTGCGGGCGAGCGCGGCTTCGTCGCGCGACGGCTGTTCGACGACTTCCAGCACGATGCGGTTCGGCGGCAACCCGAAATGCCGGCACAGCGCCTCGACGAACTCGCGCTGTACGAGGCCCGAATCGAGCACGCGCGGCGTCACGTTCAGGAACAGCCAGCCGTCGCCGATGCCCTGCGCGACGAAATTGGCCGTGTGCAGGCAGCGCGCGAGCCGGTCGAGCAGCAGCGCATCGGCGTCGGCGCGCGTCTTGTCGAAGAGGGCGGTGGGCGAGACCAGCGCGCCGTTCGCGTCGACGACGCGCAGCAGCGCCTCGTAGCCGACGACGCGCTTGTGCGTGATCGACAGCACGGGCTGGAATACGCTGCGCAGCGTCGTGGTGCGATAGGTGGCGAGCCAGCCGCCGGGCGTCAGCGTGAGGCGTTCGAGCAGGGAATCGAGCGATAGGTCGTGGGCGGGCTTCATGTCAACGGTGCCCAGGGGCGAGCGGCGGGGCGGCAGTGCGTTGCCACACTGAAGCAGTCGCATGCGCGGGCGGACGCGAAAGAACGTGGGGCATCGTGACCGCCTTCTGCGGATGAGTGTTCCGAGTGTAACGGGAATGCGGCGCCGAGCGTATCAGGGAAACTCCACACGCACGCGGTACGCGGCCGCGGCCATGGCCGGCGCGCAGCGATGACCGGCGCCGCCCGAGTGCGCGCAGTGCATCACCGCCACGAAGCGAAGGGCGCCGCGCAAGCACATGACAATCCGGTGGCATGGGGCGACGGCATGACCGTGCGTCGTGGCCGCATGGCGTGCGTGGTGGCGCGGGAAAACCCGCGGCGGACAGCCCCGCGCGCGGGCGGGCGTCGTCGTCGGATGAATGCCGACGCGCCGGGGGAACCGGTTGCGCTCGGCCGTCGGCGGTCACCGCACGACGGCCGGCAGCGCATGCGCCTTGATTCTCAGGTCGCTTCGCCGCTACGCGGCCCCAGACCGGGAATCCGCTTGATCACGCCGGTCGCGAGCGCGGTGCCGACGAGCACGATCGCGCAGCCTTCGATCATCACGGCCGACACGTGTTCGTCGAGGAACAGCGCGCCCCACAGCAGGCCGAATACCGGGATCACGAACGTCACGGTAATCGCGCGGGCGGGGCCGACATGCGCGATCAGGTAGAAGAAGATGAAATACGCGATGCCCGTGCATGCGATGCCGAGGCCGAGCACGGCGCCCCATGCGTGCGCGCCGACCGACGCGGCCGGCCAGGTGGCGATCGCGAACGGCAGCAGCAGGACGGTCGAGCCGATCATGCTGCCGGTCGCGTTGACGAGCGGATCGACGCCGCTGAGCTTGCGCTTCGTGTAATTGGCCGCGATGCCGTACAGCAGCGTCGCGCCGAGCGCCGCGGCGGCGGCAAGCGCCGTTGTGCCGGCGCCCGTGTCGCCGTGCGCATTCGCGATCTGGTTCCACACGAGCGTGATCACGCCGGCAAAACCGATCACGAGGCCGAGCGCGCGCGGCAGCGACAGTTTGTCCTTCAGCCACAGGTAGGCTACGAGCGCGCCCCACAGCGGCGTCGTCGCGTTGATCACTGACGTCAGGCCGGCCGACAGCGTCAGTTCGGCGAACGCGAACAGGCAGAACGGTATGCCCGAGTTCAGCGCGCCGACGACGAACAATGGCCATGCGTGACGGCGCAGCCGCGCGCCGAGATCGGCGGGTTTGAAGCGCGTTAGCGCAAAGCCGGTGAGAAACAGCGCACCGATGCCCACGCGCAGCGCCATCAGCGGCGCGACGCCGAAATCGATCACGCCGATCCGGATGAACAGGAACGACGCGCCCCACAGGGCAGCGAGCACGGTCAGCAGAATGGCGTTCTTGGGCGACATCGATCGAGAGGGAGAGGGACGGGATGCGGAGGATCTTACACCGCGTTACCGCGCCGTCGTTTCACGATTCGATGAAATGGCAAGAAACGGGAATGCCGCCGGTTGCGGGCGGAGGGTCGGCTGCCGGCGGTATTGCCGATCAGTGATGGCGCCAGCCGCCGCCGCGTCCGCCGAAGCCGAAATTGAGCGACACCGCCGGTCCCCAATAGCCGCCCCACGCGGGGCCGTAAGCGGGCGCGTACGCAGGCGCCGGATAGTAGTAGGCGGGGCCCGGATCGACGTACACGGGCGCCGGCTGCACCGGTGCCGCCGTGTAATAGCCGCCAGGATAATAGCCGTACGGGTAGTAGCAGCCGGCGAGCGTCGTGCAGGCGAGCGCCGCGGCGACGAGGGTCCTGTTCATGATGTCTCTCCGGCGGAGCCGGCAATCGGCAGATGCTTAAGCTTAGGCCGCGCGCCGATGACACGGTGTGCAAAACGGTAACGGATCATTTCCGGACCGCTGCTGCCCGTGTTGCGGCGCCACATGCGAAAACGGCGCTTCCGCACTGCGGAAACGCCGTCTGATTGAAATGTTGCGCCGCGTCTGGCAGACCGCGTCTAGCCGTTTTACTTGCCGATCTGGTTGCCGATGATGCCGCCAGCCGCCGCGCCGCCCAGCGTCGACAGCGCGTTGCCGCCGATCGCCGCGCCGGCGACGCCGCCGACACCCGCACCGATTGCCGTGTCGCGCTGGCGTCTCGTCATCGAATCGCAGGCCGACAGGCTTGTCACCGTTGCGACGAGGAGCGCGCATACCCCAATACGCCGAATCGATTTCATGATCGTTGTCCTGTGGTTGTGAACGGAGGACGCGCGACCGGCGGGCGGCCACGCATGTTTCCAATCTACGCGCCGTCCCGCGCCGCTGCTGTAAGGACTTGTTAAGCCTCGCGCGGTTTCGTAATCATTTGTTTCCCCGTGCGCCGGCAGGCATGCGACATGCGCAGGGCACGCGCCATGCGTAAAAAAGCCCGCTCGAAAGCGGGCTTCGCGCATCGCGACGCGTTTCCGGTGCGGATCGCGCGTTCGCTCGTTCGCTTATTGACGGTGATAGATCTCGGCGCCGGTCTTGACGAACTCGACCGCCTTCACTTCCATCCCCTTCTTCAGCGCTTCGGTTTCCGACACGCCCTGCTGCGCCGCGAATTCACGCACGTCCTGCGTGATCTTCATCGAGCAGAAGTGCGGGCCGCACATCGAGCAGAAGTGCGCGACCTTCGCCGAATCCTTCGGCAGCGTTTCGTCGTGGAATTCGCGCGCCTTGTCCGGATCGAGACCGATGTTGAACTGGTCTTCCCAGCGGAACTCGAAGCGCGCCTTCGACAGCGCGTTGTCGCGCACCTGCGCGCCCGGGTGACCCTTGGCGAGGTCGGCGGCGTGCGCGGCGAGCTTGTACGTGATGATCCCTTCCTTCACGTCGTCCTTGTTCGGCAGGCCGAGGTGCTCCTTCGGCGTCACGTAGCACAGCATCGCGGTGCCGAACCAGCCGATCATCGCGGCGCCGATGCCCGACGTGATGTGGTCGTAGCCCGGCGCGATGTCGGTGGTGAGCGGCCCGAGCGTATAGAACGGCGCTTCCTTGCACCAGTCGAGCTGGAGATCCATGTTCTCCTTGATCAACTGCATCGGCACGTGGCCGGGGCCTTCGATCATCACCTGCACGTCGTGCTTCCACGCGATCTGCGTGAGTTCGCCGAGCGTCTTCAGTTCGCCGAGCTGCGCTTCGTCGTTCGCATCGTAGATCGAGCCGGGACGCAGGCCGTCGCCGAGCGAGAAGCTCACGTCGTACGCCTTCATGATCTCGCAGATCTCTTCGAAGTGTTCGTACAGGAAGCTTTCCTTGTGATGCGCGAGGCACCACTTCGCCATGATCGAGCCGCCGCGCGACACGATGCCGGTCATCCGGTTCGCGGTGAGCGGCACGTACTGCAGGCGCACGCCCGCGTGGATCGTGAAGTAGTCGACGCCTTGCTCGGCCTGTTCGATCAGCGTGTCGCGGAAGATTTCCCAGGTCAGGTCCTCGGCCTTGCCGTTGACCTTTTCGAGTGCCTGGTAGATCGGCACCGTGCCGATCGGCACCGGGCTGTTGCGGATGATCCACTCGCGCGTTTCATGGATGTGCTTGCCGGTCGACAGGTCCATCACCGTGTCGCCGCCCCAGCGGATCGCCCACGTCATCTTGTCGACTTCCTCGCCGATCGACGACGTGACGGCCGAGTTGCCGATGTTCGCGTTGATCTTCACGAGGAAGTTGCGGCCGATGATCATCGGCTCCGATTCCGGATGGTTGATGTTCGCGGGGATGATCGCGCGGCCGCGCGCGATTTCGTCGCGCACGAATTCGGGCGTGATCTCGGCCAGCGCATTCGCGCCGAATGCGGCAGCGCCGAACGCCTGGCCCGGATGCTGGCGCCCCATCATCGCGGCGAGCTTCGCGCCGTTCGGGCCGCTCGACTTCAGGCTCTCGATGTATTCGGCGCGACGCTGGTTCTCGCGGATCGCGATGTATTCCATTTCCGGCGTGATGATGCCCTGACGCGCGTAGTGCATCTGCGTGACGTTCTTGCCGGCCTGCGCGCGGCGCGGGTTGCGGTGCAGACCCGGGAAACGCAGGTCGGCGGTGGCCGGATCGGCCGCGCGCTCGAGGCCGTATCGGCTCGACAGGCCGGGGAGCACTTCGGTGTCGCCGCGCGCTTCGATCCAGCGCTGGCGCAGCGCGGGCAGGCCCGCGCGGATGTCGATCTTGGCTTCCGGATCGGTGTAGGGGCCCGACGTGTCGTACACGTAGATCGGCGGATTCTTTTCGCCGCCGAAGCCGGTCGGCGTGTCGGCCTGCGTGATTTCGCGCATCGGCACGCGGATGTCGGGCTGCGAGCCGGTCACATAGACTTTCCGCGAATTCGGCAGCGGCGCGACGGCAGCGGCATCGACGTGGGCGTCGGCGGACAGAAACTTCGGATTGGCGTTCATGCAATCTCCTGTGTGAGCGCCGGACAGGCGCTTCGGCGCTTGCCCGGAGCCCTTGACGAATGTGGGGCTCGAGCTAAGCAGGAGACGAGGCTTGGTGAGGCGGCGGATTTCGTCAGAAGGATGGCGGCGGAATCCGTACGCTTCCCTGCGCTGGCATTATCCAGATCAGGTTCAAAGGGTATTTCTCACCCGCAATGCCGGTTGTTTGACCGAACGCATTGCAGGACCCCCGCGTTAGCAAGGGCACACGATACACCGGCTTTGCGGCGGTTTCAACCGGGCGTACAGTGATTATCCCGGTGCGGTCGCGCTATGACGGGCTGCATGGCAGGCGGGTGCGCCGCAACACGCTCGGTTGGAGTCCGGTCCGGCAGCCCGGTCGGCGGCGGATGAGCGGTGCAGCATGGCGGGCTGTCCGGCCGGCACAAAAAATATTTTCAGATCGGCTGTCATTTCCCGTGACGTCGTCCGTCTATTCGGCTCCTCAAACCCATGTTTCGGAGAGATGTCATGAAAAAAGTACTGATCGCAGCCTGCGTCGCCGGTTTCGCCATGGTCGCAACGGGTGCGTATGCGCAGAACGACGCGATGTCGAAGGAAGGTTCGTCGATGTCGAAGGACGCGATGGGCCACGACGCGATGGCGAAGGACGGCGCGATGAAGAAGGGCGCCATGAAGAAGCACGCGATGAAGAAGGACGCGATGTCGCACGACTCGATGGGCAAGCCGAAGTCGGACGACAAGATGGCCCCGTCGAACTGACGGAAACGGACGGAGCGCGGCCGACGCGCGTGTCGCCGCTGCGTGCCGGGACGGCACGCGGGACACGCGCCACGCCGCGCGTCAGCGCATGCGTTGCGTGGCCGGTCTCCGGCCCCGTCTCGCGCTCCGTCGCCTCATTCCGGGAGTTTTCATCATGCAAACTGTTCCCGCCACCGCGCGCGCGGCCGCCATGCCGCCCGCACGTCCGATCCATCCGCTGTGGGTGCGCGCGAGCCACTGGCTCAACGCGCTCGCGGCCGTGCTGATGGCGCTGTCCGGCTGGCGCATCTACGACGCGTCGCCGATCTATCCGCCGTTCACGTTTCCTCACGGCATCACGATCGGCGGCTGGCTCGGCGGTGCGCTGCAATGGCATTTCGCGGCGATGTGGCTGCTCGTCGGCAACGGGCTGTTCTACCTCGCGATGTCGCTTGCGACCGGGCGCCTTGTGCGCAAGATGCTGCCCGTCACGCCGGCGTCCGTGTGGCGCGACGTACGCGCCGCGCTCGGCGGGCGGCTGTCGCACGCCGACCTGAGCGTCTACAACTCGGTGCAGCGCGCGGCGTACCTGACCGCGATCGTCGATCTCGTCGTGCTGGTGCTGTCGGGGCTCGCGATCTGGAAATCCGTGCAGTTTCCGCTGCTGCGCGAGCTGTTCGGCGGTTACGACAACGCGCGCGTCGTGCATTTCTGGGCGATGTCGCTGCTCGTCGCATTTTTTGTCGTACACGTCGCGATGGCGCTGCTGGTGCCGCGCTCGTTGCTCGCGATGCTGCGCGGCCGCTGACCCGCGAGCCGCGGGCGAAGGAAATCATCATGTCGGAATCCGAAAACAGGCGCGGCCAGCCGCGCTGGACCCTCGACCGGAAGTCGCTCGAACTCGACGTGCGCCGCGAGCTCGAGATGCCGTCGCGGCGGCTCTTCAACCGGCGCGTGCTGACGCTCGGCGGGCTGACGATGCTGACCGGCTGCACGCTGCAGGACGATGCATCGGTCAACACGTTCCTCGAGAAAGTGTCGCGCATGAACGATCGCGTGCAGGCCTGGCTGTTCAGCGGCGAACGGCTCGCGCCGACCTACACCGAAGCCGACATCACGCGGCCGTTCCCGTTCAACGCGTACTACGGGATCGACGACGTGCCGCACGTCGATGCGTCGACGTATCGACTCGTGCTGTCCGGCCGCGTGACGGGCAAGCGCGTGTGGACGCTCGACGAGCTGTATGCACTGCCGCACGCGGAGCAGATCACGCGGCATATCTGCGTGGAAGGGTGGAGCGCGATCGGCCGCTGGGGCGGCACGCCGTTCGGCGCGTTCCTTGCGCGCGCCGGCGCCGACACGCGCGCGAAATACGTCGGCTTCAAGTGCGCGGACGATTACTACGAGAGCATCGACATGCCGACCGCGCTGCATCCGCAGACGCTGCTCGCGTTCGACTACGACGGCCGCCGGCTGCCGCCGGAATTCGGTTTTCCGATGAAGCTGCGGATGCCGACCAAGCTCGGCTACAAGAACCCGAAGCACATCATGGAAATCTTCGTGACCGATACGTTTCCGGGCGGCTACTGGGTCGATCAGGGATACAACTGGTTCGGCGGATCGTGAGCGGCGCATGGCCGGCCATCGCCGTGCATGCGCGTGCCGCGCTGTATCGCGCATCATGCGCCATGCGTCGCGTCATGCGGATTCGCGCACCTGGAGATCGACGCGCAGGCCGACTGCCGCGGCCATGTTTACGAGCGCATCGAGCCCGAACAGGTTGATCTTGCCGCGCAGCAGGTCGGAGACGCGCGGCTGCGTGACGCCCAGCCGTTGCGCAGCCTGGGCCTGACTGAGTTCGAGCTGCGCGATGCGCTGCTTGAGCGCGATCATCAGTTCGGAGCGCAGCTTCATGTTCTCGGCCTCGGCCGGCTGCCCCTCGATTGCGTCCCAGACGTTCGTGTAACGTTCATTGGTCATCGTTTCGACTCCATCATCAGCGTGCGATAACGCCGGGCGGCCAGGTCGATATCGGTTTTGTTCGTGCGTGCCGATTGCTTCCGGAAACAGTGCAGCACGTAGACGGCATCGGCGAAGGTCGCGACATAGACGATCCGGAACGCGCCGCTCGCATCGCGCAGGCGAATTTCCCGCACGCCGACGCCGACGGTGCGCATCGGCTTCCAGTCGTCGGGCGCGAGGCCGCGCTGCACCTGGTCGATCTGGTGGCCGGCATCACGCCGCGCAGGCAGCGGAAAGCCGCGAAGATCGTCGAGCGCGCTGCCGACGAACACGACCGGCTTCGGCGGAAGAATGGTCGAATTATACAAAATTTTATATGGATGGTGCGGGTTTCGAACGGAGGCTGCGGACGGCACGAGGAGGGTATGCCGACCGTCACGATAAGCGTGAATCGAAGGCCGGCGCGCATGATTGGCTGTTCGGCCGATGTCTGGTTCGACCGTTACGGATTGCTATGAATTGCGTGTGGAACCGGCGCCGACGCCGGCAATGTGCGCGCATCGCACATCCGGCCCCGGATTTCACCGGCCCGCCGGCCGGGAAATGTCGCGCCGAAACGTCAGTCCTTATCCTTTCAGACAGGTCTGACGATGCTTTCGAATCCTTGATGCCATAATCCCGAGCGTGCGCAGCCGAAACGGTTGCGCGCGTTTTTTTCCCCTTTGCCGCCGCTTGCCGGTTCTCTTTCGTCGCCGTTCGCACTGCCATGTCGTTCCGCATGTTTGCTCTGCCTTCCCGGTCCCGCCAGGACCGTTTGCCGGCATTGCCGGCGTCTTTCAGCGGAGCACGCGGTGCGATGTGCGGGCGGGTTGCACGATGACCCCGCTCGACCGTCTCCTCGATTTCTTCTCCCGCCTTTCGTTCCGGGTCCGCCTGCCGCAAAGCCGCGGCGGCCGCGTCGCGCTGGCGCTCGTGTTCATCTATTTCGTCTGGGGTTCGACCTACAGCGGCCTGCATTTCGCGCTGCAGTCGTTTCCGCCGCTGCTGCTGTCGGGATTGCGCAACCTGCTCGGCGGGATCGGCCTGTTCATCTTCGCGCTGCGGCGCAAGCCCGAATGGCCGACGCTGCTGGAGATCCGCAACTCGGCGATCGTCGGCACGATGCTCGTCGCGCTGTCGTCGGGCACGATCGCGCTCGGGATGCGCACGGTCAGCAGCGGCTCGGCCGCGGTGATGGTGGCCACGGTGCCGCTGTTCGCGACCGTGATCGCGGCGGTGGCCGGGCGGCCGGTGACGAAGGGCGAGTGGGCGGCCGTCGCGCTCGGGATGGTCGGCATCGTCGTGCTGAATTCGGGCGGCGCAGCGGCCGCGAACTCGGCGCTCGGCACGATCTGCGTGCTGGCCGGCGCGCTGTTCTGGGCGGGCGGCGCGCATCTCGCGACGCGGCTCAAGCTGCCGTCCGACCTGTTTTTGTCCACGTCGCTGCAGATCGGCCTCGGCGGGCTGATGTCGACGCTCGTCGCCTGGCTGCTCGGCGAACGCGTCGAGCAGCTGGCCGTCGGGCCGGTGTTCGCGTTTCTGTACCTGATGGTGTTCTGCACGATGGCCGCGTATGTCGCGTACGGCTACCTGATCCGCCATACGAGCCCGATCATCGCGAGCAGCTGCATGTACGTGAACCCGATCGTTGCGGTCGCGCTCGGTGCGCTGCTGCTTGGCGAACCGGTGACGATGGCGACCGTGGTCGCGACGGTCGCGATCCTCGGCAGCGTCGGGCTGTCGTTCGTGTTCGATCCGGCGCGCCGGCCCGCGGCACGCGCGGCGGCTGTCGGGTCGCCGGTCGTGGCGGCCGCGTCGACCGCGGACGTTGCGTCCGCACCCGATCAGATCGCGCTGCCGGAAGCGGCGCCCATCCTGGCGCCTTCCGCCGTCCCGCTGGCGGTACCGACGCCGGCAGCCGTGATGGATCCGGCGGTGGTCATGGATCCGGCGCAGGCGTTCGCACCGCCGCCCGCGGGCGAACCGGCCGCGCCGCGCGCCGACGCGTGATGCCGGCGCCGCCGGTCGCGCTCAGGCGCGCCGGCCGCCGCGATGGTGGGACCAGCCCGCGAGCGCGGTGAACAGCAGCCCGGCTGCACACATGCCGGTCCAGCCGAACGCGTGCCATGCGGCGACGCCGGCCGACGAGCCGAGCGCGCCGCCGATGAAATAGCACACCATGAACACCGTGTTGACGCGGCTGCGCGCCTCGGGCTTCAGCGCATAGATGCGCGACTGGTTCGAGATCTGCGCGGCCTGCACGCCGACATCCAGCACGATCACGCCGATCACGAGCCCGACGAGGCTCGAGCCCGACAGCGCGAAGATCACGAACGACAGCGCGAGCAGCGCGATCGCGAGCGAGATGATCGTGCGCGGGCCGCGCGTGTCCGCGAAGCGGCCCGCGTAGGGCGCAGCAAGCGCGCCTGCCGCGCCGACGATCCCGAACAGGCCGGCTGCCTGCGGGCCGAGATGGAACGGCGCGCCGGCGAGCAATAGCGTGAGCACGGGCCAGAACGCGCTGAACGCCGCGAACAGCGCGGCGCCCGTCAGCGACGCCTCGCGCAGCCCGCGCAGTTCGACCGCCAGATGCCACATCGAGCCGAGCAGCTTGCCGTACGGCAGCGTCGACGTCGGCGAGCTGCGCGGCAGCCGCAGCACGATCACGGCGGCCAGCGCGACGAGCGCCGCGACCGACGCGGCGAACACCGCGCGCCAGCCGAAATATTCGGCGACGAAGCCGGCGGCCGTGCGCGCGAGCAGGATGCCGAGCAGCAGGCCGCTCATCACGGTGCCGACCGCGTGCCCGCGTTCGGCGGGCGGCGCGATCTCGGCCGCGAACGGCACGGCCTGTTGCGCGATGGTCGCGAGCACGCCGATCGCGAGGCTCGCGACGGCGAGCACGGCCAGCGACGGCGCGGCGGCCGCCACGATCAGCGCGATCGACAGGCCGGCGATCTGCATCAGGATCAGCCCGCGGCGATCGAAACGGTCGCCGAGCGGCGCGAGCAGGAACATCCCGGCCGCATAGCCGAGCTGGGTCGCGGTCGGCACCGCGCCGATCCACGACGCGCCGTCGGGAAAGGCCGAGCGGAAGCTGTCGAGCAGCGGCTGGTTGTAGTAGATGTTCGCGACGGACACGCCCGCGATCGTCGCGAGCAGCAACAGCAGGCTGCGCGAGTAGTGGGGCGAGGCGGCGTCGGTCGGACGGTCGGTGGAGGCGGTGGACATGGCTGCGCGGGCGAAGTTGGGCGGCGCGGCGCGCGGCGCACGCGTCGGGTGCGCAGGCGGGCCGGGCGCCGGCCGAGGCTGCCGATCATACCGGAGCACCGTGAATCCTGCCGGGCGCGGCGAACCGGCACGACCGATACAAGTGGCATGACCGGCCGCTCGTCATCGCACGTTCTTCACGCGTTCAGTCGACCAGCTCCCCCGTCGGCTCATAGAACGGGTAAGGCCCGGCGCCTTCGTCCACATACACGTGGTGCGACGTCATCCCCGTATCCGGCGCATGACGATGCACCGCGAACGCCGGCGGTTCGAGCCGGAACGCGGACGGCGCATCGGCCCGCAGGTCGAACGCGACCTGGTGCGCGGGCGCCGGCACGGCCGACGCGAGCGTGCCGCCGAAACGCGTGAACATCGTACGGTGCACGTGGCCGCACAGCACGCGCTCGACGTTCGGATAACCGCGCAGCAGCGCGTCGAGTTTCGCGGCGGCGGCGGGCGCGAGGCGCAGCGCGTCCATATGGCCGATCCCCGATACGAACGGCGGGTGATGCAGCGCGACGATCACCGGGCGATCGCGCGCGGCGTCGAGCTGCGCGGCGAGCCATGCGAGCCGTGCCTCGCACAGGTCGCCGTGGCTCGCGCCGGGCACCTGCGAATCGAGCGCGAGCACGCGCACCGCGCCGACGTCGAGCGCGTACTGCACGAATTCGCCGTCCTGCAGTTCGGCGCGATCGGCGAACGCGCGACGCAGCCCGGCGCGGTCGTCGTGATTGCCGATCATCAGGTAGTACGGAATCTCGAGCGGCGCGAGCAGGTCGCGCAGGTTGGCGTATTCGTCGTCGTGGCCGAAATCGGTCAGGTCGCCGGTGACGAGCACGGCGTCGGGGCGCGGCACGAGCGCGTTCAGCCTCGCGATGCAGCGCGCGAGCGCGGCCGCCGTGTCGACGCGCCGGTACGCGAGCTGGCCTGGCCGCTTGATGTGGAGATCGCTGATTTGAGCTAGCAGCATCGTCGGTTCTCGGAATCGTCTGGTTATTGTGGGTGCGGCGTCATGCGCCGCGGTGGGGCGTGCATGCGTGGTGCATTCGAAGCGCATTACGCGCCGAGCGCGATCAGTCCTTCCGGTGCAATCGTAATGCCGACCGCCGTGCCGTGCGCGAGCGCGATGCGGCCCGGCACGTCGATCACGAGCGCGTCGGGCGCCGCGTGCTCGATCGTGAGCCGTGTGCGCTCGCCGAGAAACGCGCACGCACCGACCGTGCCGCGCAACGGCGCATGCGCGGGATCGGCGAGCTGCGCATCCTCGGGGCGGAAGAACCACTCGTCGGACGCATGCGGCGTGACGATCGCGCCGCCCGTCGTCACGAGCGCGCCATCGCGCCATTGTCCGCCAAGCCGGTTCAGCGTACCGATGAACTGCGCGACCGTGCGGTTGGCCGGCCGGTAGTAGATGTCGCGCGGCGTGCCGATCTGTTCGATGCGACCCGCGCCCATCACGACGATGCGGTCGCCGAGCTCCATCGCTTCGGCCTGGTCGTGCGTCACGTAGACCGTCGTCACGCCGAGCTCGCGCAGCAGCGCATTCATCTCGCGACGCAGCACGTCGCGCAGTTTCGCGTCGAGTGCCGTCAGCGGTTCGTCGAGCAGCAGCACGCGCGGCCGCACCGCGAGCGCGCGCGCCAGCGCGACGCGCTGGCGCTGGCCGCCCGACAGTTGATCGATCGGCTTGTCCGCGTGCGCGTCGAGCCGCATCATCGCGAGCAGTTCGTCGACGCGCTCGCGCAGCGCGCGCGGTTCGGTCTTGCGAATCTTGAGCCCGTAGCCGACGTTGCCGCGTACCGTCAGGTTCGGAAACAGCGCGTAGTTCTGGAACACCATGCCGACCTGCCGGCGCTCGATCGGCAGTGCGGTCACGTCGTCGTTGCCGAACGCGATCGTGCCGCCGGCGTCCGGCGTGTCGAGGCCCGCGATCAGGCGCAGCGTCGTCGTCTTGCCGCAGCCGGACGGCCCGAGCAGCACGAGCGTTTCGCCCGCGCCGATCGACAGGTCGAGCGGTTCGAGCACGCGCGTGCCGCGGAACGTCTTCGCGCAGCCGGTCAGGGTGATGGGAGTGGAATCGAGTTTCATGTCAGCGAAAAGGTCGGCGGGTCAGCGGGTCAGCGCGGGCGGCGCTTGAGTGCACGCGTGCCGGACGGATCGACGCCGAGCCATTGCATCGCGACGAGGAGCGGCAGCGTCATCAGCAGGAACAGGATCGTGTATGCGCTGCCGACTTCGAGGCGCAGCGACGCATAGGTATCGGCGAGCCCGACGGGCAGCGTCTTGGTGTCGGGCGTATGCAGCATCCACGTGAGGTTGAATTCGCCGATCGACAGCGTGAGCACCGCGAGCGCGCCCGCGACGATGCCGGGGCGCAGGTTCGGCAGCACGATCGTGACGAAGCGCGTGACGAACGACGCACCGAGGCTGGCCGCGCCTTCCTCGAGCGTGCGCAGGTCGGCGCCTGCCGCGACGGCCGCGACCGCGCGCACCATGAACGGCAGCGTGAACACGACGTGGCCGACGACGATGAACCACAGGCTCATCCGGAACGCGGTGAAGCCGCCGTACACGACCAGCAGCGCGAGCGCCGACGCGAGGCCCGGCAGCGCGACCGGCAGCACGAGCGCCTCCTCGATTGCGCGCGCGACGCGGCTCTTGCTGCGCGCGAGCGCATAGCCGGCCGGCACGCCGACCGCGAGCACGATCGCGAGCGTCGCGAACGCGACGTATAGAGACAGCGCGACCGAGCCGTGATACTGCTGCCACACCTGTTCGAGCCAGCGCAGCGTGAGGCCGCTCGACAGTCCGCGGAAATAGTTGACGGTCAGCCCTGCGAGCACCGACATCACGACGGGCACGATCAGGAACGCGCACAGCAGCAGCGTGACACCCCATTGCAGCGCGGCGATGGCACGCACGCCCGTGACGCGCGGCGCGCGCCGCGCAACACCGTTCGCCTGCGCGGAAGCGGAAGCGGGCGCCGGCGACGGCGCGGAAGAGCCGGAAAGCGATTGCATGCAGAAATCCTCAGGCCGCGGCGGCGGCGGTATGGCCGGTGAAGCGGCGCGCGAGCGCGAGCACGGCCCAGGTGACGATGCCGAGCACGATCGACAGGCCGGCCGCCGTCGCGATGTTCGCGTTCAGCGTGAACTCGGTATAGATCGTCATCGGCAGCACGTTCAGGTCGGTGGCCAGCGTGAACGCGGTACCGAATGCGCCCATCGCGGTCGCGAAGCAGATCGCGCCGGCCGCGATCAGGCCCGGCGCGAGCGCGGGCAGCACGATGTCGACGAAGATGCGCCACGGCGACGCGCCGAGCGAGCGGGCGGCTTCCTCGAGCGACGCGTCGAGCTTCGACGCGGCCGCGATCACGGTGACGATCACGCGCGGAATCGAGAAGTACAGGTAGCCGACGAACAGGCCCGCGACCGAATACGCGAACACCCACTTGTCGCCCGTGAGCTTCGCGGACAGCATGCCGATCAGACCCTGGCGCCCGGCGAGCATGATCACCATGAAGCCGACGACGACGCCCGGGAACGCGAGCGGGAACGTGAGCAGCGCGAGCAGCACGCGCTTGCCGGCGAATTCGCGGCGCGCGAGCAGCAGGCCGGAGATCGTCGACAGCGCGAGCGTCGCGAGCGTGACGCCCGCGGACAGCGCGACGGTCTCGCCGAGGCTCTTCATGTAGCGTGCATTGCCGAGCAGCGCCGCGTACTGAGAGAAAAACGCGCCGTCGGCGGACACCTGCACGAGCGCCGCCATCGGCAGCAGCCAGAACGCGGCGAACATCGCGAGTGCCGGCGCGACGAGCGCGACGCGCCAGCGCAGCGGGAAAGTCAGATCGAGCATCGGTTGCGTCCTGCTGCTTACTGCATCACCTGCAGGTACTGCTGGCCGAACGCCTGCTGACCGGCCGCCATCTTCCCGAAGTCGACCGGCTTCGCACGTGCGTACTCGCTCGCCGGCAGGAACTTCGCGGCGACATCGGCGCCGAGCGCCTGCGCGCGCACCGGGCGCAGGTAGGCGTTGGCCCACAGCTTCTGGCCCTCGTCCGACAGCACGAAGTCGAGCACCTTCCTGCCGTTCGCATCGTGCGGCGCGCCCTTCACGAGGCTCATCACATACGGCACCGCGATCGTGCCTTCCTTCGGAATCACGAACTCGACGTTTGCGTTGTCCTTGTATTTCGCGCGATACGCGTCGAAGTCATAGTCGAGCAGGATCGGAATCTCGCCGGACAGCACGCGCGCATACGCGGTCTGCTTCGGCACGATCGGCGCGTTCGCCTTCAGCTTGCGGAACCAGTCGAGCGCCGGCTTGAAGTTGTCGACGCTGCCGCCGAGCGCCTGGTTGACGGCCACCGCACCCGCGTAGCCGACGAATGCGCTGGACGGATCGAGATAACCGACCATGCCCTTGTATTCGGGCTTCAGCAGATCGGCCCACGAGCGCGGCACCGGCTTGCCGTCGAGCGCGTCCTTGTTCACGAAGAAGCCGAGCGTGCCTGAGTGGATCGCGAACCAGTAGCCTTGCGGATCCTTCAGGTTCGCGGGAATGTCGTTCCAGTGCGCGGGCTTGTACGGGGCGATCACGCCCTTGTCCTTCGCCTGGAATGCCGACGACACGCCGAGGTAGACGACGTCGGCGACCGGGCTCTTCTGTTCGGCGATCAGCTGCGCGATCGACTGGCCCGAGTTCTTGTTGTCGAACGGCACGCGAATGCCGGTCTTCTGCTTGATCGCCGCGATCTGCGCGGCCCAGTCGGCCCATTCGGGCGGGCAGTTGTAGCAGATCGCCGTTTCGTCGGCATGGGCGGCGGGTGCGCCGGCGAAAAGCGCGGCGTAGGCGAGCGGCGCGGCGAGTGCGCGCAGCAGCGAGGTCAGGCGAAAGGACACGGTGGGTCTCCGGGCGAGTGTGTGGCGCTGGGGTGATGTGGTGGTCGGCGTGCGTGGTGGCACGCCGGTGCGTTCAGGCCTTGCGCAATTGCAGGTCGGTGGCGGGCGGTGCGACCGTCGCGCCGTCGCGTACCGCGTGCGGCAGGATCAGCGACTTGCGTTCGATCGTCGCGCCGCCGATGCATTCGACGAGACGCCGCCACGCGTGGCGGCCGATGTCGCGGTTCGGTGTCGCGACGCTCGCGAGCGGCGGCGCGAGCAGTTCGCCGATCGCGATTCCGTCGAAGCCGAGCACCGACAGGTCGTCCGGGATCGAGAAGCCCGCGCGGCGCAGGCCGCGCATCACGACCATCGCGAGCAGGTCGTTGCTGCAGAAGAGGGCGGTCGGACGCGTGGCGCGCGAGGTCAAATGCGCGAGCACCGCGTCGGGCAGCTCGGGCGCGTTGAAGTCGACTTCGACCGGCGGCAGCGTGGCGACGCCGCTTTCCTCGAGTGCCTGCGCATAGCCGAGATGGCGCTGGCGCGCGCGATCCGACGCGGCGAGCGAACCGGCCAGCATCAGCACGCGGCGGTGACCGCGCGCGGTCAGCAGCCGCACGCCGTCATAGGCGGCGCTGCGGTTGTCGACCGATACCGACGGGCGGCGCTGCGTGTCGTTGTGCATCAGCACGTAATGCGGGCCGTCGCGGTCGAGCATGTCGAGCAGCGGGTGCGTGTCCGCGTCGGCGACGGTGAGGATCAGCCCTTCGACGCGCTGCTCGCGCAGCGTCTCGATCGCGTGACGCTCGCGTGCCGCGTCGTACTCGGTCGTCATCAGGATCAGCTTGAAGCCGGCCGCCGTCGCGAGCTCGTCGATACCTTGCAGGCAGTCGGCGAACACGGGGTTCGACAGCGTCGGCACGACGACGCCGACGAGCCGCGTGCGTTCACCGCGTAGTTGCCGGCCGAGCGGGCTCGGGCGGAACTGCAGCGTGTCGATCGCGGTGCGGATCGTCTGCAGCGTGGCGGGGCTGACGGTATGCGGTGCGTTGATCGCGCGCGAGACAGTGGCGATCGAGAAGCCCGCGAGGGCAGCGACGTCCTTGATGGTCGAGGTCATGAAGTAGCGCGATGTAAACGTTTTCGGCAGGGGGATTATCGAAAACGTTTGTGACTTCGCGATGACGTACGCGACGCTTGTTTCGCAACAGGCACGATACAAACGTCAGACAGTTTGCGACCGTCGGACAAGGCGGACTCGATTGTATCGACGGATGTTGCGGCGCGGGACGAAATCGCGGGCAGTGTCGTATCGGCGCTGATTACACTGGATGAATGCGTGCGATGCGATGGTGCGTCGAGCGGCGATGGCGCGCGCACGTACGACGCGTCCCAATGCATGTCGTCCGAATAAGGGAACGTATGCGCAAGCAATGGTAGAATCGCGTCCGCCCTCTTGCCGGGGTGATGAAATTGGTAAACATAGCGGACTTAAACGATTGAGTGCCCGGCCGGAAACGGTCGGTGCAGAACCCTTCAAATTCGGCGAAACCCCTGATGCGCGCATCGAGGCAACGCCGAGCCAAGCCTCGCGGCTCCCGCGAGGAAGGTGTAGAGACTAGACGGGGGGCGCCTAAGGCGCACGGGCAGCGGTCACGCCCGCGCGCGACGGCGAAGGCATAGTCCAGCGCACGAACGGCATCGCGCTCGCGACACCGGCTTCGAAAGAAGCAGTGTGACGAAAATCCGCCGCCTTAACAGGCTTGCCGGTTCAAGTCCGGTCCCCGGCACCACGATCGCTTCCACGCGATTCCATGAAGGCCCGAAAACCCGCGAGAGATCGAACGCTCGCGGGTTTTTTGTTTTTGCGGCATCGCGTCGGATGCGATGACCATGCAACCGACACAAGCGCGCGCGACCGTCAGCCGCGACAGGCATACCATCCCGCCATCCCGCGCCTATCATGGCAAATATGCTCACCGCGATCGAGCGGGTTGGTCATCGACGGCCGGCGCGGCATTGCATAGATTTCCAAGGCTGGCGTGCTTATCCGCGCGCCAGCCCGCGCGCAGGCCGGCAACCGGCCGCGCGCGCCTATCAGCGTGAGACACAATCGAGCGTGGAGACGACACGATGAGCCTGTCAGAGCCATTGCGTCTGCATGTGCCGGAGCCTACCGGGCGCCCGGGCTGCAAGACGGACTTTTCCTATCTGCATCTATCGCCGGCCGGCGCGGTCCGCCGCCCGCCGATCGACGTTGCCCCGGCGGATACCGCCAATCTCGCCCGCAGCCTCGTGCGCGTGCTCGACGACCACGGCAACGCCCTCGGCCCGTGGGCGCCGGACCTCGACGATGCGCGCCTGATCGCCGGGCTGCGCGCGATGCTCAAGACCCGCATTTTCGACGCGCGCATGATGATCGCGCAGCGCCAGAAGAAAATCTCGTTCTACATGCTGAGCCTCGGCGAAGAGGCGATCGGCACCGCGCACGCGATGGCGCTGCGCGACGGCGACATGTGCTTCCCGACCTACCGGCAGCAGAGCATCCTGATCGCGCGCGACGTGCCGCTCGAGCGGATGATCTGCCAGCTCATGTCGAACGAAGGCGACCCGCTGAAAGGGCGCCAGCTCCCCGTGATGTACTCGGATCGCGACGCGGGCTTTTTCTCGATTTCCGGCAATCTCGCGACGCAGTTCATCCAGGCGGTCGGCTGGGGGATGGCGTCGGCGATCAAGGGCGACACGAAGATCGCGTCCGCGTGGATCGGCGACGGCGCGACGGCCGAAGCTGACTTCCACACCGCGCTCACGTTCGCGCACGTGTACCGCGCGCCGGTCGTGCTGAACGTCGTCAACAACCAGTGGGCGATCTCGACGTTCCAGGCGATCGCGGGCGGCGAAGGCACGACGTTCGCGGGGCGCGGCGTCGGCTGCGGGATCGCGTCGCTGCGCGTCGACGGCAACGACTTCCTCGCTATCTACGCGGCGTCGAGCTGGGCGGCCGAACGCGCACGCCGCAATCTCGGCCCGACGCTGATCGAGTGGGTGACCTACCGCGCCGGTGCGCATTCGACGTCGGACGATCCGACCAAGTACCGGCCGAGCGACGACTGGTCCCATTTCCCGCTCGGCGATCCGATCGCCCGCTTCAAGCGCCACCTGATCGTCAAGGGCATCTGGTCGGACAGCGCGCAGGACGCGCTGACGGCCGAGCTCGAGGCCGAGGTGATCGCCGCGCAGAAGGAAGCGGAGAAATACGGGTCGCTGGCCGACGACCGGATTCCGTCGCCGGCCTCGATGTTCGACGACGTGTACAAGGAGCTGCCCGCGCATCTGCGCCGTCAGCGCCAGGAACTGGGAGCATGACCATGGCGCAACTCGAGACAGGCACGGCGACGCAGCCGATGACGATGATCCAGGCGCTGCGCTCCGCGATGGACGTGATGCTCGGGCGCGACGGCGACGTGGTCGTGTTCGGGCAGGACGTCGGTTATTTCGGCGGCGTGTTCCGCTGTACCGAAGGACTACAGAACAAATACGGCAAGTCGCGCGTGTTCGATGCGCCGATCTCGGAAGGCGGGATCGTCGGCGTGGCGGTGGGGATGGGCGCATACGGGCTGCGCCCGGTGTGCGAGATCCAGTTCGCCGACTATTTCTACCCGGCATCCGACCAGATCGTGTCGGAAGGCGCGCGGCTGCGCTATCGCTCGGCCGGCCAGTTCACCGCGCCGATGACGATCCGGATGCCGTGCGGCGGCGGCATCTACGGCGGCCAGACGCACAGCCAGAGCCCGGAGGCGATGTTCACGCAGGTGTGCGGGCTGCGCACGGTGATGCCGTCGAATCCGTACGACGCGAAAGGGCTGCTGATCGCGTCGATCGAGAACGACGATCCGGTGATCTTCCTCGAGCCGAAACGGCTGTACAACGGGCCGTTCGACGGCCATCACGAGCGGCCCGTCACGTCGTGGCTCAAGCATCCGGCGAGCGCGGTGCCCGAGGGCTACTACACGGTGCCGCTCGATACGGCCGCCGTGGTGCGGCCCGGCAACGACGTGACGGTGCTGACGTACGGCACGACGGTGCACGTGTCGCTCGCGGCGGCCGAGGAGACGGGCATCGACGCGGAGGTGATCGACCTGCGCACGCTGTGGCCGCTCGACCTCGACACGGTCGTCGCGTCGGTGCGCAAGACCGGGCGCTGCGTCGTGGTGCACGAGGCGACGCGCACCTGCGGTTATGGCGCGGAACTGGTGTCGCTGGTTCAGGAACATTGCTTCTACCACCTCGAGGCGCCGGTCGAGCGCACGACGGGCTGGGACACGCCGTATCCGCATGCGCAGGAATGGGCGTACTTTCCGGGCCCGGCCCGGGTCGGCGAAGCGTTGCGACGCGTGATGGAGGCGTGAAATGGGGATTCATGTCATCAAGATGCCGGACATCGGCGAAGGGATCGCCGAGGTCGAGCTGGTGGCCTGGCATGTGGAAGTCGGACAGACGATCAACGAAGACCAGCCGCTCGCCGACGTGATGACCGACAAGGCGGCGGTCGAGATTCCGTCGCCGGTGTCGGGCAAGGTGCTGGAACTTGGCGGCCGGATCGGCGAGATGATGGCGGTCGGCAGCGAGCTGATTCGCCTCGAGGTCGAAGGCGACGGCAATCTGAAGCAGGGTGCGCCGGTGCGGGATGCGAAGGCGAAGGCGGAAGCGGCGCCGGTGCAAACGACAGCGGCGGCAAGGTCGGTGCCGGTGGCCGACGTGCCGGCGGCAGCGCCTGCGGCCGCTGCGACGCCGGATCGTGCGGCGAACCGCGCCCCCGCGGAGCCCCGTCGTGCGGAACGTGCCGAACCTGCGGCGCAGCCGCGCGCGGCGCTCGCGCCGGGCGAACGGCCGCTCGCGTCGCCGGCCGTGCGTCAGCGCGCATGGGACATGGGCATCGAGTTGCGCTATGTGCGCGGCACGGGTGAAGCCGGGCGGATCCTGCACGCGGACCTCGATGCGTATGCGAAGACGAGCGGCGGTGCGGCGCGTGCGTCGCAAGCGCACGGCTACGAAGAACGCAACGACGAAACCGACGTGCCGGTGATCGGCCTGCGGCGTGCGATCGCGCGCAAGATGCAGGAAGCGAAGCGCCGCATTCCGCACTTCAGCTACGTCGAGGAAATCGACGTCACCGAGCTCGAATCGTTGCGCGCGGACCTGAACCGCCGCTACGGCGACACGCGCGGCCGGCTCACGCCGCTGCCGCTGCTGATCCGCGCGATGGTGATCGCGCTGCGCGACTTCCCGCAGATCAACGCGCGCTTCGACGACGAAGCGGGCGTCGTCACACGCTACGGCGCGGTGCACATGGGCGTCGCGACGCAGACGGACGGCGGCCTCACGGTGCCCGTGCTGCGTCATGCGGAAGCGCGTGACGTGTGGTCGATCTCCGCCGAAATCGCGCGGCTCGCCGATGCGGTGCGCGCGAACCGCGCGCAGCGCGACGAGTTGAGCGGCTCGACGATCACGATCTCGAGCCTCGGCGCGCTCGGCGGCATCGTGTCGACGCCGGTGATCAATCATCCCGAAGTCGGCATCGTCGGCGTGAACCGGATCGTCGAGCGGCCGATGATCCGCGACGGCGCGGTCGTCGCGCGCAAGATGATGAACCTGTCGTCGTCGTTCGACCATCGCGTCGTCGACGGCGCGGACGCGGCCGAATTCATCCAGGCCGTGCGCGGGGTGCTCGAACGCCCGGCACTGCTGTTCGTGGAGTGAGGCCGATGAAAAACGAACACACCACGCTGCTCGTGATCGGCGGCGGCCCGGGCGGCTACGTCGCCGCGATCCGCGCCGGCCAGCTCGGCATTCCGACCGTGCTGGTCGAGCGCGACCGGCTCGGCGGCACGTGCCTGAACATCGGCTGCATTCCGTCGAAGGCGCTGATCCACGTGGCCGACGCATTCGAACAGGCCTGCGGCCAGGCCGGCGAAGCGGCGCTCGGGATCCGCGTGCGCACGCCCGAGATCGACATCGCGCAAAGCGTCGCGTGGAAGGACGGCATCGTCGACCGGCTGACGCGCGGCGTCGGCGCGCTGCTCAAGAAGAACGGCGTGCGCGTGCTGCACGGCGACGCGCGCGTGATCGACGGCAAGACGGTCGACGTCATCGCCGGCGGCCACACGGCGCGGATCGGTTGCGAACACCTGTTGCTCGCGACCGGTTCCGAACCGGTCGAACTGCCGTCGATGCCGTTCGGCGGGCATGTCGTGTCGTCCACCGAGGCGCTGTCGCCCGCGACGTTGCCGAAGCGGCTGGTCGTCGTCGGGGCCGGGTATATCGGGCTCGAACTCGGGATCGTCTATCGCAAGCTCGGGGTCGACGTGAGCGTCGTCGAAGCGGCGGAGCGCGTGTTGCCTGCGTACGATGCCGAGCTCGCGAGGCCGGTTGCCGATTCGCTCGCGCGGCTCGGCGTCGGGCTGTGGCTCGGCCACAAGGTGCTCGGGCTCGCGGAGCACGGCGCGGTGCGCGTGCAGGCGGCCGACGGCGCCGAACGGACGCTGCCGGCCGATCGTGTGCTGGTCGCGGTCGGCCGCCGGCCGCGCGTCGACGGCTTCGGGCTCGAAGCGCTGCCGCTCGATCGCAATGGCCGGGCGCTGTGGATCGACGACGAATGCCGGACGTCGATGCGCAACGTGTGGGCGATCGGCGACGTCGCCGGCGAGCCGATGCTCGCGCATCGCGCGATGGCGCAGGGTGAGGTGGTCGCCGAACTGATCGCCGGCCGGCGCCGCAAGTTCATGCCGGCATCGATCCCGGCCGTGTGCTTCACGGATCCCGAGATCGTGACGGCCGGCTGCTCGCCGGACGACGCCCGCGCGGCCGGCGTCGATTGTCTGAGCGCGTCGTTTCCGTTCGCGGCGAACGGGCGCGCGATGACGCTGCAGGCAACCGAAGGTTTCGTTCGCGTCGTCGCGCGGCGCGACAACCACCTGATCGTCGGCTGGCAGGCCGTCGGGCGCGGCGTGTCGGAGCTGGCCGCGGCGTTCTCGCAGTCGCTGGAGATGGGCGCGCGGCTGGAAGACATCGGCGGCACGATTCACGCGCATCCGACGCTGGGCGAAGCGCTGCAGGAGGCGGCATTGCGTGCGCTGGGGCACGCGTTGCATGTTTGACGCGTCGTTCTGAAACGGAGGCGCCGGTGCGCTATGCGCGCATCGGCGGCTTTCAGGTTGTCGTGCCGTTTGCTGCGAGCTGTGCCGGTTCCTGCGTCGAAGCAAATCCGAATCGATCGCGCACGGCTTTGGCGACGCAAAAAGCCCGCGAATGGGTTTTATATCGTTCGTCGCACAAATATCGAATAACCATGATCTTAATGATCTGAGATGCGATGGCCCGGAGCCGGCGGCGTGACGCGGCCGGTTCGAGATATGGAATGAGTGCGGCCTGTAATTTTTAGAGATGCGGGACGGTTGCCGGCGCCACGTCGGCCGACCATCATGTCGATAGTCGGAAACCGGGCCGCTTCCGGCCCGCCAACGCAGGCTCCACACGGAAGAACCGGACATGAAACTGCTGCTCGTCGGCGCGACCGGGCTCGTCGGGCGCCACGTCCTCGAAGTCGCGCTTGCCGATGCACGGGTCGATCACGTGGTCGTCCTCGCGCGCCGGCCGTTGTCGCCGCATCCGAAGATGCGCGCGCTGGAGGTCGACTTCGATCGTCTGCCCGACGCGGCCGACTGGTGGCAGGCCGATGCGGTGATCTGCACGCTCGGCACCACGATGCGCGCTGCCGGTTCGCAGGCCGCATTCCGGCGCGTCGATCACGACTATCCGCTCGCGGTCGCGCGGCTCGCGCACCGGCACGGCACGCCGGCCTACGTGCTGAACTCGGCACTTGGCGCGGACCCGGCGTCGCGCATCTTCTACAACCGCGTCAAGGGCGAGGTCGAACACGCGCTGGCCGGCGTCGGGTTCGCGTCGCTCACTTATGTGCGGCCGGGCCTGATCGGCGGCAGCCGCGACGAATTCAGGCTCGGCGAGCGGCTGCTGGTGTTCGCGTTGAACGTCGCCCGGCCCGTATTGCCGACAAAGTGGCGCGTGAATCCCGCGTCGCGGATTGCGCGCGCGCTGGTCGACGCCGCGATCGATGCGCGGCCGGGTGTGCAGGTCGTCGCATCGGATCGGCTCGTCTGAAACGGAGCACCCGCCGAACTGTTCGGCGAGCGCTGCGGTGAATGCATACCCGTCATCTCGGCCGGCATTCGACCGGCAAGCTCGATGACGCCGGCGATGACATTCCGGCGCTCCAGATCGGGTCGGGCGCGCGCGAGCCGAACGCGTGATGCGCACATCGGCCGACCCCCGACACATCGCGCGTTCTCAAAACTGATTCGTCATGCAAACAGGCCTCGTGCACAAGCGCGAGGCCTTTCATTTTTCAAACTTCGAGCTTACGAAAAACCAGTCGGACACGTCCCGATCGTTAGAACAATTTCGAAAATCGACGGTTATCGGGTAATCACCGATATCTCGCAAGTTGTATATACAAGATCATCCGCTGGCAATGTCGGCACACGTCGTGCCGCTTGCGCGCCAGCGTGCAAACCGTGCGTGCGTGGCGCATGCCGGCGATCCACGGCGCCCCGCACCCGAAGAGCCGAAAGGGCGGCTCGCAGATTCCTGTCTTTTCAAACCATTTGCGGTCCTGAGTATTGTGGAGATTTCCCCGTGTCAACGAATTCCAGTGGAAAAGCCGGCGGCCTGATCGAGGTTCGCTCGATCGACTTCATTCCCGACGCCGAGCGCCACGGCGGGCTGCTGAGCCAGTTCACGCTGTGGCTGTCGGCCAACATGCAGATCACGGCCATCGTCACGGGCGCGCTCGCCGTCGTGCTCGGCGGCGACGTGTTCTGGTCGCTGGTCGCGCTGCTGCTCGGCCAGCTCGTCGGCGGCGCCGTGATGGCGCTGCACGGCGCGCAAGGGCCGCAGCTCGGGCTGCCGCAGATGATCTCGAGCCGCGTGCAGTTCGGCGTGTACGGCGCGATGATCCCGATCGTGCTCGTATGCCTGATGTATATCGGCTTTTCCGCGAGCGGCTCGGTGCTGGCCGGGCAGGCCGTCGCGCAGCTGCTGCACGTCGACGACGCGGCCGGCATCCTGCTGTTCGCGGCCGTGATCGTCGTGCTGACCGTGTTCGGCTATCGCGCGATCCACTTCGTTGGCCGGATCGCGAGCGTGGTCGGCATCGTCGCGTTCGTCTACATGTTCTCGCAGTTGTTCGCGAACCACGACGTCGGAGCGCTGCTCGCGAACAGGCATTTCTCGCTCGCGAGCTTCCTGCTGTCGATGTCGCTGTCGGCGTCGTGGCAGATCGCGTTCGGCCCGTACGTCGCCGACTATTCGCGCTACCTGCCGCGCTCGACGTCGTCGGTCGCGACGTTTCTCGCGGTCGGCCTGGGCTCGGTGATCGGCGCGCAGGCCGCGATGGTGTTCGGCGTGTTCGCGGCCGCGCTGGCCGGCAGCCAGTTCGCGCACCATGAAGTGGCGTATATCGTCGGTCTCGGCTCGACGGGCGCCGTGGCCGCGCTGCTGTACTTCAGCATCGCGTTCGGCAAGGTGACGGTGACGGCGCTCAACGCATACGGCAGCTTCATGTCGATGGCGACGATCGTCAGCGGCTTTCGCGGCAAGGGTGCCGTGTCGTCGAAGAGCCGCCTCGTGTACATCTTCGGGATGATCTGCGTGTCGACGCTGATCGCGCTCGCGGGCCGCCATTCGTTCCTGAAGGAATTCACCGCGTTCATCCTGTTCCTGCTCGCGTTCTTCACGCCGTGGAGCGCGATCAACCTGGTCGACTACTACTGCTTCACGCGCTCGCGCTACGACGTGCCGGCGCTGTCCGATCCGGATGGCCGCTACGGCCGCTGGAACGCGATGGCGATCACGATCTACGTGGTCGGCATCCTCGTGCAGTTGCCGTTCATGTCGACGCACATCTACACCGGTCCGCTCGTCGACGCGCTCGGCGGCACCGACATCTCGTGGATCCTCGGCCTGATCGTGCCGGCCGTGCTGTATTACATCGGCGCGCGCGCGTCGCGGCGCAGCATCCCCGAGCGCCTGATCCTGCCGCTCGAACGCGGCGAAGTTCACCACTGACGACACGCGTCGTGCATCGGGCCGGCCGGCGGCCGGCCTGAGCAGCATGTCGCGTCGGTCCCGGCGTTGCCGGCGCCGGGTGGTCCACAAATTTCCTGTCTTGCGATGCCGGTGCGGCGCGATTGCCGTGCCCGGCATCGTCTCACTCTCCTTTCATCAAATAGTATGACTAAACAAATGAAATGCCGCGCGAGCGCTTCGCCGGTACGGCCGCCGCATGCCGTTCTTCGGATGACGGTCGCAGCCGTGTGTCTTGGCGGCTCGGGAGCCGTGTTCGCGCAGGACGGCGTCACGCTGTACGGCGTGATCGACGAATTCGCGCAGTACGTGAATACCGGCAACGGCTATACGGCGGCGATCAACTCGGGCGGCCAGTGGGGCAGCCGGTTCGGGCTGAAGGGCGGTGAGGATATCGGCGGCGGGCAGAAGATCGAGTTCGCGCTGGAAAACGGCTTCAACCCGAACGACGGCTCGCTGGCGAGTTCGGGCAGCATGTTCAACCGTCAGGCGTGGGTCGGCATCGCGGGGCAGTGGGGCAAGGTGCGCGCGGGCCGGCAGAATTCGCCGCTGTTCAACGACCAGGGCGGGCAGGATGCGTTCGGCGGTGTCACGCAGGCGTCCGGCATGGACAACCTGACCGTGTTCGCGTTCCGCACCAGCAATACGCTGTCGTACCAGAGCCCGGAGATCGCCGGCTTCCAGGGCGGGCTGTATTTCGGGTTCGGCGATGCGGGCGGTGCGCGCTCGGCAGGCTCCAGCCAGCAGTTCGACCTGACCTACGAACACGGGCCGTTCGCGGCGTTCGTCGCGGGCCAGTGGCTGAAGAACGCGACGGCGACCACGACCGATCGCACGATCATGGCCGGCGCGTCGTATGCGATCGGCAAGGCGACGGTCTACGGTGGTTTCTCCGCGGTGAAGTGGGCCGACCTCGGGATCGATTCGCGCGTGTACGGGCTGTCGGTCAAATACCAGTTCAACCCGGCCAACTATGTCGCGCTCGGTTACGCGTATCTGCACGACCAGTCGTCGCAGGGCAACAACGCGGACCAGCTCGGGCTGATGTACGAATACGACCTGTCGAAGCGCACGAGCTTCTATGGCGCGCTGTCGTACCTGCGCAACCGCAACCAGGCCGGCTACACGCTCGCGGGCGCGGCGAACCCTGGCCTGCCGCTCGCGTATCCGGGCGCGAATGCGCGAGGCGTGCAGCTCGGCATCGTGCATCGCTTCTGACGTCGTCGACGCGCCGGGCCGTGTGCGCCCGGCGCTTTCCCCGGGCGCGTTCGCGCCGCTACTTCCCCAGCCGCTCCGCGAGCGAATAGCGCTGCATGCAGCGCTCCATCGCGTCGAGAAACGCGTGCTCGGCCGCGTTCATCTTGCGGTCGCGATGCCACAGCAGGAACACGTCGACATCGACGAGCCCGTCGTCGGGCGGCAGCCGCCACAGCCGCTGCTGCGCGATATCGTCGCGCACGATGTGCTCGGGCAGGCAGCCGATCCCGTAGCCCGCGAAGATCAGCCGCCGCACTTCATCGAGGCTCGGCGACGACGCGACGATGCGCCCCGTGAAACCCTTCTGGTCGCGGAACACGGTGAGCGGCGACAGGCTGTCGCCGATCTGGTCGCTCGTGAACGACACGAAATTCTCCGCGAGCAGATCGTCCATCCGCAGTTGCGTCTGCCCGAACAGCCGGTGATGGCGGCCGCAGTAGATCGCATAACGCTGGCGCAGGAAGCAGCGCATCTCCAGCTTGTCGTGCGGCGTGCGGCACAGGCCGAGCCCGGCCGTGGCCGTCTTCTGCAGCAGCGACGAAAGAATGTCCGACGAGCGCATCACTTCGATCTGCAGGTCGATGCGCGGATACGCGCGATGGAAGTCCGCGAGGAATTCGTCGTAGACGGGCGATTCGATGCGGCTCACCGTCAGCAGCCGGATCGAACCGGTCAGGTCGGCTGTGCTGTCGTCGATTTCCGTTTCGAGGCGCGAGATGCCGCCGTAAATGTCGCTCGCGATCCGGTACACGGCTTCGCCGGCCGGCGTCGGCGCGAAGTGCGCGCCGCGCCGCTCGATCAGCCGGCGCTCGAGCGCGTCCTCGAGCCGCCGCAACGCCTGGCTCACGGCCGGCTGAGTCACATGCAGGCGCGCGGCCGCGCGGCTCACGCTGCGCTCCTGCATGATCACCAGATAGGTGCGCAGCAGGTTCCAGTCGAGACGGTCGTTCAGGAACGGGGCGAGGTCGGGGCGCATCGGGTCTCCGGGCGAGGCGTCGGGGTGGGTATTAGTTAAATTTATACAGCGAATAACAACTTGAAATTTGACTAATGATTTGCGGTCGCCGATAAAGGAGGGGTGCCGCAGCGTGCGGCGCGAGGCCGCGACAGACGGCCGTCACCACGATATTGCGTGTCGCCCGCAACGCGGCGCGCGTCAGGAGCCCGCATGACCCAGTCCCTTCCTTCCGCCCGCCAGCCGGGACGCGCCGCGACGGCCGCGTTCATCGGCACGATGATCGAGTGGTACGACTTCTACATCTACGCGACCGCTGCCGCGCTCGTGTTCGGCGAACTCTATTTCCCGTCGCACGACCCGTTCGTCAGCACGATGGCGTCGTTCGCGACGTTCGCGGTCGGCTTCTTCGCGCGGCCGCTCGGCGGTGTCATCTTCGGCCATCTCGGCGACCGTATCGGCCGCAAGAAGGCGCTGATGACGACGCTGATGATGATGGGCGTGGCGACCGTCTGCGTCGGGCTGCTGCCCGACTATTCGAAGGTCGGCATGCTCGCGCCGGTGCTGCTCGTCGTGCTGCGCGTCGTGCAGGGGATCGCGGTCGGCGGCGAATGGGGCGGCGCGGTGCTGATGGCGGGCGAGCATGCGCCGCAGGGGCGCCGCACGTTCTTCGCGTCGTTCGCGCAGCTCGGCAGCCCGGCCGGACTGATCCTGTCGCTGATCGCGTTCCGCGCGGTCACGTCGATGGACAAGGCCGACTTCCTCGCATGGGGCTGGCGCCTGCCGTTTCTCGCGAGCGCGGTGCTGCTCGTGGTCGGCATCCTGATCCGGTTCGGCGTGAACGAGTCGCCGGAATTCGCACGCGTGAAGGAAGCGAACCGCACGGTGAAGCTGCCGGTCGCCGAAGTGTTCCGTTCCGCGTCGGGGCTCGTGGCCCTATGCATCGGCGCGAACACGATCGGGATCGCGGGCGTCTATTTCACGAACACGTTCATGATCGCTTACACGACGCAGTACGTCGGCGTATCGCGCTCGCTGATCCTCGACAGCCTGTTCGCGGTCGCGATCATCCAGTTCGTCGCGCAGCCGATCGCCGCATGGATCGCCGAGCGGATCGGCGGCGCGCGCTTCCTGAAGCTCGCGGCGCTGCTCGCGATGCTGTCGCCGTATCCGATGTTCATGCTCGTGCAGGGCGGCACGTCCGCGTCGCTCGTCGCGGGCATCGCGCTCGCGGTCGTATGCATGGCCGGTTTCTACTCGGTGATCGCGGGCTTCGTGAGCGACGTGTTTCCCGCGCACGTGCGCTATTCGGCGATCTCGCTCGCTTATCAAATCTGCGGCGCGATCGCGGGCGGCCTGACGCCGCTCGTCGGCACGTGGCTCGCGCATCGCTTCACGGGTCAGTGGTGGCCGCTCGCGGTGTTCTACACGTGTCTCGCCGGCATCTCGCTGCTCTGCATCGTCGCGCTCGATGCGCGCCGGGCCGCGCAGCCGGCCGCCGCCGAAGCGCTCGGCTCGCATTGAACCGCTAAGAACGAATTCATCCGGAGTGCAGATGAAAGACCTGTTGGAAATCGATGGCGCACGTCTGTGGCAGAGCCTGGCCGACATGGCGCGCGTCGGAGCGACGCCGCGCGGCGGCGTGCGGCGCCTCGCGCTCACCGACGACGACCGCCGCGGTCGTGACCTGTTCGCGCAATGGTGCCGCGATGCGAGGATGACGGTGAGCGTCGACGCAGCCGGCAACCTGTTTGCACGGCGCGACGGCACCGATGCGCAGGCCGCGCCGGTGCTGATCGGCAGCCATCTCGATACGCAGCCCGAAGGTGGCCGCTTCGACGGCGTGTATGGCGTGCTCGCCGCGCTCGAACTCGTGCGCACGCTGAACGATGCCGGCATCGCGACCGACAAGCCGCTGGAGATCGTGTCGTGGACCAACGAGGAGGGCGCGCGCTTCGCGCCGGCGATGCTCGGTTCGGCCGTGTTCACGGGCGCGTTGCCGCTCGCCGACGCACTGGCGAAGCAGGACGCCGACGGCGTCACGCTCGGCGCGGCACTCGACGCATGCGGCTATCGCGGCACGCGCGCGACGGGCGGCGCCGTCGATGCGTATTTCGAAGCGCATATCGAGCAGGGGCCCGTGCTCGAGGCGAACGGCACGACGATCGGCATCGTCACGGGCGGGCAGGCGATCCGCTGGCTCGACGTGACGGTAACGGGCATCGCCGCGCACGCGGGCACGACGCCGATGCCGTATCGCAAGGACGCATATTTCGCGAGCGCGCAGATCGCGCTCGAACTCGAACGGATCGTCGCCGGCTACGCGCCGCGCGGGCTCGCGACGATCGGGCAGGTCGGGATCCGCAACGCGTCGCGCAACACCATTGCCGGCGACGTGACGTTCACGGTCGACCTGCGCCATCACGACGATGCCGAAGTCGATGCGATGGAGCGCGACTTGCGCGATGCGTGCGCGCGCATCGCCGCCGTGCGCGGCGTGCAGGTCGCGATCGATACCTGCTGGCGCAGCCCGGCGACGCCGTTCGATCGCGATTGCGTCGAGCTGGTCGCGCAGGCGGCGGCCGCGTTCGGCTACACGAACGAGCGGATCGTCAGCGGCGCCGGCCACGATGCGATCCTGCTCGCGCGCTGCTTCCCGACCGCGATGGTGTTCATCCCGTGCGTCGACGGTCTGTCGCACAACGAAGCAGAGGATGCATTGCCCGACGACGTGACGCGCGGCACGAACGTGCTGCTCCATGCGGTGCTGGCGCGCGCCGGCATCGCGGCGCGCGTCGAAGCGGCAACCACCGCGCACGAGGCATGACGCGGCGAATCGACGAGGACGAACGATGAAAACCTATTTCCATCCCGAACAACTGCTGCACCATCCGCGCAGCTACCTGTCGCGCGGGCAGATGCGCGAACCGCAGGAAGTGCCCGAGCGCGCGGCGCGGCTCGTCGCCGCCGTGCGCTCGCTCGACTTCGACGTGCGCGAGCCGGCCGACCGCGGCACCGCGCCGATCGCGGCCGTGCACGACATGAACTACCTGCGCTTTCTCGAGGACGCGCACCGCGACTGGAAGCAGATGCCCGACGACTGGGGCGACGAAGTGATGTCGAACGTGTTCGTGCGCGATCCGAACCCTCTGCGCGGCATACTCGCGAAAGCCGCGCGCTACCTCGCCGATGGCAGCTGCCCGGTCGGCGCGAACACGTGGCGCGCCGCGTACTGGTCCGCACAGGGTGCGCTCGCGGCCGCGGCCGACGTCAACGACGGCGCGCGCGAGGCCTACGCACTGTGCCGGCCGCCCGGCCATCATGCGCGTCGCGACGCGGCCGGCGGCTTCTGCTACCTGAACAATGCGGCGATTGCCGCTCAATCGCTGCTCGGCCGCCATCGCAGGGTCGCGATCCTCGACACCGACATGCATCACGGGCAGGGCGTGCAGGAGATATTCTACGGCCGCGACGACGTGCTGTACGTATCGATTCACGGCGATCCGACCAACTTCTACCCGGTCGTCGCCGGCTACGAGGAAGAGACGGGCGCGGGGGCGGGCGACGGCTTCAACCTCAACTTGCCGATGCCGCACGGCGCGCCGGAGTCGGTGTTCTTCGAGCGGCTCGACGACGCGCTGCGCGCGCTCGCGAGGTTCCAGCCCGATGCGCTCGTGCTCGCGCTTGGCTTCGACATCTACAAGGACGATCCGCAATCGCAGGTCGCCGTCACGACCGACGGTTTCGGGCGGCTCGGCGGCGCGATCGGCGCGCTCGGCCTGCCGACGGTGATCGTGCAGGAGGGCGGTTATCACCTCGACAGCCTCGACGCGAACGCGCGTGCGTTCTTCGGCGGGTTCGCCGGCGCGCGCTGACGCAGCAGCGCGGGATTGCATGCGCCGCCGGCGCGGGACGGGGCGCGGTTACGAATTGGCGGTGGCCGGTGCGTGGCGGCGCTGCGCCATCTGCAGCACGACGAGCGTGAGTCCGGCCGCGGCGATCAGCCCGCCGACGAGCGGGACGGCCGCATAGCCGAAGCCGGCCGAGATCGCCGCGCCGCCGGCTGCCGCGCCGACCGCGTTGCCGAGGTTGAACGCGCCGATGTTGACGGCCGACGCGAGGCCAGGTGCCTCGTGAGCCGCACGCATCACGCGCATCTGCAGCGGCGGCACGACCGCGAACGTCGCGATACCCCACACGAGCAGCGTGACGGCGGCGCCGGCATGCGTGCTCGCGAGCAGCGGGAACGCGGCCATCGTCGCGATCAGCAGCAGCAGGAAACCGACCAGCGTGCCGTCGAGCGAGCGGTCGGCCAGACGGCCGCCCGCGATGTTGCCGATCGAGAAGCCGACGCCGATCAGCACGAGCATCGCGGTCACGAAGCCGGGCGTCGCGCCGGTCAGGTGTTCGAGCGTCGGCGCGACATACGTGTAGAGCGTGAACATCGCACCGGCGCCGAGCACCGTCGTCCCGAGGGCACCGAGCACGACCGGGCGCGTCAGCACCGACAGTTCGGCGCGCAGGTCGGGCATCTTGCCGGCTTCGCCCTTCGGCAGCGCGGCGAACAGGCCGGCGATCGCGATCAGGCCGAGGCCCGCGGTCGCCGCGAACGACATGCGCCAGCCGATGATCTGGCCGAGCCAGGTCGCGGCCGGCACGCCGCCGACGTTCGCGATCGTGAGACCCATGAACATCGTCGCGACCGCGCTGGCCTGCTTGTCGCGCGGCACGAGGCTGGCCGCGACCACCGAGCCGAGCCCGAAGAACGCGCCGTGGTTGAGGCTCGTCACGAGGCGGGCGAGCAGCAGCGTCGTGTAGCCCGGTGCGACGGCCGACAGCAGGTTGCCGATCGTGAAGATCGACATCAGCGCGATCAGCGCCGAGCGGCGCGACCAGCGCGCGAGCAGCAGCGTCATCAGCGGGGCGCCGACCATCACGCCGATCGCATACGCGCTGATCAGCATGCCGGCCTGCGGGATCGACACGTGCACGCCGTCGGCGATCACGGGCAGCAGGCCCATCGGCGAGAATTCGGTCGTGCCGATGCCGAACGCGCCGGCGGCGAGCGCCAGCAGCGGCAGCGCGGCGCTGCCGCCCGGGTGGGAAGGAGAGGAAGTCGTGGTGTTCACGCGGTGGGCTCCTGTAATCGAGGGGCAACGGCACGGGCCATTGACGACAGCGCGAAGTGTGCCTGCATTACTTTTGCGGAAAAAGCCGCATGCTGACGAAATTATCTTGATTCCATGTCAACAATGCGGAGCGCGTCCCGCGTGCGCGCGAGGCCCGCTCGTGGCGATCCGGGAGCCGGCCGGCGACTGCGCAGCGGCGTGTGCCCGGGGAGATCGAACGGGGCGTTCATGCGTTGGCTGCAACCCGGCGCGGGCATCGCGTCGTAGCCCAAAAACCCTTTGCCGGCACGGCGCACAGGCAAAAAAGCCCCGGTCACAGGGGGGCCGTGACCGGGGCGGAAACGCATCCTCTCTTTGGCACGAGGACTGGATGCGCGCGAAGTATATTTCGGCACATGACAATTCGAAATGGCGTTAAACGGCCGTTTTTGGTGTCAATTTAAAAATACGGGCGCAGGGGCGTCCGTCGTCATCGCTTAAAAAGATTTTTCGCGGGCGCGATGCCGCTGTTTAGCGCGTTGCAACGGCTGAACGTCGATTTGACGGAGGGCGGAATCCGTTCGCCGGCCGGCGGCGCGAATCGCACCGCTCGAGCGCTTGCCGCGCCTGACCGGTATCCGGTACCGGGTCAATCCGGTGCGCCGGCCGCCTCGCGCACGGCCGCGAGAAACCGTGCGACGACGGGCGACGGTGCCGCCGCCGCGCCGTCGAACACGAACTCGATATCGAAGCGGCTCGCTAGCTCGTCGAGCGCGACGAGCCGAACCGTGCGCGGGCACGTCGGCGACGCGCTTTCCGGCACGAACGCACAGCCCATTCCGGCCGCGACGAGGCCGATCAGCGTCGGGATGTCGCTGCCGACCTGAGCGATGCGTGGCGTGAAGCCGGCCTGCCGGCACTGCGTCATCAGGAACCGGTGGTGGGCGGCGGAGCGCTGTGCGTCGAACCAGACGAACGGCTCGTTCGCGACGTCGGCCAGCGTGCGCGGCGCGTTGAAGCGTCCGCCGGGCGGCGCGGGCATCGCGAGCACGAAACGATCGCTCAGCAGCCGCACGCCGGACAGGTGCGGCGCCTCTTCGCGACGCCACGCCATGATCCCGCCATCGAGCTGGCCGCGCACCAGCGCGCTCGCCTGTTCGGCCGACAGCATCGGCGCGATCGACAGCTTCACGTCCGGGCACGCGTCGCGAAACGCTTTGAGCACGTTCGCGACGACGGGCAGCGGCAGGCAGTTCGGCAGCGCGCCGAGCCGCAGTTCGCCGAGCTGGCCGGCCGCGCTGCGCAGCGCGCGTTCGCGGCTGTCCTGCAGCGTCGCGAGCAGGCCGGTCGCATCCCGCAGGAAGCTCGCGCCGGCCGCGGTGAGCGTGACGCCGGTGGTGCGGCGGATCAGCAGCGGCGTGCCGATCGCGTCCTCGAGTTCGCGGATCTGACGCGACAGCGCGGGCTGGACGATGCCGGCCGCGCGGGCGCCGGCCATCACGCTGCCGGCTTGCGCGACGGCCACGAAGTAACGCAGGTGACGCAGTTCGATCTGGCGCATGCGGAGCCCGTCCCGGTTCGTTGATATGCCTGTGAAGCATAACAAATGCCATTCGATGGTATTGGAAAGCATGGCGTGCGTGCCGTACGATGACCGTCGTTGCCGCACTCGTTCGCGAGTCGCGTGCGTTCCCTCCGTTCCGATCGTGTCTCGCTCCATGCCGCTTCATATCCCGACCCCTTATATCCGCTCGCAAATCGCATCCCGCCGGCTCGGCAGGACCATCCGGCTGAAGCTCGATGCGCTGCAGCCGTCGGGCTCGTTCAAGCTGCGCGGCATCGGCGCCGTCTGCGAAGCGCGGCACGCGGCCGGCGCGCGGCGGTTCGTGTCGTCGTCGGGCGGCAACGCGGGTATCGCGGTTGCGTATTGCGGGCGCGAACTCGGCGTGCCGGTGCTCGTCGTCGTGCCGGAAAGCGCGTCGGCCCGCGCGCGCGAACTGATTCGCGTCGAGGGCGCGGAACTGGTCGTGCACGGTGCGAGCTGGGCCGAGGCGAACGCGTTCGCGCAGTCGGCGCTCGGCGAGCACGACGCGTTCGTGCATCCGTTCGACGACCGCGTGCTGTGGCAGGGCCACGCGACGATGATCGACGAATTGGCGGCCGTCGGCCCGAAGCCCGACGCGGTCGTGCTCGCGGTCGGCGGCGGCGGGCTGCTGTGCGGTGTGCTCGAAGGGCTGGCGCGCAATGGCTGGCACGACGTGCCGGTCGTCGCGGCCGAAACGGAAGGCGCCGACTGCTATGCGCGCTCGGTCGCGCAGGGGCGCCCGGTCGAATTGGCGGCGATCGCGAGCATCGCGACGTCGCTCGGCGCGAAGCGGCCGTGCGACGCGGCGGTCGAATGGGCGACGCGGCACGAGATCCATCCCGTCGTCGTGTCCGACGCGGACGCGGTGGCCGCGTCGCTGCGGTTCCTGGACGAACACCGGATCGTCGTCGAGCCCGCGTGCGGCGCCGCGCTGGCCGCGCTCGAGCGGCCGGTGCCGGTGCTTGCGTCGGCATCGGACATCGCCGTGATCGTCTGCGGCGGCGTGACGGCGACCGTCGAGCATCTGCAGACGCTGCGCGCAACGTTGCGGTAAGCGGGGAAGCCGCCACGCAGGTTGGTCGGGTGACGGAAGGACGGTCGTCGATTTCGGCGACGGCGGGCATCGGCCATGCAGGGCTTGCCGCGACGCGTCGACGTCACGTTCCGGTTATCGCAATGGCGAAAACGCAGCCGGCAGGCAGCCGGGCGCGCGGAAATTCCTGGGGGGGCGAAGGGGATGCGTATCGTCGCGCTGCGCCGGATGCGGCCGGGCGCGACGATACGGACGGCCGGTTGGACGGCCAGTTGGACGGCCGGTCAGTGCGCGGCCGGTGCGCTCGCGCCGGACGGCGCGGATGACGCGACGGGGTTCGCAGCGGCGGGGGCGGGTGTTTTGTTCGCCGGCGCAGTCGAGACGCTCGACGGCGTGGATGCCGATGCGGGTGCGGACGTGGCGGACGCAGGCGCCGGCACGACGGCCGATGCCTGCGTTGCTGCGGCCGGTGCCGAAACGGCGGGCGTCGATGCCGCACCGGCAGGCGGCGACGCCGTGCCGGAAGCAGGTGCAGAAACCGAAGCGGGAGCTGAAGCCGATGCTGCCGCCGAGCCGGACGCCGCCATCGGCGCGGCCGCGCGCATCGCAGCCGGCGCGACAACGGCCGACGCCGCGGCCGGCACGGCGTTCGCGGCCGACCCGGGCGCGACACCCGGCACCGAAAGCGGCACCGGCGCCGCGGGCGGCGTCGGCACGACCGGCGTCGTCATCTTCAGCGGTTCGCCCTGCGGCGTCGGCGCGGGTTCGGGCAGCGGCGTGACGGCTTCCTTCTCGGCGGCCTTCACGGTGGCGCGGTCGCGGCGGGCCGGGTCGATCTTCAGGAAATGGTCGACAAGATTGAAGAAGCGCTCGTAGAACACGCCGGCGGGAATCGTCTCGCTCGCGGTCTTGACGAGCGCGTCGTCGCTCGACCCGATCGGCAGCGACAGCGAGCCGAACACGCTGAGGCCGACGCTGGCCGACGTATTCGACTTCTTCAGCGTGTAGCGGTCCTGCACTGCGTTCACGTACGCGATGCTCGACGAGCCGTCCGCGGTCGCGTCCGCGCACACCACGTGAAACTCGATCACGACGTGCATGTCGTTGTTCGGCTGGAAATTCTTGCTGCCGTCGACCGCGTCGTTGCGCGACGACGACACCACATAACCCTGGCTCAACAGCGCGCGCCGCGCGGCCTCGCAGGCCGCGTCGGATTTCGAGTGGAACGTATGCGCATACGGGCTGGTCGCCGCGTCGAACTGTTCCTGCTGGTAGATCGGCTTGGGCGGCGACGAGCACGCCGCCAGCACGGTCGCGGCCGCGAGCGCGCACGAAACGGAAAACAGGCGAAATCGGTTGTGCATGGCGTCTTTCAGAAGGCTCGGCGAGATGCCGCGCGGGGTTGCGCGCGTCGCGCCGCAACCGGATGGCGGCCGTCGCGCAAGGGCGGGGCCGGCAATGGGCGCGTGGCAATCTCGGATGGCCGGGGCGTCATTATAGTTTCGTTTGATGTCGCGTTCGCTTCGGCGGCTGTTTCCGCCCATGACAGTTTCGGCGAACCGTTACCGGCGAGAACGATCGCGAACCGGCGCTAGCCGGCCGGCGACGGCCGCGCGGAAGCCAGCAATCGCGACGTCAGCGGATGATGTTCGCCGCGCCGCGAGCGGATCGCGTGGATTTCCTCGGTCACGTCGCCCGCGCGCCCGAGCCGCCTGAGGCCGCGCAGCAGCGACGCGTCGTTTGCGCCGAGCTCGCTCAGCGGGAACACGCCGAGGCCGCGCGCCGCGAACACGGCCATCAGCGCGCTGTCCTCGAATTCCCCGGCCACGCGCGGCACGATCCGTTCGCCTTCGAGCCACCGGTCGAGGCGCGCGCGCAGCGCCGAATGCGCGGTCGGCAGCAGCACGGGCAGGTCGGCCAGGCACTGCGGAAAGCGTTGCCGCGCGGCCGGCGTGACGAGCGCCGCGGGGCCATACCAGTCGACCGGCGATGCGACGAGCCGTTCGCTCGTCACGCGCAGGTTCGACCCCGACGGCGCACCTTGGCCGGCCAGCACGAGATCGAGATGATGCAGCGCGAGTTCCGCGAGCAGCGCATCGTGCTCGCCCTCGTGGCACAGCAGCCGCAGCGTGGGTGTATCGAGCACCGGTGCGAGGATCGCGTGCGCGGCGAGCTTCGAGATGCCGTCCGCGAGGCCGACCGCGAGCCGCACGGTCGGCTGGCTGGCCGCCGCGCGCACTTCGTCGGGAATCAGCCGCCCCATCTCGAAGATGACCTCCGCGCGTGCATACGCGGCCTGGCCCGCGTCGGTCATCGCGACGCCGCGCCCGGCCGGGCGCAACAACTGGTGCCCGAGCGATTTCTCGAGCTCGCGCACCTGCGCGCTGATCGTCTGCACGGCCATGTCGAGCCGCCCGGCCGCGCGCGCGAAGCCGCCTTCCTTCACGACGACCCAGAAATAGTACAGATGTCGGAAATTGAGCATCGGATCGAAACTTCGTAAAAACCGAACTTAAAATCAGATTCTCTCTGATTTTTTCGAAGTCCGGGTCGGCATATCATCGGGCTTTCCACTTTCGTATCGGCCCATTTCATGGACTACCTGCTGACGCTTGCCGCCGACCCCGCCGTCTGGGCCGCGCTCCTGACGCTCGTCGTGATGGAAGTCGTGCTCGGCATCGACAACCTGATCTTCATCTCGATCCTCAGCAACAAGCTGCCCGAAGCGCAGCGTGCCCGCACGCAGCGCCTCGGCATCGCGCTCGCGCTGGTGATGCGCCTCGCGCTGCTCGGCAGCGTCGCGTGGATCGCGAGCCTCACCGAACCCGTGTTCACGCTCTTCGACCACGCGTTCTCGTGGCGCGACATGATCCTGCTGTCGGGCGGCCTGTTCCTCGTGTGGAAGGCGACCACCGAGATCCATCACCACGTGTCGCACGACGTTGACGGCGACGGCGGTTCCGGCGGCGCGGCCGGCCTGACGATGTGGGCCGCGATCGGCCAGATCGTGATGCTCGACATCGTGTTCTCGATCGACAGCATCGTGACCGCGATCGGCATGACCGAGCACGTCCCGATCATGTTCGTCGCGGTGATCGTCGCCGTGTCCGTGATGCTGTTCGCTGCGCAGCCGCTCGCACGCTTCATCGACCGCAACCCGACCATCGTGATGCTTGCGCTGTCGTTCCTGGTCGTGATCGGCATGACGCTGATCGCCGAAGGCTTCGGTTCGCACGTGCCGAAGGGTTACATCTACGCGGCGATGGCGTTCTCGGCTTTCGTCGAAGGCATGAACATGCTGGCGCGGCGCGCGAAGGCGAAGCGCGCGGCACGGGTGGAAGGCCACTGAGCCAGCGCGCGGGATGCCGGCCGCCGCAACGGCCGGCTCGCGCGCCTTGATATGGAATTCGTCTGGAATTCGCACGGAAAGGAGAAACGCGATGAAATGCCCTGTCTGCAAGACGCCCGACCTGCTGATGGCCGAGCGCCAGTCGATCGAGATCGACTACTGTCCGACGTGCCGCGGCGTGTGGCTCGATCGCGGCGAACTCGACAAGCTGATCGCCCGCGAGGGCGGCGATGCGCCGGCGCGGCGCGACGAGCCGCCTGCTTCGCGCGACGCCCACGCCCACACCCACGCGTCGCGCGATCGCGATGGCTGGGAGCGCGACGGCCGCTCGCACGACGACCGTCACCGGCACGACGGCCAGCGCAGCCGCAAATCGATGTTCGACCTGTTCGATTTCGATTGAATCCGCATACGGCGCGCGCGTCGCCGGTTGCAAAAAGGCCCCGCCGGGTATCGCGCCCGGCGGGGCCTTTTCATGCATGTCGCAACATGCCGCGCTTCGGCGCGCCGAAGCTTACGCGTTGCCTGCCGTCACGTCGATGCGGCGCGGGCGCGTTTCTTCGCGGCGCGGAATCGTCAGCGTCAGCACACCGTCACGCAGGTTCGCGTCGATCCTCGACGTGTCGAGATCGGGGCTCAGCACGAACGTACGCGCATAGCGCCGCGTGCGGACTTCGGCATGCCGCACACGCAGGTCGGCCGGCGTGTCGATCTGCGTGTCGGCTTCGATCGTCAGCGTGTTGTCGTGCACCTTCACGTCGAGGTTCTCGCGCGGCACGCCAGGCAGGTCGGCCCGCAGCGTGACGCCGAGATTGTTCTCGACGATGTCGACGGCCGGCGTGATTGCGGGCCGTCGCGCGGCTTCCGCGGCAGCCGGGTGGGCAGTGGCGGCGTGGCGTTCGGCAAGGGTCGGGTTCGTGTTCATGTCGGTATCCTGAAGATTACTGAACGGTGATCGCACGCGGCTTCGATGCTTCGCGCCGGCCGACGCGAATCAGCAGGCAGCCGTTTTCGTAACGCGCGCTGACGTTGTCGGCGTCCGCATTCTGCGGCAGCTCGACGACGCGGCGGAATGTGCCGTGAAAGCGCTCCTGTGCATACGTGCGCACGTCGTCGCCTTCGCCGCGCGGCGCCGGTTTGCGCTCGCCGCTGATCGTCAGCAGATCCTTGTCGATCGACACGTCGAAGTCGGCCGCGGCCATGCCGGGCGCGAACGCGACGATCTCGATCGCATCGTCGGTGGCGCCGACGTTGAGCGCGGGAAATGCGCCCGGCCGCACCGCACGGATGCCGGACGGGAGCTCGCCGAACAGGTTCGCCACCTGCCGCTGCACGCGGGCGAATTCGTCGAACAGATCCTGGCCGTTATGGATACCGCTCATGATGGTCCTCCGGAACAGTGAACGCGGGAGACGCGACGGCGCGACGCCTGCGGCGGGCGCGACGGGTGGCTCCACTGGGTCGAAACGGGGGCAGTGCGTTTGCGTGGAGCACTGCCCGGCAACGCGTAATTAGTGGCCGCCGCAGCACATTTCAAGAGGGAATCTGCAACTTGCGTCAACGCGTGCCCGTGCGATTCGATGCGACAATCGCCGCGATATCAGCAGACCAACGAGACGGGACAACCATGGACATTCGACGCATCGCGATCGTCGGCGCCGGCGTGATCGGCGCGAGCTGGGCCGCTTTTTATCTGACGCAGGGCTTCGACGTCGTCGCGACCGATCCGGCGCCGCAAGCCGACGCGCGGCTGCGCGACGCGCTGGCCGCGTTTCTCGGCGACCGGGCCGCCGAACTTTCCGCGCGGCTGTCGTTCGACGCCGATCTCGTGCGCGCGCTCGACGGCGTCGACTTCGTGCAGGAGAACGGCCCGGAACGGCTCGACCTGAAGCGCGCGCTGTACCGGCAGATGGACGACGTGCTGCCCGCGCACGTGCCGATCGCGTCGAGTTCGTCGGGCCTGAAGATGTCGGACATCCAGACCGCGTGCGAAAAGCATCCGGAACGCTGCCTGATCGCGCATCCGTTCAACCCGCCGCACCTGATTCCGCTCGTCGAGCTGGTCGGTGGCGACGCGACCGGCCAGGACGTGATCGCGCGCGTGAAGGATTTCTACGATGCGCTCGGCAAACAGACGATCGTCCTCAACAAGGAGATGACCGGCCACGTCGCGAACCGGCTCGCGGCCGCGCTGTTCCGCGAGGTGTATCACCTCGTCGGCGAAGGCGTCGTGAGCGTGGCCGATGCCGACAAGGCGGTCGCATGGGGCCCTGGCTTGCGCTGGGGGCTGATGGGGCAGTGCCTGACCTATCACCTCGGCGGCGGCGCGGGCGGGATCGCGCACTTCCTCGAACACCTGTCGGGGCCGATCGCGAGCTGGTGGGACGACCTCGGCACGCCTTCGTTCGATCCGGACGTCGACCGCAAGCTGACCGACGAATTGCGCGCGATCCAGGGCGAGCATTCGATGCAGGAGCTGGCGGCCGAGCGCGACCGGCTGCTCGTCGAGCTGATCGACGCGCGGCGCCGCAGCTTTTTGCCCTGACCGCGTCGCAGCGCCGGGTATCGGCCGGGCGGCGATGGGCCGCCGCGCTCGGCTACTGCTGCGCTGCCGTTTGCGGTGCCTGCGGCGTCCGGGCAAGCCACGAGGGGCTCGCGGCCTGCACGAGTTCGCGGTTGCGCGCGCGCGTCGCGGCGCTCGGCGGATAGTTGCCGTCGTTTGTCGGCAGTTCGCCGTCGAGATAGGCTTGCTTCAACTGGGCGATGACTTCCGCGCGTGTCAGGCCCTGTTCGGGAGCGGCGGCATCGGTCTGGGCGAAGGCGGGGGAAAGCAGGGCGGCGGCTGCGGTCGCGAGGGCGAATCGCAAGACGTTCATGGTGCGCTCCGATCAAGGGGACAGGACACCGGATGCGCGCGGCGGTTTGCCGTGCGTTCCGATGGGGCCCATTGTCGCGAGCGGGTGCTGCGCGGACGATGACGTGTTCCGGGCAAAGCTGTCAGTTGCGGGCACGGCCGCGCATGCGTGTCGCCCGCCGTCGCTGCCGTTGCCGCTACAACTCCGCCGCTGCCGCGATCAGCGTGGCTTCGAGCGCGAGCGTCGAGCGCGACGCGGCCGCCGGCCGGTCGATCACGTATTCGAGTTCGCCGAGTTCGGGCAGCCCCGCGTCGAGCCGCGCGAGCCCGGCCGGGATCACGTAGCCGGCGAACGCGCTGACGCCGAGCCCCGCGCTTGCGGCCGCGCGCAGTACCGCGATGCTGCTGCTCACCACCGCGATCCGGTAGGGTCGGCCGATCGCGTCGAGCGTTTCGAGCACGCGGCGCCGCGACACGCTCGGCTCCGGATGCAGGGCGAGCGGCAGCACGGCCTCGTGGCCGGTGATTCGCGAATCGGGGCCGGTGCACCAGTACAGCGGCTCGCTGCGGATCACGCGGCCGCGCCGGCTGCCCGCGATGCGCTTCGCGAACACCAGATCGTGCCGACCTTCGTCGAGCGCGTCGAACAGGTCGCCCGACAGCCCGGTCGAGATCGCGAGCTCGACTTCCGGATTGCGCTGCACGAAGCTCGCGAGCGCAGACGTCAGGTGCGTCGACGCGAAATCCTCTGACATCGCAAGCCGCACCTTGCCCGACAGCGGCGGCCCGCACACCGACGTGACGGCTTCGTCCATCAGTTCGAGGATGCGCACCGCGTAGCGGAACAGCGCGTCGCCGTGCTGCGACAGGTGAACGTTGCGCGTGTCGCGCTCGAAGAGTGGCCGGTCGAGCAGCTCCTCGAGGCGGCGGATATGCTGGCTGACGGTCGACTGCGACAGGTTCACGCGCTCGGACGCGGCGGTGAAGCTGCCGGACTGGGCGACGGCGACGAAGCTGCGCAGCAGCTCGGGCGGTAACGGGCGCATTGCTAAATCCACTGAATCGGTTTCGACAACTTCATAAATGGCCGGATATTGCGGCGCTAGTATCGGATCACGCCCCGGTGCGGCCCGTGTAACGGGACGAACCGGACGCGTGGTCCGCGTCGTGCCGGCGGCTGCTTCGGTCAGTCTACGGCATCCGGCGTCCGGCCCGAAACCGCATCATCCCATCGACCGCCCGAGAACGCGCCCGCACGACGGGCCGCCGGGCCGCGGCGCACCGCCGCAGGAGACAGTCCGCGCACGGGATCGACGTGCGGGCCCGCTTTCTGCATGCGTCAGGCGCCCGTCACGAAGAGACTGGAGACGACTCATGATCATCTACGGAACCGCGCTGCTGGCGTTCTGCCACCTGGCCGGACTGTTCCTCGGCGACCTGCTGGGCACGGCCATCGGCGTGAAAACCAACGTCGGCGGGGTCGGCATCGCGATGCTGCTGCTGATCTGCCTGCGCCTGTGGCTGCACCGGCGCGGCTGGCTGCCGAAGGAGACCGAGGCCGGCGTCGGCTTCTGGGGCGCGATGTACATCCCGGTCGTCGTCGCGATGGCCGCGAACCAGAACGTCGTCGCCGCGCTGAAGGGCGGCCCGGTCGCGCTGCTGGCCGCTGTCGGCGCCGTCGCGATCTGCGCATGCTGCATCGCGGTACTCGTGCGCATGGGGCGCGACGACACGGCCTTCGCGGGCGTGCCGCAATTCGAAGAACAGTAACGGAGGCCGCCATGCTGCAGATGCTCGAAAAAGTCGTCGCCCACAACGGGCTCGTCGCGTCGTTCGCGCTGGTCGGCCTGATCATGTGGCTGTCGTCGATCGCGTCGCGCCAGCTCACGTTCGGCCGCGTGCACGGCTCCGCGATCGCGATCGTGATCGGTCTCGCGCTCGCGTATGTCGGCGGCGCGTTCACCGGCGGCGAGAAGGGACTTGCCGACGTGCCGCTGTTCGCGGGCGTCGGCCTGATGGGCGGCGCGATGCTGCGCGATTTCGCGATCGTCGCGACCGCGTTCGAAGTGCAGCCGACCGAGGCGCGCAAGGCCGGGCTCGTCGGCGTCGTGTCGCTGCTGCTCGGCACCGTGCTGCCGTTCATCGTCGGCGCGTGCATCGCGCGCGCGTTCGGCTATACCGACGCGGTCAGCATGACGACCATCGGCGCGGGCGCCGTCACGTACATCGTCGGGCCCGTCACGGGCGCGGCGATCGGTGCGAGCTCCGACGTGATCGCGCTCAGCATCGCGACGGGGCTCGTGAAGGCGATCATCGTGATGGTCGGCACGCCGGTCGCTGCCAACTTCATGGGCCTGAAGACGCCGCGTTCCGCGATGATCTTCGGCGGCCTCGCGGGCACCGTCAGCGGCGTGAGCGCGGGGCTCGCCGCGACCGACCGCCGGCTCGTCCCGTACGGTGCGCTGGTCGCGACGTTCCATACCGGCGTCGGCTGCTTGCTCGGCCCGTCGGTGCTGTTCTTCACGACGCGCGCGCTGGTCGGCGGCTAGGCCGATGGATGCTGCCCGCACGCGGGCCGCATCCATCGCCGCGTCCTCTGAGTCGCATTCGTCAACATCATCAATCGGCGGCGGCGCCAGGCTTAGAATGCCGCTGAACCATCGAAGCGGGAGAACTGTTCATGACGGGATGGAATCACGCGCGGCAGGCGCGCGATGCACGCCTCGCGGCCGGCGCGGTTTACGCGCAGGGCAAGCGGGTCGATGCGCGCGACACCGTGGCGTTGCTCGAAGCGGTGCTGCGGCCCGGCGACCGCGTGTGCCTCGAAGGCGACAACCAGAAGCAGGCCGACCTGCTCGCGACGGCGCTCGCCGACGTCGACAGCGCGAAGGTGCACGACCTGCACATGGTGCAGTCGGGCGTCGTGCTGCCCGAGCATCTCGACGTGTTCGAGCGCGGCATCGCGAAGCGTCTCGACTTCGCGTATTCGGGCCCGCAGTCGCAGCGGATCGCGAAGCTGCTGTTCGGCGGCAAGATCGCGCTCGGCGCGGTGCACACCTATCTCGAGCTGTTCGCGCGCTACTTCATCGACCTCACGCCGCACGTCGCGCTGATCGCCGCGGTCAGCGCCGATCGCGACGGCAACCTGTACACGGGCCCGAACACCGAGGACACGCCGACCGTCGTCGAGGCCACCGCGTTCAAGGACGGCATCGTGATCGCGCAGGTCGATCGCATCGTCGACAAGGTGCCGCGCGTCGACATCCCCGGCGACCGCGTGCATTTCGTCGTCGAGGCCGGCCGGCCGTTCTACGTCGAGCCGCTGTTCACGCGCGATCCGGCCGCGATCACCGAAACGCAGATCCTCACCGCGATGCTCGCGCTCAAGGGCATCTACGAGCCGTACGGCATCAAGCGCCTGAACCACGGGATCGGCTTCAACACCGCCGCGATCGAGCTGCTGCTGCCGACCTATGGCGAGAAGCTCGGGCTGAAGGGCAAGGTCTGCACGCACTGGGCGCTCAATCCGCACCCGACGCTGATTCCGGCGATCGAATCGGGCTGGGTCGAGCAGGTCCACTGCTTCGGCTCCGAGGTCGGGATGGACGACTACATCCGCGCGCGCTCCGACGTGTGGTTCACGGGCCCCGACGGGTCGCTGCGCTCGAACCGCGCGTTTTGCCAGACGGCCGGCCTCTATGCGTGCGACATGTTCATCGGCTCGACGCTGCAGATCGATTTGTCCGGCCATTCGTCGACGGTCACGGCCGAGCGGATCGCCGGCTTCGGCGGCGCGCCGAACATGGGCAGCGACGCGCGCGGGCGGCGCCATCCGAGCGAGCCGTGGCTGAAGGCCGGCGCGGAAGCCGACCCTGACACGCCGGCGGCGCTGCGGCGCGGCCGCAAGCTCGTCGTGCAGATCGGCGAGACGTTCGGCGACAAGAACGTACCGATGTTCGTCGAGAAGCTCGATGCGCTGAAGCTCGCCGACAAGCTGCAGCTCGATCTCGCGCCGATCATGGTCTACGGCGACGACGTCACGCACATCGTCACCGAGGAGGGGATCGCGAACCTGCTGATGTGCCGCGACAAGGACGAGCGCGAGCACGCGATCCGCGGCGTCGCCGGCTATACGGAGGTCGGCCGCGGCCGCGACCGGAAGATGGTCGAGCGGCTGCGCGAGCGCGGCGTGATCCGCCGCCCGGAGGATCTCGGCATCGATCCGCTCGACGCCGACCGCCGCTGGCTCGCCGCGCGCTCGATCAAGGATCTCGTGCACTGGTCCGGCGGGCTCTATGCGCCGCCGGCCCGGTTCCGCAACTGGTGAGGAAGAGGGCATGGAACAGTTGAACTATCGCTTCACCGCGCGCGAGCGCGCGAAGGGCGAGCTGGCCGCGGCGCTCGTCGGCGTGGTCGCGTCCGGCAATCTCGAAGTGCTCGTCGAGCGCGTGCTGCCGGGCAACGAATGCGAGATCGACATCCGCACCGCGGCGGTCGGCTTCGGCGCGGTGTGGCAGGCCGTCGTATCGGATTTCGTCGAGCGGCGTACGCCGGGCGGCCTGAAGCTGTCGATCAACGACGGCGGCGCACGGCCCGACATGGTGTCGCTGCGGCTCGCGCAGGCCGTGCGCGCGATCGAGGGAGACGCATGATGACCGACGTGATCCACGACGCGCCCGCGTTCGTCGTGAACGGCGCGAGCTGGTACGAAGCGTCGGCGCGGCAGCGCATCGACGGGCTGCTCGACGCGGGCAGTTTCAGCGAATTCCTCGGGCCGGCCGAACGCGTGACGAGCCCGCACCTGCCGCTGTTCGACCTGCCGCAGCAGTTCGACGACGGGATGGTGGTCGGCCACGGTCGGCTCGACGGCCGGCTGGTGTTTATCGCCGCGCAGGAAGGCCGCTTCATGGGCGGTGCGTTCGGCGAAGTGCACGGCGCGAAGCTCACCGGCTTGCTGCGCGCCGCGCGCGAAGTCGGTAAGCCGGTGCTGATCCTGTTCGATACGGGCGGCGTGCGGCTGCAGGAAGCGAACGCGGGCGAGCTGGCGATCGCCGAGATCATGCGTGCGCTCGTCGATGCGCGCGCGGCCGGCGTGCCGGTGATCGGGTTGATCGGCGGGCGCGCGGGCTGCTACGGCGGCGGCGGGTTGCTCGCCGCGTGCTGTTCGGCGCTCGCGGTGTCGGAGCAGGGGCGCATCAGCGTATCGGGCCCCGAAGTGATCGAGACGAATCGCGGCGTCGACGAATTCGACGCGAAGGACCGCGCGCTGATCTGGCGCACGATGGGCGGCAAGCACCGGCGGCTGATCGGCGGTGCGGACCGCTATGTTGCCGATACGCCCGATGCGTTCCGCGTGGCGGCGCTCGACTTGATTGGCCGTGTGCCGACGTTCGATGCGGCGATGCTGCATGAGGAACAGGCGCGCCTCGAAGCGCGTGTCGAACGGTTCGGTGCGTGCAAGGATGCGCTCGACGTATGGCGTGTGCTCGGCGCAGACACGCCCGAAGCGATTCCCGGGATGCCCGACGAGGCGTTCGCGAAACTCGCCGACCAACTGCAGGAGCCGCAGCATGACGCTCGATGAAGTCCTGAACTCGCTGTTTCCGAAAGGCCATTCGATCGAGCGCACCGGTGGCCTGCTGACGGGCCACGCGGAACTGGCCGGCACGCGCGTCGACGTGATCGGCGTTGCCGACCGTTTGCCGTTCGGCATCGACGAGGCGCTGACGCTCGCGTCGCGCGTGCTCGACACGATCGCGCGTGGCGGCGGCACGCCGATCCTCGTGCTCGTCGACAGCGACAGCCAGCGGATGAGCAAGCGCGACGAACTGCTCGGCCTGAACGAAGGGCTGTCGCATCTCGCGAAGTGCCTGATGCACGCGGATCTCGCCGGGCACCGGACGATCGGTGTGCTATACGGCCACACGGCTGCGGGCGCATTCATCGCGACCGCGCTCGCGACGCGCACGCTGCTCGCGGTGCCGGGCGCCGAGCCGGAGGTGATGGACCTGCCGTCGATGTCGCGCGTGACCAAGCTGCCGATCGACGTGCTGAAGGAGATGGCGCGCTCGACACCCGTGTTCGCGCCCGGGCTCGACAATCTCGTGAAGATGGGCGCCGTCGATGCCGTGCTCGATCCGTCCCGCGCGCTCGACGGGCAGGTCGGCGAATGGCTCGGCAAGCCGGTCGACCGCATCGACCGGCGCGCGGCGCGCGGCCGGCCGGTGGCGGCCGACGTCGCGCGGCGCGTCGAGGAACTCGCGCGTGCCGCACGCTGAGATGCCGCTGCGCCGCCACACGCTCGTCACGCTGACGGCGGCGGGGTGGGGCGCGGCATGCGTGCGCGATCCCGCGCTCGAGGCCGATCCGCTCGTGCGCGCGTGGGCCGAACGCGGCTGGCCGCTGATCGTGCGCCGCGCGTCGCCCGACGAGGCCGATGCCGGCCGCGTGCCGCTCGGCCTGCCGCTGCCGCCTGCCGCGGGCAAGCGGCGCATCGCGCTGAATGTCGCTGCCGACGCGCTCGCGACGGTCGGCCCGCTGCCCGCGTTGGCCGACGTGCTTTCCGCCGCGCCCGATGCGTGGCACGCATCGTTGCGCGAGCTCGATGCGCTCGGCGCGCGCTGCGGCGTGCAGGGCCGCGTGTTCGGCAGCCTCGCGTGGCAGGCGCTGACGGGCGAGCGCTACCTGAGCGAGTCTTCCGATCTCGACATCGTGTTTCCGCTGCCGGAGGCCGCGTCGCTCGCACCGCTGCTCGACGGCCTCGCGGCGATCGACGCGCGCGCGCCGATGCGCATCGACGGCGAACTGCTGCGCGCCGACGGCGCGGGCGTCAACTGGCGCGAACTGCACGCGCGGCTGCCCGAAGTCGCGGTCAAGACCGCGATCGCCGTCGAATTGATGCCTGCCGGCGCCTTCACAGGAGACGCGCGATGAGCGCATGGGCCGCCTGCCGCGTACCGGCGCCGTCCGCTGCCGAGCACATCGCCGAGCTGGCCGAGCGCAGCCTCGTGCTCGAGATCGACACCTATCCGAAGCCGGGGCTCGTCAGCCACGTCGACACCGGCAGTCATTCGGATATGGATGCCGCGACGTTCGCGCGCAGCGCCGCCGTGCTGCGGCCGTACTTCGCGGAACTCGCCGACGCGGGCGCGCGCGATGCGGACATGGCCGTGCTGCGCAAGATCGGTCTGCGTGCCGAGCATGCGATGCTCGCGGCGACCGGCGGCGTCAATACGCATCGCGGCGCGATCTTCGGGCTCGGGCTGCTGTGCGCGGCCGCGGGCCGGCGTGCGATGCCGGGGGGAGTGCCGGGCGGAATGACGCTCGGCGCGTTCGTCTCCCGCCGCTGGGGCACCGATATTCTCGGCGGCCCGCGCTTGCCGGACAGCCACGGCGAGCGCGCGAGCCGACGCTACGGCGTCGGCGGCGCGCGTCGCGAAGCGGCCGAAGGTTTCACGACCGTGTACGCGATCGGGCTGCCCGCGCTGCGCCGTGCGAAGCGCGACCTGCCCGACGATCCGGAAGCCGCGCGCGTCGCTGCGTGCTTCGCGCTGATCGCCGCGCTCGACGATACGAACCTGCTGCACCGGGGCGGGCAGGCCGGCCTCGATTTCGCGCGGGCGACCGCACGTGCGTTCGTCGCACGCGGCGGCGTGCGCGCGCGCGACTGGCGGCTGCGCGCGGTGGCCGCGCATCGTGCGTTCGTTGCGCGCCGGCTGAGCCCGGGCGGCGCGGCCGACCTGCTCGCGATGAGCGTATTCGTCGATGCGCTCGAAGCCGACGGGGACGCGCGATGACGCTGGCGATCCTCTGTTCGGGACAAGGCGCGCAGCGCGCCGACATGTTCGACCTGACGGGCACGGCGCCGCAGGCCGATGCGTTGTTCGCGCATGCCGGCCGGCTCCTGGGCGACGATCCGCGCGCGGGGGTCCGGCAGGCCGGACCGGACGCGCTGCGCGAGAACCGCGCCGCGCAGATCCTCTGCACCGTCCAGGCGCTTGCGGCGGCTGCGCTTCTCGACGCGGCGTGGCCGCGCCGGCGCTGCGTCGCGGGCTACAGCGTCGGCGAGGTCGCGTCGTGGAGCGTCGCGGGAATGATCGATCCGCATGACGCGCTCGACCTGGCCGACGCACGCGCGCGCGCGATGGATGCGGCGAGCGGCGGCGACGAGTGGATGGCGTTCGTGCGCGGCCTGACGCGCGCGCAGCTTGCGCAGTTGTGCGCCGGTCGCGACGCGGCGATCGCGATCGCAAACCCCGGCGACGCATTCGTGGTCGCGGGGCGGCAGGCCGATGTCGATGCGGTGGCCGACGGCGCCGCGCGCGCCGGTGCGCTGCGCGTCGCGCCCGTGTGCGTGCGGATCGCGTCGCATACGCGCCGGCTCGCAGCGGCCGTGCCGGTATTTCGCGCGTCGCTTGCCGACGTGCGCGTGCGCCGGCCGCTGCCCGGCACGCGATTGTTTTCGGGCATCGACGGCGCGTCGGTGCTCGACGTCGACGCGGGCCTCGACAAGCTCGCGCGGCAGATCGCGGAGCCGGTCGAGTGGGCGGCCTGTCTCGCCGCCTGCGTGGAGGCCGGTGCGACCGCGTTTCTCGAACTCGGCCCCGGGCGCGCGCTGGCCGAGATGGCAGGCGGCGCGTATCCCGCGCTGCCGGCGCGCAGCCTCGCGGATTTCCGTTCCGTCGACGGCGTGACGAACTGGCTCGCGCGCGTCGCGGCTGGCTGACCGGCGGCCCGAAAACCGGCCTGCAACATCCCCGCCGCGCCCCGGTTTCGCACTGTGTGTTGCGCCGGCGCAGCAGCGCCGCAGCCGGCGCTTGCCACGCGAATTGGCGTCGCTACAATGGCGCCCGCCATGAGACCAGCCGCCTTCTTTTTCGCCGCGCTTTGCTGTGCGGCGAGCGCCCACGCCAGCCGGATCCCGTCCGATGCCGCTTCGGTCGGCACGTACTTTTCGTATGACAACGCGGCGGCCGACGCGACCGTCGACCTGATCGAACAGGCGCAGCGCCGCGTACTGCTGGCCGGCTACGCGCATGTGCCGCCCGCCGTCGCGAGCGCGCTGCGCGCGGCCCGTGCGCGCGGGATCGAGGTGCGCGTCGTGCTCGTGCGCTCGCCGCGCGCGGGCAGGTACAGCGGCGCTGGCTATCTGAAATCCGCGGGCATCGACGTGGCGATCGATTCGCGGCACGGCGATCCCGCGCCGCGCTTCGTGATCGTCGACGACAGCGTCGCGCTGACGACGCTGTCCGACGGCGCGGCCGCGCACGCCGAGACGGTCAACGTGTTCCAGCGCGCGCCCGAGCTCGCGCAATCCTACGCGCAGTCGTTCTGGCGGCTATACCGGCAGGCCGGCGGCCTCTGACCCTTTCCTTCGGTGTCGTGCACGCCGGTGTGACCCCGCTTGCATCGGCGCTGCCGATGAACCATGCTCGTTGACAGGCGCCGGCGCGCGTTTCGCGCATCCGGCGCAACGGCAGGGAGCCGATCGTGACCGAGTGTTTTGCCGATCGCGCCGATGCGGGCCGCCAACTGGCCGGCGCGCTGAGCGACTATGCGGGGCGTAGCGACGTCGTCGTGCTCGCGTTGCCGCGCGGCGGCGTGCCCGTCGCGTATCCGGTTGCCTGCGCGCTGCGCGCGCCGCTCGACGTGCTGGTCGTGCGCAAGCTCGGCGTGCCGTGCGAGCCCGAACTCGCGATGGGCGCGATCGCAACGGGTGGCGCGATGCATCTGCAGCGTTCCGTGATCCGCTCGATGGGCGTGACCGACGCGCAGCTCGCCGACGTGATCGTGCGCGAGACGGCCGAACTGCATCGCCGCGAAGCGCTGTATCGCGGCGCTGCGCCGCCGCTGCCGGTCGACGGGCGCATCGTCATCGTCGTCGACGACGGCGTCGCGACCGGCGCGTCGATGCGTGCCGCGCTGCAGGCGCTGCGCGAACGCCACCCGGTGCGGATCGTGGCGGCCGCGCCGGTCGCGCCGGCGGGCGCGCAGCATGCGTTCGACGGTCTGGCCGACGCGTTCGTCGCGGTATCGCAGCCGCAACCGTTCTTCGGGATCAGCCAGTTCTACGCGCGCTTCGGGCAAACGAGCGACGACGAGGTGCGTACGTTGCTCGACGCGGCCCGCATGCAACGCGGCATCACGTCCGCCTGATCCGGCGCGAGCGCGGGCGAGGGCGGCCGGCCTCGGCCAGCGCGAACACGCGCTGCAGCATCGGATGGACATTGCCGAGCCAGCGCGCGCCGGTGAACAGCCCGTAGTGATCGCAATCGTCGACATCGACGCGATAGCGCTCGTTGGCCGCGAGGCCGCTGCACATGTCGAGTGCCGCGTGAGTCTGGCCGGCGCCCGTGACCGCGTCGCATCGGCCTTCGACGGTCAGCAGCGCGACGCCGCGCAGCGCGCCCGGCTCGACGTGCCGGCCGCCCACGTCCCACGTGCCGTTCGCGAGGCACATGCGCTGGAACACGATGTCGACCGTATCGAGGAAATACTCGGCCGGCATGTCGAGCAGCGCCGTGTATTCGAGCAGCGCGCGCCGCGCGCCGGCGAGCGCGGCCATGTCGAAGCGCGACGCGGCCAGCGCGTACGCCTCGACCAGCGACATGAAACGCTGCGGGTACATCAGCGCGATCTCGCCCTGCTGGAGATAGGTCGGGAACACCTGGCGGCCGTGCCCCGCGAAGCCGGGCGGCACGATGTCGATCAGATGGCGGCGGCACCAGCCGAGCGAGCGGGCGGCTGCCGCGGTGCCGAGCGCGCTCGGATTCAGGCGCGCGTCGAGCGGGCCGCCGATCAGCGTGATGCTCGCGGGCGGCGCGAGGCCGCGGGCCGCGCGCAGTGCGAGCGCGCCGAGCGCCGGCACGGTCGCCTGGCACACGGCGACGACGTGCAGCGGCCGATCGTCGAGCGCGAGCCCGTCGATGAAGCCGTCGAGCGTCGCGACATACTCGTCGAGCCCGAAGCGGCCCGATGCGAGCGGCACGTCGCGCGCATTGCGCCAGTCGGTCACGCACACGTCGCCGTCGGCGAGCAGCGTCTCGACGGTTTCCCGCATGATCACGGCCGCGTGTCCGGCGAGCGGCGCGCACAGCAGCACCGTGCGCTGCGCGTCGGCGCGCGTGAAGCGCCGCAGGTCGCAGAACGGCGTGCGCGCGGCGATCCGCTCGCCGATGGTTGGGCGCTCGATGTCGAAGCTCGGCGGCCGGGCCGGCTGCCCGAGCAGCGGCTCGAACAGGTCGTCATAACACGACGACGCGGCGTGCGGCAGCGTCGCCGCGGGCCACGCATCGAACGCGTGCCGCGTCGCCGCGCGCCAGGCGCGCATCCATTCCCGCTGCTGCTCGACGAGGGCATACCACATGGTGGACCTTGGGGCGGAAGAGGCGTGAATCTGCATTATGGCCACTGCGGCCCGGTAGCGGGGGGCTTGGTGCGCTGCCGGCCGATGCGTAGTATCAAGCGGACGCGCGCGAGCACGCTAGCCGGCGGCTCGCGACGCTGCTACAGTCGTCGGTCCCATTCCCCTCAAGCGGAGCGTTTGCGATGAAGCTGATCGGCATGCTGGATTCCCCGTTCGTGCGCCGTGTCGCCATTTCGGCGAAGCTGCTCGACCTGCCGTTCGAACACGAGTCGATCTCGGTGTTCCGTCATTTCGAGCAGTTCAGGGCGGTCAACCCGGTCGTCAAGGCGCCGACGCTCATAACCGACGATGGCGCGACGCTGATCGATTCGTCGCTGATCGTCGACTATCTCGATCACCTGGTCGCGCCGGAGCGGCGCCTGCTGCCCGACACCGCCGATGCACGGCTGCGCGCGCTCGTGTCGGTCGGTTTCGCACTGGCGGCGGCCGAGAAGACCGTGCAGGTCATCTACGAGCAGGCGCTGCGCCCGTCCGACAAGCAGCACGCGCCGTGGATCGAGCGCGTGCTGAGCCAGCTCGAGGGCGCGTACGGCGAGCTGGAGCCGCTCGTCGCGGCCGCGAACGGCTGGTTTGGCGGCGCGCGCCTGCTGCAGTCCGACGTGACGGTTGCGGTGGCGTGGCGCTTCACGCAGTTCATGTCGGCCGACTACCCGGTGCTCGCGCGGATCGATCCGGCCCGCTATCCGGCGCTCGCCGCGCATTCGGCGCGCGCGGAAGCGCTGCCGGCGTTCGTCGAAACGCCGCTCGTCTAGGCCTGGCGGCCCTTGGCGGCGGGGCGCGAGGCTGCCCCGCGCCGTTGCCTGCCGGCCGCTTGACGCTGCCAGGCAAGCCGCCGCCGATTGTTCTCGGTGGCCGACAAGTGACTTCGCATTCGCGCCGTTTATCCGGAAGCGGCCGGTCCCTAGAATCCACTCCATCGAATCACGCATTGCCAGATGGAGCCGATGATGAAAGCCCTGCTCGAATCAAGCCTGTACCACCCGTCCGTCGTGTTGCCGCTTGCCGCGCTGACGCAGTTGATGGTCGAGCGCGATTTCAATCTCGGCCAGGTCGGGCTGATCGTCGCGGCACGCGGCGCGCAGGCGGCGGTATCTCGCTCGCGTGCGCTGATCTTCAGCCGTCACGGCGACGCGCACGCATGATGGCGCTCACGGCTAACGGATGAAAAAAAGCCCGGCCGGCGCAAGCCGGTCGGGCGGATCGGATTCGATCGGGCCCCGGCTTCGGCCGGGGCTTTTTCATGGGCGACGCTCAGGCGCGTGCGGGCGACACGACGCCGTACATCTCCGAGTCGTCGTCCTCGCGCAGCTGGCGCACGAGCTGGTGCGCCTCGCGGCGCGTCGCGACGGCCGGCGGCGAGCCCTTGAGCGGCTGGCGCGCGGTTTCCGCGAGCGCGACGACCGACACGATGCCGATCACGGCGGCGCCCATCATGTAGTACGCCGGCATCATCAGGTTGTGCGTCACGTCGACGAGCCATGCGGTAACGAGCGGTGTCGTGCCGCCGAACAGCGATACCGACACGTTGAAGCCGATCGCGAGAGCGCCATAGCGGATCTCGGTCGGGAACAGCGCCGGCAGCGCCGACGGCATCACGCCGGTGAAGCAGGACAGCAGCACGCCGAGGACCAGCAGGCCGCCGAACACCGATGCCGTGGTGCCCGCATGGATCAGCATCATCGACGGGATCGACAGCACGAGCAGCCCGACACAGCCGGCGAGCATCACCGGCTTGCGGCCGATCCGGTCGGACAGGCGGCCGGCGAAGAGCGTCATCGGCATCATCAGCACCATCACGAGCAGCACCAGCACGAGGCTGTGCGATTCGTCGAAGTGCAGCGTCGACGACATGAAGCTCGGCAGGTACGACAGCACCATGTAGTCGGTCACGTTGAAGATCAGCACGAGGCCGACGCACAGCAGCAGCGCACGCCAGTTGCGCATCAGCGTTTTGCGGAAGCGCGCCTTCGGCACGGCCTTGTCCTGCGCTTCGCGCTCTTCGGCCTGGCGCTTGAACGCGGGCGTTTCCTCGAGCTTCATCCGGATATAGAGACCGATCAGGCCGAGCGGGCCGGCGATCAGGAACGGCACACGCCAGCCCCACGACAGCAGCGCTTCCTGCGACAGCGACGCGGTCAGCAGCGCGACGACGCCCGCACCCATCACATAGCCGATCAGCGTGCCGAATTCGAGGAAGCTGCCCATGAAGCCGCGGCGCTTGTCGGTCGAGAATTCGGCGATGAAGGTGGCCGCGCCGCCGTATTCGCCGCCGGTCGAGAAGCCCTGCACGAGGCGGGCGACGAGCAGCAGCACGGGCGCCATGATGCCGATCGATGCATAGCTCGGGATCAGGCCGATCGCGAAGGTGCCGGCGGCCATCATGATCATCGTCGCGGCAAGCACGCGCTGGCGGCCGATGCGATCGCCGAGCGGGCCGAACACCATGCCGCCGAGCGGACGCACGAGGAATGCGGCCGCGAACGTGCCGAAGGTCGCGAGCAACTGCGCGGACGGGCTGCTGGACGGGAAGAACACCTTGCCGAGCGTGACGGCGATATAGCTGTACACGCCGAAGTCGAACCATTCCATCGCATTGCCGATGGCCATCGCGCTGACGGCGCGTTTGAGCAGGCTCTGGTCGACGACGGTGATGTCGTCCGCGGCGAGCGGAGCGTCGCCGGACGAAGTGGAGGAAGAAGCAGCGGTCGGGCTGACGTGTGTTGCGGTCAAGGCCATGCACTCCTTTGACTGCGCCGGAACGGGCGGGCCGTCCGACACGGTTTGCCTGCAAGCGCGGTGTCGTGCGCGGCGCGTCGGGGCAGGCCATTAAGCACTTACTGCGCAACGGGCAGCAAAGGGCCGTAAGGGGCTGCTTCGACGCGGGCCCGATGGGCCGTCGCGACAGTGCGCTCATGAAGAATGGGCCGCGTGATGCTGGCGGCAGATGCCGGTGCGGACGGAGGTCCGGCGTTCCGGCAAGCGCCCCGAAAGGGGCAACGAAACGAGAAAAGCGGGCCTGTCGGGCGGGCTTTCCTGTGGGTGCAATTTCGGTCGAAGCGCCGGCCCGCAACGCGCGGACGGACTTCTCTCGAAATCGAATAGACAGAGATTGAATGTTGAAACAGGCGACATGATAGCACGATGACGGATGATCGTGCAAATTGCCGGGAGACGCCCGTCTGGCGGGGCGTCCGGCACGGCCTGCTCGGGTATGATCGGCGGCGCGCGGCGGGGCCGTGCGGCTCCCCGGCGACGGGGCCGAATTCACGAGGAACCGGATGACCGAACTGATGAGGATCGCGGCGCTGTTCGCCGCCACCGCGCTGGCCGAAATCGTCGGCTGTTACCTGCCGTGGCTCGTACTGAAGGGCAGCCGGCCGGCCTGGCTGCTGGTGCCGGCCGCGCTGTCGCTCGCGCTGTTCGCGTGGCTGCTGACGCTGCACCCGAGCGCGGCCGGGCGTACCTATGCCGCGTACGGCGGCGTGTATATCGCGGTAGCGCTGGTCTGGTTGCGGGTGGTCGACGGCATCGCGTTGACCCGCTGGGATGTGGCCGGCGCGGTGCTCGCGCTCGGCGGGATGGCGGTCATCGCGCTGCAGCCGCGCGCGTAAGCGCGGCCGCAGTGCGTGCCGCGTGCGTCAGGCCGTTTCGGCGGCGCCCGCGTCGGCGGACTTGCGCCACACGCATGCGCCCTTGACCGACTTGTCGAGCTCGTCGAGTTGCGCCTGGTGCGCGGCGAGCTCGTCGTCGCTCGCGGCCACCACTGCCAAGTCGAGCGCGGCGAGCGATACGCGCTGGCCGTTCGCCGCGCCGCCGTCGGCGCCCGCGTCGTCGAGCATGTCGATCACGAGGCTGTCCTGGCCGCGCGTCATCGCGAGATACACCTCGGCGAGCAGCTCCGAGTCGAGCAGTGCGCCGTGCAGCGTACGGTGCGCGTTGCTGATGCCGAAGCGGTCGCACAGCGCGTCGAGCGAGTTGCGCTTGCCGGGGAACATCTGCTTGGCCTGCACGAGCGTGTCGATCACGCCGCCGCAATGTTCGGTGAACGGCGGCAGGTCGAGGCGCGCGAATTCGGCGTCGAGGAAGCCAAGGTCGAACGGTGCGTTGTGGATGATCAGCTCGGCGTCCTTCACGAAGTCGAGGATCTGGCTGGCGACTTCCGCGAACTTCGGCTTGTCGCTGAGGAATTCGGTCGTGAGGCCGTGCACGGCCAGTGCGCCCGGATCGCTGTCGCGCTCGGGGTTCACGTAGAAGTGCAGGTTGTTGCCGGTGAGCCGCCGGTTCAGCAGCTCGACGCAGCCGATTTCGATGAGACGGTCGCCCGTGCGGGCGTTCAGGCCGGTGGTTTCGGTATCGAGAATGATCTGGCGCATGTCGGGAAAAACGAAGGAAACAGGGGAGTGGCCGGCGTTCAGGCCGTGAGCGATTCGACGCCGCGATTCGCGAGCGCGTCCGCGCGCTCGTTTTCGGGATGGCCCGCGTGACCCTTGACCCAGCGCCACTCGACCTCGTGCTGCGCGACGAGCGCGTCGAGCCGCTTCCACAGGTCGGCGTTCTTCACGGGCGTCTTTGCCGCGGTGACCCAGCCTTTCTTCTTCCAGCCGTGGATCCACTCGCTGATGCCTTTCTGCACGTATTGCGAATCGGTGTGCACGATCACCTGGCATGGCCGCTTCAGCGCCTCGAGCGCGGCGATCACGCCCATCAGCTCCATGCGGTTGTTGGTCGTGTTGGGCTCGCCGCCGAACAGCTCCTTTTCGCGGTCGCCGTAGCGCATCAGCGCGCCCCAGCCGCCGGGGCCGGGGTTGCCCTTGCAGGCGCCGTCGGTATAGATGTCGATCGTATCGATTGTCATGAATGTTCTTGATGGGTGGTCGGGGAGGCCGCGGGCGTCAGGCCTGGCGCGAGCACGGGTTTTTTCATCTTGATCTGGCCGACGAGGCGCATGCCGCGCACGCGCTTGACGGCCGTCACCATGTAGACGGCGCCGAAGATCGGCCACCAGCGGTCGCCCGCGGCTTCCATGAAGCCGTAGCGGGCCAGCCACTTGTCGGTGACGAGCGGCGGCCGGTAGCAGCCGAAGCGGCCGCGTTCGAGGTCGAAACCGAGCAGCTTGATCCAGTCCTTGAGCCGGATGAACGCGATCTGGTCGCGCGTGGCCGGCACGAACGGGTGGTTCGCCATGCGCCCGAACGATTGCCGCATGCCCCACAGGCTGAGCGAATTGAAGCCGGTGATCACGAGCTGGCCTTCCGGCATCAGCACGCGCTCGGCCTCGCGCAGCAGGCGGTGCGGGTCGGACGTGAATTCGAGCGTGTGCGGCATCACGATCAGGTCGACGCTCTGCGACTCGAACGGCAGGTCGAGCAGGTCGCACCACGTCGTGCTGCGATCGGCGGGCGCGTGCTCCGGCGCGTGCGCTTCGCGCGCCCACGGATACTGGTACGGCGCGCTCGCGCCGCTCGCCGGATCGAGCACGAGGCCGCGATACGGCATGCGGTTCTCGCGCAGCGCGTCGAGCTGCGGCAGGCCGAGCTGCAGCGCGTGGAACCCGAAGACGTCGGACACGATCCGGTCGAGCTGCGCCTGCTCCCAGTCCAGCACGTAGCGGCCGGGAGGCGAGTCGGTCCAGGCGGGCCAGTCTATAATTTGACGATCAGGCATAACGATGGTTGCGCGCCCATGAACGAGCTGGAATACGTGCCGGTCCCGGCATTCGAAGACAACTATATCTGGCTCGTCTCGGACGGCCGCGATGCGATCGCCGTCGATCCGGGTGAAGCCGCGCCGGTGCGCCGGGTTCTTGCCGAACGAGGCTGGCGGTTGACCGCTATTTTACTCACGCACCATCACGCCGACCATGTCGGCGGTGTCGAGGCGCTGCGCAATAGCCAACCGGCCGATGTGCCGCTCACCGTTTACGGCCCCGCGGCCGAGGCGATCGGCGTGGTCACGCGGCCGCTTTCGGGCGGCGATCGCGTGACGCTCGACGCACCGGCCGTCGCGTTCGACGTGCTCGACGTGCCCGGCCATACGCGCGGCCACATTGCCTATTTCCAGGCGGCCGGGCAGGGCGCCGCGGTGCCGCACGTGTTCTGCGGCGACACGCTGTTCTCGTGCGGCTGCGGCCGCCTGTTCGAGGGCACGCCCGCGCAGATGCTGGCGTCGCTCGATGCGCTCGCGGCGCTGCCGGGCGACACGCGCGTGCATTGCGCACACGAATACACGCTGTCGAACATCCGCTTTGCGCTCGCGTGCGAGCCCGGCAATGCGGCGCTCGCCGCGTGGCGCGACGACGCGCAGGCGCTGCGCGCGCGCGGCGTGCCGACGCTGCCGACGACGATCGCGCACGAGCGCGCGGTGAACCCGTTCATGCGCGCGGACAGCGCCGCCATCCATGCGACGCTCGAGGCCGAGCTTCACGAAACGGTGCCGGATCGTCTGGCGGCGTTCACGCTGATGCGCGAGTGGAAAAACCGGTTCAGATGATCATTTTCGGAGGACTCCAAAGCTCAAGCGGTGTCTGTAAAAATTGCTCCAAATGTAGGATTTCGCTGAGTTTTCGGTGTTTTTATTGACGTGAAGCACGCACTTCCGTAGTATCGCCAGCAATTTCCAGCCGTCGGAAGCCGAGATTTTCATGCGACTTATATTGAGTGCGATGGTGGTCCTGCTACTCGCCGCTTGTGCGAGCCAGGCTCCTGTCGCCAACAACGCCGCCGATCCGCAGGCGGCGTCCAACTACCTCCGTAAATCAGCCACCGCCAAAGAAACTGTCGACGTCGACAAGCAATCCGTCGGCGACCTGACCAGTGCGGACTCCGATCTCTGGGGCCGCATCCGTCGCGGCTTCCAGATGCCCGACCTGCAGAGCGACCTCGTCGACATGCAGACGACCTGGTACACGCAGCGTCCCGATTACGTGCAGCGCATGACCGAGCGCTCGCAGAAGTACCTGTATCACATCGTCGAGGAACTCGAGGCGCGTCACATGCCGACCGAGCTCGCGCTGCTGCCGTTCATCGAGTCCGCGTTCAACCCGCAGGCGCTGTCGGTCGCGAAGGCGGCCGGCATGTGGCAGTTCATGCCCGGCACGGGCCGCACGTACAACCTGAAGCGCAACATGTGGCAGGACGAACGGCGCGACGTGCTCGCGTCGACGAGCGCCGCGCTCGACTACCTGTCGCGCCTGCATGACATGTTCGGCGACTGGTATCTGGCGCTGGCCGCGTACAACTGGGGCGAGGGCAACGTGCAGCGCGCGATCGCGCGCAATCAGGCGGCCGGCCTGCCGACCGACTACCAGAGCCTGCGGATGCCGAACGAGACGCGCAACTACGTGCCGAAGCTGCAGGCGGTGAAGAACATCATCGCGAGCCCGAAGCAGTACGGCCTGACGCTGCCGGACATCCCGAACCACCCGTATTTCGTGACGGTCACGACGTCGCGCGACATCGACGTCGCGGTCGCCGCGAAGCTCGCGAACCTGTCGCTCGACGAATTCCGCTCGCTGAACCCGTCGTTCGCGAAGCCGGTGATCCTCGGCGCGACCGAACCGCAGATCCTGCTGCCGTTCGACAACGCGTCCGCGTTCGAGAAGAACCTGAAGTCATACAACGGCCAGCTTTCGACGTGGACCACCTATACGGTCAGCGAACGTGCGCGGCCGGCCGCGATCGCCGAGAAGATCGGCGTGGACGCCGATACGCTGATGTCGGTCAACAAGATTCCGGCCGGTATGCGCTTGAAGCCGGGTTCGACGATCGTCGTGCCGCGCGGCGATGACGACGACGAGGACATCAGTGCCGACGTCGCCGAAAACGGCGCGCTCGCGATGGAGCCCGACGTACCCGACACGCGCAAGATGCTGATCCGCGTGCGCCGCAAGCAGTCGATGGCGGCGATCGCCGGCCGCTACGGCGTGTCGGTCGGCCAGCTCAAGGCGTGGAACCGCACGCACCGCGATCTCGCGATGCCGGGCCAGGCGCTCGTGCTGCACGTGCCGGTCGGCCGCTCGGTGCCGGCGGAACCCGGTCCGGAGCGGATCGCGACGTCGGTCGGCGGTGCGCGCATCGAGCGCGCGAGCCTGGCGGTGGGCGGCAAGTCGCACGGCGCGAAGCGCGGCGCGGCAAAGCCGGCGGCTAAATCGGTCAAATCTGCGAAAGCTGCACCCGCGAAGGCCGCGCCGGCCAAGGGCAAGAAGAAGTAACGCGGCTGCGAAGCGCGGTGGGCGGCCGGTCCGGGCCGCGCGATTGCGCTATCATCCGACGAATTGCAACGAAACGCCGTCACCGAGGTGACGGCGTTTTCGTTTGCGCGCGGTGCGAGGGCGCCGCGCCGTTTCGACAGTCTTCATATAACGAGGGGGAGCGATGTCGTCGGTGCAGGTGAGGGTGCTCGCGCTGTTTTCGATCGGGTATTTCGTGTCGTATGTGTTTCGTGGCGTCAATCTGGGCTTCGCGCCGTTCGTCACGCATGAGCTCGGGTTGTCGGCCGCCGATCTCGGCCTGCTCACCAGTCTCTATTTTCTTGGTTTCGCGGGCGCGCAGATTCCGGCCGGCGTGATGCTCGACCACTTCGGCCCGCGCCGCGTGACGGCCGGCATGCTGATGTTCGCCGCGGCCGGCGCCGCCGTGTTCGGCGCCGCGCATGGCATCGGCACGATGATGATCGGCCGGCTGCTGATCGGCGTCGGCGTGTCGGTGTGTCTCGGCGCGGCGTTCAAGGCGCTCGCGCAGCATTTCCCGGTCGGCCGGCTGCCGCTCGTCAACGGCCTCGTGATGGCGGTTGGCGGCCTCGGCGGCGTCGTGGTCGGTTCGCCGCTGACCTGGCTGCTCGGCTGGACGAACTGGCGCGCGATCTGTTTCGGCCTCGCGGTGCTGACGGTGATCGTCGCGGCCTCGATCGGCCTCGGCGCGCCCGAAGCGAAGCAGGTGCGCCACCAGGGCGGGCTCGTCAGCCAGTTCAAGGGCACGTGGCACATCCTGAGCAGCCGCGCGTTCTGGAAGATCTCGTCGTTCTCGGTCGTCACGCAGGGCGTGTTTTACGCGATGCAGTCGCTGTGGGTCGGGCCGTACCTGCGCGACGTCGCGGGGTTCGATGCGCCGCATGCCGCGCGCCTCGTGTCGGTGCTCGGCTTCGCGATGATGGCCGGCTGCGTCGGCTTCGGCGCCGCGGCGCGCGTGCTCGAGCGGCGCGGCGTGTCCGTCTACGTATTCTGCGGGGTCGGCATGGCGCTGTTCGTCGCGACGCAGGTCGCGATCGTCGCGCGCATGCCGTTGCCGCCGGCCGTGCTGTGGGCTGCATACGGGATGTTCGGCGGCGTCGGCATCCTGACCTATGCGGTGATGGCCGGGCACTTTCCCGCCCACCTGATCGGCCGCGCGAACACGACGCTCACACTGGTGATCTTCCTGCTGATCTTTGCGTTCCAGATCGGTGTCGGCGCGGTGCTGTCGCACTGGCCCGCGGTCGACGGCCGTTATCCGGCCGCCGCGCACCTCACCGCATGGGGCGTGCTGCTCGCGCTGCAGCTCGCGAGCGCGGTCTGGTACGTGTGGCCCGCGCGCGGCGCTGGCCAAGCGCACTGATCCGGCGGTACGCTGGTAGGTGGGGCGGCTGCGGAAACGGGGCCGCAGCACGTCGAGCGTGCGCCGTTGCGCGTACGCCGTACCGCGCTGCCGGTGGCGGCGCGCGCATGATCGGACGGCCATATCGATTGAAGATAGGGCCATTTTCGGGCTATAATTTGAAAGTTTGTGCTGATCAACCTCGCACCCTAGCGCCTACCTCATTCATCCCGTTCATCCGCCGCACGCCGCCTGCCGGGCGATGCCGCGAAGCCTCGTGCGCCACGCGCCGGGTTCGCGTCTCGACAACGCAGGCCGCGTCCAGCTAGCGACTACGCGCGCCCACGCAGCGCGGCGCTCGCGCGGCAGGGTAAACAGGTCGGCAGCAGGGTGTTCCCCAAGGAGCCTCCCGTGTTGCCGTCTTTTTCTCCCGCCTTGCTTGCACTCGCCGACGGCACGGTCTTTCGTGGTTATTCGATCGGGGCCGAAGGCCATACGATCGGCGAAGTCGTGTTCAATACCGCGATCACCGGCTATCAGGAAATCCTGACTGATCCGAGCTACGCGCGCCAGATCGTCACGCTCACCTACCCGCATATCGGCAACGTCGGCGTCAACGCCGAAGACGTCGAAGCCACGAAAGTCCATGCCGCCGGCCTGATCATCCGTGATCTGCCCACGCTCGCATCGAACTTCCGCATGGACCGCACGCTCGGCGATTACCTGCGCGACGAAGGCGTCGTCGCGATCGCCGGCATCGATACCCGCAAGCTGACCCGCATCCTGCGCGACAAGGGCGCGCAGAACGGCTGCATTCTCGCCGGCTCGGACGACGAGGCGAAGGCGATCGAGCTCGCGCGCTCGTTCCCGGGCCTCGCCGGCATGGATCTCGCGAAGGTCGTGTCGACCACGAAGCCGTTCGAGTGGAAGCAGACGGAATGGCGCCTCGGCAGCGGCTACGGCATGCAGGAAGCGCCGAAGTACCGCGTCGTCGCGTACGATTTCGGCGTCAAGTACAACATCCTGCGCATGCTCGCGGAACGCGGCTGCCAGGTCACGGTGCTGCCCGCACAGGCGAGCGCGGCCGATGCGCTCGCGCTGAATCCGGACGGCATCTTCCTGTCGAACGGCCCCGGCGATCCGGAGCCGTGCGATTACGCGATCGCGGCCACGAAGGAATTCATCGAGCGCGGCGTGCCGACCTTCGGCATCTGCCTCGGCCACCAGATCATGGGCCTCGCGGTCGGCGCGAAGACGCTGAAGATGAAGACGGGCCACCACGGCGCGAACCACCCGGTGAAGGATCTCGGCGACGGTCGAGTCGTGATCACGTCGCAGAACCATGGCTTCGCGGTCGATGCGGATTCGCTGCCGGCCAACGCGCGTGTGACGCACGTGTCGCTGTTCGACGGCACGCTGCAGGGCTTCGAGCTGACCGACAAGCCGGCGTTCTGCTTCCAGGGCCACCCGGAAGCGTCGCCGGGCCCGCACGACATCGGCTATCTGTTCGACCGTTTCACCGCGCTGATGGACGCGGCGAAGCAGCGCAACGCCTAACGCAACCGACGCAACCGAAGGACGGGAGATTCGCATCATGTTCGGCCACGCACTCGGCATCACGGATATCTGGACCTACGTGTTCGGCGTGATCTTCATCATCCTGCTGCCGGGGCCGAACTCGATGTACGTGCTGTCGCTCGCGGCGCAGCGCGGCGTGAAGGCCGGCTATCGCGCGGCCTGCGGCGTGTTCGTCGGCGACACGGTGCTGATGGTGCTGTCCGCCGCGGGCGTCGCTTCGCTGCTGAAGGCGAATCCGCTGCTGTTCTCCGTCGTCAAGTACGGCGGCGCCGCGTATCTGCTCTACATCGGCACCGGCATGCTGCGCAGCGCGTGGCGCAAGCTGCGCGCGCCGGCGGGCGAGCCCGCCGAGGCACCGCAGGCGGTCGACGGCGAGCGGCCGTTTCGCAAGGCGCTGATCGTGAGCCTGCTGAATCCCAAGGCGATCCTGTTCTTCATTTCGTTCTTCATCCAGTTCGTCGACCCGGCATTCCCGCATCCCGCGCTGTCGTTCGTCGTGCTCGGGGCGATCGCGCAATGCGCGAGCTTCCTGTACCTGAGCACGCTGATCTTCGCGGGTGCGCGGCTCGCCGAGCACTTCCGCCGCCGCCGCAAGCTCGCGGCAGGCGCGGCGAGCAGCGTGGGCGGCCTGTTCATCGGTTTCTCGGTGAAGCTCGCGCTCGCGACCATGAGCTGAGCGCTGCCGGCCGACCCACGACAACGATTACTTATTGAATTCACAAGCCATGCCAAAACGCACAGACATCAAAAGCATCCTCATCATCGGCGCCGGCCCGATCATCATCGGCCAGGCGTGCGAGTTCGACTATTCGGGCGCGCAGGCTTGCAAGGCGTTGCGTGAGGAGGGCTACAAGGTCGTTCTCGTCAACAGCAACCCGGCGACGATCATGACCGACCCGAACACGGCCGACGTGACCTACATCGAGCCGATCACGTGGGAAGTCGTCGCGCGCATCATCGAGAAGGAGCGCCCGGACGCGATCCTGCCGACGATGGGCGGCCAGACCGCGCTGAACTGCGCGCTCGACCTGCACCACCACGGCGTGCTCGAGAAGTTCGGCGTCGAACTGATCGGCGCGTCGCCGGAAGCGATCGACAAGGCGGAAGACCGCCAGAAGTTCAAGGAAGCGATGACCAAGATCGGTCTCGGCTCCGCGAAGTCGGGCATCGCGCACTCGATGGAAGAAGCGACCAAGGTGCACGCCGAGATCATGGCGGGCACCGGCGGCAGCGGCTATCCGGTCGTGATCCGTCCGTCGTTCACGCTCGGCGGCTCGGGCGGCGGCATCGCGTACAACCGCGAAGAGTTCGAGGAAATCTGCAGGCGCGGTCTCGACCTGTCGCCTACGCGCGAACTGCTGATCGAGGAATCGCTGCTCGGCTGGAAGGAATACGAGATGGAAGTCGTGCGCGACCGCGCCGACAACTGCATCATCGTCTGCTCGATCGAAAACCTCGACCCGATGGGCGTGCACACCGGCGACTCGATCACGGTCGCGCCGGCGCAGACGCTCACCGACAAGGAATACCAGATCCTGCGTAATGCATCGCTCGCGGTGCTGCGCGAGATCGGCGTCGACACGGGCGGTTCGAACGTGCAGTTCTCGATCAACCCGAAGGACGGCCGCATGGTCGTCATCGAAATGAACCCGCGCGTGTCGCGTTCGTCGGCGCTCGCATCGAAGGCGACCGGCTTCCCGATCGCGAAGGTCGCCGCGAAGCTGGCGGTCGGCTACACGCTCGACGAGCTGAAGAACGAAATCACCGGCGGCCAGACGCCGGCGTCGTTCGAGCCGACGATCGACTACGTCGTCACGAAGATCCCGCGTTTCGCGTTCGAGAAGTTCCGTGAAGCCGATTCGCGCCTGACGACGCAGATGAAGTCGGTCGGCGAAGTGATGGCGATCGGCCGCACGTTCCAGGAATCGTTCCAGAAGGCGCTGCGCGGCCTCGAAGTCGGCGTCGACGGTCTCGACGAGAAGTCGACCGACCGCGACGAGATCGCGATCGAGATCCACGAGCCGGGCCCGGACCGCATCTGGTATGTCGGCGACGCGTTCCGCATCGGCATGACGGCCGAGGAAATTTTCGCGGAAACCGCGATCGACCCGTGGTTCCTCCATCAGATCGAGCAGATCATCCTGAAGGAAAAGGCGCTCGCCGGCCGCACGCTCGCGTCGCTGACGTTCGACGAGCTGCGCTACCTGAAGCAGAGCGGTTTCTCCGACCGCCGCCTCGCGAAGCTGCTCGGCGCGACGCCGGAAGACGTCCGCCGCCGCCGCGTCGAGCTGAACGTGCGCCCGGTCTACAAGCGCGTCGACACCTGCGCGGCCGAATTCGCGACGAAAACCGCGTACATGTACTCGACCTACGAGGAAGAGTGCGAGGCGCAACCGACCACGAACAAGAAGATCATGGTGCTGGGCGGCGGCCCGAACCGGATCGGCCAGGGCATCGAGTTCGACTACTGCTGCGTGCACGCGGCGCTCGCGATGCGCGAGGACGGCTACGAAACGATCATGGTCAACTGCAACCCGGAAACGGTGTCGACCGACTACGACACGTCCGACCGCCTGTACTTCGAGCCGCTGACGCTCGAAGACGTGCTCGAGATCGTCGACAAGGAAAAGCCGGTCGGCGTGATCGTCCAGTACGGCGGCCAGACGCCGCTGAAGCTCGCGCTCGACCTCGAGGCGCACGGCGTGCCGATCGTCGGCACGTCGCCGGACATGATCGACGCCGCCGAAGACCGCGAACGCTTCCAGAAGCTGCTGCAGGATCTCGGCCTGCGCCAGCCGCCGAACCGCACCGCGCGCGCGGAAGACGAAGCGCTCAAGCTTGCCGAGGAAATCGGCTACCCGCTGGTCGTGCGTCCGTCGTACGTGCTGGGCGGCCGCGCGATGGAAATCGTCCACGAGCCGCGCGACCTCGAGCGCTACATGCGCGAGGCCGTGAAGGTGTCGAACGATTCGCCGGTGCTGCTCGACCGCTTCCTGAACGACGCGATCGAGTGCGACGTCGACTGCATCTGCGACGGCGAAGCCGTGTTCATCGGCGGCGTGATGGAGCACATCGAGCAGGCGGGCGTCCACTCGGGCGACTCGGCATGCTCGCTGCCGCCGTACTCGCTGTCGAAGGAAACCGTGGCCGAGCTGAAGCGCCAGACGGGCGCGATGGCGAAGGCGCTGAACGTGGTCGGCCTGATGAACGTGCAGTTCGCGATCCAGCAGGTGCCGCAGGCGGACGGTTCGAAGCAGGACATCATCTACGTGCTCGAAGTGAACCCGCGCGCGTCGCGCACGGTGCCGTACGTGTCGAAGGCCACCAGCCTGCCGCTCGCGAAGATCGCGGCGCGCGCGATGGTCGGCCAGAAGCTCGCGCAGCAGGGCGTGACGAAGGAAGTCGAGCCGCCGTACTTCAGCGTGAAGGAAGCCGTGTTCCCGTTCGTGAAGTTCCCGACCGTCGATCCGGTCCTCGGGCCTGAAATGCGTTCGACCGGCGAAGTGATGGGCGTCGGCCAGACGTTCGGCGAAGCGCTGTTCAAGTCGCAGCTCGCGGCCGGTTCGCGCCTGCCGGAGTCGGGCACGGTGCTGCTGACCGTGATGGACGCCGACAAGCCGAAGGCCGTCGAAGTCGCGCGCATGCTGCACGACCTCGGCTACCCGATCGTCGCGACCAAGGGCACGGCTGCCGCGATCGAGGCGGCCGGCGTGCCGGTGAAGGTTGTGAACAAGGTGAAGGACGGCCGCCCGCACATCGTCGACATGATCAAGAACGGCGAGATCGCCCTCGTGTTCACGACGGTCGACGAGACGCGCCAGGCGATCGCCGATTCGCGTTCGATCCGCATGAGCGCGCAGGCGCACAAGGTCACGTACTACACGACGATGTCGGGCGCGCGCGCGGCCGTTGAAGGCTTGCGCTACCTGAAGGATCTGGAAGTCTATGATTTACAAGGTCTTCACGCTCGCCTAAACTAAGCAGTCAGTTACCTGTCGAAGCAATACGTGCCGCGGTTAAGCGGTGTTTCCGGTTCATCGGAAACGCGCTTAATCGCGGTGATTTTTTTTAAAGCCGTTTTTAGCGATTGAGCCGTTTATGAGCACCATTCCGTTGACAAAGCGTGGCGCAGAGCAACTGCGCGATGAATTGCAGCGCCTCAAATCCGTCGAGCGGCCGGCCGTGATCAACGCGATCGCGGAGGCCCGCGCACAGGGCGATCTGTCCGAAAACGCCGAATACGATGCCGCGAAGGAAAAGCAGGGCTTCATCGAGGGTCGTATCGCGGAAATCGAATCGAAGCTGTCGGCCGCGCAGGTCATCGATCCCACCGTGCTCGATGCCGAAGGCCGCGTGGTCTTCGCATCGACGGTCGAGCTCGAGGATCTCGAGTCGGGCGACACCGTCAAATACCAGATCGTCGGCGACGACGAAGCCGATATCGATCACGGCCTGATCTCGGTCAGCTCGCCGATCGCGCGTGCGCTGATCGGCAAGTCCGAAGGCGACGTCGCGGCCGTGCAGGCGCCGAGCGGCGTGCGCGAATACGAAATCATCTCGGTCAGCTACATCTGAAGCGGGGCGACGTAATGCCGCATCGCGTGTTCCGTCTGCTGTCGGCCGTGTGGGTCGGCAGCCTGCTGACGATCGGGTATGCGGTCGCGCCCGTGCTGTTCAAGACGCTGGAGCGGATGACGGCCGGTTCGGTCGCCGCCCAGCTGTTCCGTATCGAGGCGATCCTCGGTGTCGTGTGCGGCGTGCTGCTGCTCGCGTTGTCGAACCAGCAGGTGCGGCGCGGCAGCAGCGAATATCGCCGCGTGCGCTGGATCGTCGCCGCGATGGTCGTGTGCGTGCTGGTCGGGTATTTCGCGCTGCAGCCGTTCATGAACGCGCTGCGCGTGGCCGCGATGGACGCGGGCACCGATATCGCGAATTCGCCGTACGCGAGTCGCTTCGGGATGCTGCACGGCGTCTCGAGCGTGTTCTATCTCGTCGAGAGCGTGCTGGGGCTGATGCTGATCTGGCGTCTGCCGGCGCGCGACGCCTGAGCGCAGCGCGGCACGGCGTGACCCGTGCCGCGTACGCGTTTTACTTGTCCTGGTGCGGCCGCTTGGTGCTTGCCTGGCGCTTTTTCGCGCGCTTCACGTTGCCGCCTGCCGTCACGCGCTCGTTGCCGCGCACGACGACCTTCGTCGGCTTCGGACGACGCACGGGGCTCGCGTTCGGCGATACCTTGACGACCTTGACCGTGCGCGGTGCGCGGCCTTTCCTGTCGTCGGCGGCTTCGGCCGCGCTCGGCAGCGTGCCGGCGCGACGGCCGCGGGCCGGGGCCGCTGCGGCGGCCTCGGGTTTCCAGATCACCAGCAGCTTGCCGATGTGCTGGATCGGTGCCGCGCTCAGGCGGTCGCAGATCTCGTCGTAGATCGCGATGCGTTCGTCGCGCTCGTCGCCGAACACGCGGATCTTGATCAGCTGGTGCGCGGCGAGGTGCACCTTGATTTCCTTCAGCACGGCGTCGGTCAGCCCTTCGGCGCCGATCAGCACGACGGGCTTGAGCGCATGGGCCTGGGAGCGCAGCGCGGAGCGCTCGGCGGGAGAAAGCGAAAGGGCGGGCATGGAAATGTCGAAATCTAAATAGGGGCACGCGGCCTGAAAAACGATCGCGGGAAGTTACCGCGTCAGCCGTGCGCCGAAACCACGTAAAATCGCGGCTTGGGCCTGAAAAGGGGCCGCAGCCGCGCGAAGAAGACGCGTATTATCCGCTAAAAGCGCGGCTTCACGAAGCAAATGGCAGCAATCTCTCTCTCGAATGGCAAAAAACCGCTTTAACCAGCACTGGCTGCACGACCACATCAACGACCCGTACGTCAAAATGGCGCAGCGGGAGGGCTATCGCGCGCGTGCCGCGTACAAGCTGAAGGAAATCGACGAGCAGGACAAGCTGGTCCGTCCGGGCCAGGTGATCGTCGATCTCGGCGCGACGCCGGGCAGCTGGAGCCAGTATGCCCGCAACAAGCTCGCGCAGGGCAAGAAGCGCGATACCGAGCGCGAAGGCGGCATCGACGGCACGATCATCGCGCTCGACCTGCTGCCGATGGAGCCGATCGCCGACGTCCACTTCATCCAGGGCGACTTCCGCGAGGACGAAGTGCTCCACCAGCTCGAGGAAGTGCTCGAAGGCCGCGCGGTGGACCTTGTTATTTCGGACATGGCCCCCAACCTCTCCGGTGTGGCCTCGGCGGACGCGGCGCGCATCGAGCATCTCTGCGATCTGGCGCTCGAATTCGCGCAGAACCATCTGAAGCCGGACGGTGCGCTGCTCGTGAAATGCTTTCACGGCAGCGGCTACAGCCAGATCGTCGAGAAATTCAAACAGCAGTTTAAGACCGTCGCGCCGCGCAAGCCCAAGGCGTCCCGCGACAAATCGTCCGAAACGTTCATTTTGGGTCGGCATCTGAAGCATCCGCGCTGATGTGTAGCGGGGTGCCGCAAACGGGCTCCGGCCCTTGCCAGACAAGCGAAGCGCTATCGCGGCGGTTGTCAATGCTTATGGCGAGGGTGGTCGGACTGGATTAGAATGACCGAGGGGCGCCGCAAGGAAAATGTAGGCGCTCGTCTACGAGTGAAGGAGTGGTGCTTTGAACAACAATATGTTTTCGAAGGCAGCGGTGTGGTTAGTGATCGCACTGGTGCTGTTTACGGTGTTCAAGCAGTTCGACAAGCCCCGCGTCCAGGAAGGCGTGTCCTATTCGCAGTTCATGGACGACGCCAAGAACGGCAAGGTCAAGAACGTCATCGTTCAGGGGCGCAACCTCACCGTCACTCCGGCTGATGGCCAGAAATACCAGATCGTGTCGCCCGGCGACATCTGGATGGTCGGCGATCTGATGAAGTACGGCGTGCAGGTCAGCGGCAAGGCCGACGACGAGCCGAATGCGCTGATGTCCGCGCTGTACTACCTCGGGCCGACGATCCTGATCATCGTGTTCTGGTTCTACATGATGAGGCAGATGCAGGGGGGCGGCAAAGGCGGCGCCTTCTCGTTCGGCAAGTCGCGAGCGCGGCTGATCGACGAGAACAACAACGCGGTGAACTTCTCCGACGTCGCGGGCTGCGACGAAGCGAAGGAAGAAGTGTCCGAGCTCGTCGACTTCCTGCGCGATCCGCAGAAATTCCAGAAGCTGGGCGGTCGCATTCCGCGCGGCGTGCTGCTCGTCGGCCCGCCGGGTACCGGCAAGACGCTGCTCGCCCGCGCGATCGCGGGTGAAGCGAAGGTGCCGTTCTTCAGCATCTCGGGTTCGGACTTCGTCGAAATGTTCGTCGGCGTCGGCGCGGCCCGTGTGCGCGACATGTTCGAGCAGGCGAAGAAGCATGCGCCGTGCATCGTGTTCATCGACGAAATCGACGCGGTCGGCCGTCATCGCGGCGCCGGCATGGGCGGCGGCAACGACGAACGCGAACAGACGCTGAACCAGATGCTGGTCGAGATGGACGGCTTCGAGGCGAACTCGGGCGTGATCGTGATCGCCGCGACCAACCGTTCCGACGTGCTCGACAAGGCGCTGCTGCGTCCGGGCCGTTTCGACCGTCAGGTCTACGTCGGTCTGCCGGACATCCGCGGCCGCGAGCAGATCATGCGCGTGCACCTGCGCAAGGTGCCGATCGCGAACGACGTCGATGCGGCAGTCATCGCACGCGGCACGCCGGGCTTCTCGGGCGCCGATCTCGCGAACCTCGTGAACGAGGCTGCGCTGTTCGCGGCACGCCGCGGCAAGCGCATCGTCGAGATGCAGGATTTCGAGGACGCGAAGGACAAGATCTTCATGGGTCCGGAGCGCAAGTCGGCCGTGATCCGCGAGGAAGCGAAGCGCGCGACCGCTTACCACGAGTCGGGCCACGCGGTGGTCGCGAAGCTGCTGCCGAAGGCCGACCCGGTGCACAAGGTCACGATCATCCCGCGCGGCCGTGCGCTTGGCGTCACGTGGCAGTTGCCGGAGCATGACAACGAGACGTACTCGAAGGACTACCTGCTGGACCGCCTCGCGATCCTGTTCGGTGGCCGGGTGGCGGAAGAGCTGTTCATGAATCTCGTCAGCACCGGCGCATCGGACGACTTCAACAAGGCAACGCAGACGGCACGTGCGATGGTGGCCCGTTTCGGCATGACCGACGCGCTCGGACCGATGGTCTACGTCGACGACGAGAACGATGCGTCGCCGTTCGGCCGCGGCTTCACGCGCACGATCTCGGAAGCGACGCAGCAGAAGGTCGATTCGGAAATCCGCCGCGTGCTCGACGATCAGTACACCCTTGCGCGCCGCCTGCTCGAAGAGAACCGCGACAAGGTCGAAGCGATGACGGCCGCGCTGATGGAGTGGGAGACGATCGACGCCGATCAGATCAACGACATCATGGAAGGCCGTCCGCCGCGCTCGCCGAAGAACTCGCCGGCCGTCGGCGGCGATTCGTCGGGCGGTGGCAGCAGCGCCGAGGTCAAGCCCGGCAACGCGCCGGCGCCTGCTTCGCCGGCGGCATAACCTCCGCTTTAGCACCGTTCACGGGCTGGTGTGGCTTCACACCGGCCCGTTTTGCATTCAACCACGCCAGTCGCTCGTGTCCGATTCCGCTGTTACTCCATCCGTTCCCGCGCCGCTCCAGTGCGGCCGCTTCGCACTGACGTTCGAGCGCCCGCTCGTGATGGGCATTCTCAACGCCACGCCCGATTCGTTCTCCGACGGCGGCCGCTTCCTCGCGCGCGACGATGCGCTGCGCCAGGCCGAGCGCATGATCGCCGAAGGCGCGGATCTCCTCGATATCGGCGGCGAATCGACGCGCCCCGGCGCGCCGCCCGTACCGCTCGACGAGGAACTCGCGCGCGTGATCCCGCTCGTCGAGGCGCTGCGGCCGCTGAACGTGCCGCTGTCGGTCGACACCTACAAGCCGGCCGTGATGCGCGCGGCGCTGACCGCCGGCGCGGACCTGATCAACGACATCTGGGGATTCCGCCAGCCGGGTGCGATCGACGCGGTGCGCGACGGCAACTGCGGGCTGTGCGCGATGCACATGCTCGGCGAGCCGCAGACGATGCAGGTCGGCGAGCCAGACTACGGCGACGTCGTGACCGACGTGCGCGAGTTTCTCGCCGCGCGCGCGCAGGCGCTGCGCGACGCGGGCATTGCGCCGGAGCGGATCTGCGTGGATCCCGGCTTCGGGTTCGGCAAGGCGGTCGTCGACGACAACTATGCGCTGCTGGCCGCGTTGCCGGACACGGCGCCCGTGCGGCCCGACGGGCGCGCTTATCCGATTCTCGCGGGCATGTCGCGCAAGTCGATGCTCGGCGCGGTGATCGGCGGCAAGCCGCCGATGGAGCGCGTCGCGGCGAGCGTGGCGGCCGCGTTGTGCGCGGTCGAGCGCGGTGCGGCGATCGTGCGCGTGCACGACGTCGCGGCGACGGTCGATGCGCTGAAAGTCTGGAATGCCGTGCGCGAAGCCGCGCGGCAACGATAAGTCAGAAGACGAAGGAGGAAGATTCGCCATGGGACGTCGATATTTCGGCACGGACGGCATTCGCGGCACGGTGGGCGAGGCGCCCATCACGCCGGATTTCGTATTGCGCCTTGGCTACGCGGCCGGCAAGGTGCTGGCCAGCTCGGCCGACGTCGCGGCAGGCTCGCGGCCGACGGTGCTGATCGGCAAGGACACGCGCGTGTCGGGCTACATGCTCGAAGCTGCGCTCGAGGCCGGTTTTTCGGCGGCCGGCGTCGACGTGATGCTGGCCGGCCCGATGCCGACGCCGGGCGTCGCATATCTGACGCGTGCGCTGCGCCTGTCGGCCGGCGTCGTGATCAGCGCGTCGCATAACCCGTATCACGACAACGGGATCAAGTTTTTCTCCGCTGACGGCAACAAGCTGCCCGACGACACCGAAGCCGCGATCGAAGCGTGGCTCGACAAGCCGCTCGAGTGCGCGTCGTCCGACGGCCTCGGCAAGGCGCGCCGCCTCGACGACGCGGCCGGTCGCTACATCGAGTTCTGCAAGAGCACGTTCCCGGCTACGTTCGACCTGCGCGGGTTGAAGCTCGTGGTCGATTGCGCGCACGGTGCCGCGTACCAGGTCGCGCCGCATGTGTTCCACGAGCTCGGCGCTGACGTGATTCCGATCGGTGTCGCGCCGAACGGCTTCAACATCAACGACGGCGTCGGCGCGACCGCGCCCGACGCGCTGGTGCGCGCGGTGCGGGCGAACCACGCCGATCTCGGCATTGCGCTCGACGGCGATGCGGACCGCCTGCAGGTCGTCGATGCGACCGGGCGCCTGTACAACGGCGACGAACTCCTCTACGTGCTCGTGAAGGACCGGATCGCGACCGACGGCAAGGTCGAAGGTGCGGTCGGCACGCTGATGACGAACCTCGCCGTCGAAGTCGCGCTGCAGCGCGAGGGCGTGAAATTCGTCCGCGCGGCGGTCGGCGACCGCTATGTGCTCGAGCAATTGCGCGAGCACGGCTGGCAGCTCGGCGCGGAAGGCTCGGGCCACATCCTGTCGCTCGACCGGCATTCGACCGGCGACGGCATCGTGTCGGCGCTGCTCGTGCTGGCCGCGCTGAAGCGCAGCGGCCGAACGCTCGCGCAGATGCTCGATGGCGTCACGCTGTTTCCGCAGAAGCTGATCAACGTGCGGATGAAGCCGGGCGCCGACTGGAAGGGCAGCGCGTCGATTCGCGCCGCGATCGACGCGGCCGAAGCTGCACTCGCCGGCAGCGGCCGCGTGCTGATCCGCGCATCGGGCACCGAGCCCGTGCTGCGCGTGATGGTCGAAGCGCAGCAGGCGGCCGATGCGGTCCGCCATGCGGAGACGATTGCCGACGCGGTGCGCGCGGCGACGACCTGACGCACGATATCGGCGCGGGGCGGCCTGCCGTCCGCGCGCCGGTTCTCCGGTAAATCGGCATGCGGCGCCTTCGGGCGCCGCAATTTCGTCAGACGCAAAGGTTTGCGCTACCTATAGTGTGTCGCGTCGATCAACGCATCGCCTGACTGAAGATAACTTCCGACCCCTGATATCGCGCCCACCGCGGGCAGGGGCTTCCCGTACCGCCGACGCTGCGCTACGATCCGCCGGCGCACCCGAAAAACGGGTGTCCACCCCGTCCTTGCCAGGCAGGCAATTCTTGCTGCCTCTGCCATTCCGGTGCCTGCAGGCGCCGCCCGCGCCGCACCCGATACTCCCTTTCAACCAGTCATGTTACTGTCACGCCAGTTTCATCGATTGTCACATTACCGTCATGAGGAGCCCCTAACCTTCGCGGTGCCGTAGTCATCCGCTCACACACTGGAGGTCTCATGAAATTGATGCAAACCGCGATTGCCGGCCTGGCTGGCGCGCTTTTCGCCGTTGCCGCGCAAGCTGCCGACATCACGGGCGCAGGCAGCACGTTCGCGATGCCGATCTATACGAAATGGGCTGCCGACTACCAGCAGTCCGGCGGCGCGAAGGTCAACTACCAGGGTATCGGTTCGTCGGGCGGCCTGAAGCAGATCGTCGCGAAGACGGTCGATTTTGCCGGTTCGGACGCTCCGCTGAAGGATGAAGAGCTCGCTAAGGAAGGCCTGTTCCAGTTCCCGACGGTGGTCGGCGGCGTGGTGCCGGTCATCAACGTGCCGGGCGTGAAGGCCGGTGAACTGACGCTGTCGGGCCCGGTGCTCGGCGACATCTACCTCGGCAAGATCAAGAAGTGGAACGATCCGGCGATCGCCGCGCTGAACCCGAAGGTCAAGCTGCCGGATACGGACATCGCCGTCGTTCGCCGTGCTGACGGCTCGGGCACGAGCTTCATCTGGACGAACTACCTGTCGAAGGTCAACGACGAGTGGAAGTCGAAGATCGGCGAAGGCACGACGGTCAACTGGCCGACGGGCACGGGCGGCAAGGGCAACGACGGCGTCGCGGCCTTCGTGCAGCGCCTGCCGGGCGCGATCGGCTACGTCGAGTGGGCGTACGCGAAGAAGAACAACATGACCTACACCGCGCTGAAGAACTCGACGGGCACGGTGGTCGAGCCGAAGACGGAAACGTTCAAGGCCGCTGCCGCCGGCGCGAACTGGTCGAAGTCGTTCTACCAGATCCTGACGAACCAGCCGGGCAAGGAAGCATGGCCGGTCGTCGGCGCGACGTTCGTGCTGCTGCACGCGAAGCAGGACAAGCCGGAGCAGGGCGCGGAAACGCTGAAGTTCTTCAGCTGGGCGTTCAAGAACGGCGAGAAGGCTGCGGACAACCTCGACTACATCTCGCTGCCGGCAACGGTCGAGATGGAAATCCGCAAGCAGTGGAAGACGAAAGTGACGGACGCATCGGGCAAGCCGGTCGCCGCCGAGTAAGCATTGCAGCGGTTCGCTGCCCGGCCGCGCCGGTCGGGCAGCGTGTGCGGTAAAGCCGGGCGTTACGGCGCCCGGCGATCAAAAGCAGGCACCCATGTCTGATATTTCATACACGTCCTCCCGATCGCCCGACAGTGCGCAGCAGCGCGCGCCGAGCCGCCTCGGCGACGTCCTGTTCGGCGGCCTCGCACGGCTCGCCGCGATCGTGACCCTGCTGCTGCTGGGCGGGATCATCGTTTCCCTGATCATTGCGTCGATGCCGACCATCCAGAAGTTCGGCCTCGGCTTCCTGTGGCAATCCGAGTGGGATCCCAACTCGGACATCTACGGCGCACTCGTGCCGATCTACGGCACGATCGTGACGTCGGTCATTGCGCTCGTCATCGCGGTGCCCGTCAGTTTCGGCATCGCACTGTTCCTCACCGAGCTGTCGCCCGTGTGGCTGCGCCGCCCGCTGGGCATCGCGATCGAGCTGCTCGCCGCGATTCCGTCGATCGTATACGGCATGTGGGGGCTGCTCGTGTTCGCGCCGATCTTCGCCGAATACTTCCAGAAGCCGCTCGGCCATCTGCTCAAGGACGTGTGGGTGCTCGGGCCGCTGACGTCCGGCCCGCCGATCGGCATCGGCATCCTCGCGGCCGGCGTGATTCTCGCGATCATGATCATCCCGTACATCGCGTCGGTGATGCGCGACGTGTTCGAGGTCACGCCCGTGCTGCTGAAGGAATCGGCATACGGGATCGGCTGCACGACCTGGGAAGTGATGTGGAAGGTCGTGCTGCCCTATACGAAGACCGGCGTGATCGGCGGCGTGATGCTCGGCCTCGGCCGCGCACTCGGCGAGACGATGGCCGTGACGTTCGTGATCGGCAACACGAACCTGCTCGACAGCGTGTCGCTGTTCGCGCCGGGCAACAGCATCACGTCGGCGCTCGCGAACGAATTCGCGGAGGCGCAGCCGGGCCTGCATACGTCCGCGCTGATGGAACTGGGCCTGATCCTGTTCGTGATCACGTTCATCGTGCTGTCCATCTCCAAACTGCTGCTGCTTCGTCTCGAGAAGGGAGAGGGCAAGAAATGAGCGAGCCCATCATGAATTTCCCGGGGCCGGACGGCGCCGTGCTCGAAGCGATGCGCGAGCGCCTGCAGCGCAAGCGCAAGGCCGTCAACGCGGTCGCGCTCGCCGCATCGCTCGGCGCAATGGCGTTCGGCCTGCTGTGGCTCGTGTGGATCCTGTACACGACGCTGCATCTCGGTATCGGCGGCCTGTCGCTGCAGCTGTTCACCGAATCGACGCCGGCACCGAACACCGAAGGCGGCGGTCTCGCGAACGCGATCGTCGGCAGCCTGCTGCTGTGCGGTTTCGGCACGCTGGTCGGCACGCCGATCGGCATCCTCGCGGGCGTTTATCTCGCCGAATACGGCCAGAAGAACCTGCTGGCGAGCACGATCCGCTTCATCAACGACATCCTGCTGTCCGCGCCGTCGATTGTCATCGGCCTGTTCGTGTACGCGCTCGTCGTCGCGAAGTCGGGGCGCTTCTCGGGCTGGGCCGGCGTGATCGCGCTCGCGCTGCTGCAGATCCCGATCGTGATCCGCACGACCGAGAACATGCTGAAGCTCGTGCCGAACGCGCTGCGCGAAGCAGCCTTCGCGCTCGGCACGCCGAAGTGGCGAATGGTGCTGAAGATCACGCTGCGCGCATCGGTGGGCGGCATCATCACGGGCGTGCTGCTCGCGGTCGCGCGGATCGCCGGCGAAACGGCGCCGCTGCTGTTCACCGCGCTGTCGAACCAGTTCTTCTCGTGGGACATGAGCCAGCCGATGGCGAACCTGCCCGTGACGATCTACAAGTTCGCGATGAGCCCGTTCGCGGAATGGCAGTCGCTCGCATGGGCGGGCGTGTTCCTGATTACGCTCGGGGTGCTCGGACTCAACATCCTGGCGCGCTCGGTCTTCTCGAAAAAGTAACGGCGGAGCAATCCGATGAATATGGCAGAGAGCCACCTGAATCCCGTCGAGCGCACCGCAGCGCCCGCCGGCACGCACGACGCGGCGAACGATCGCCCGCTCGCGCCGCTGAACGCGAAGATCGAGGTCAACAACCTCAACTTCTTCTACAGCAAGTTCCATGCGCTGAAGAACATCAACCTGCGCATTCCCGAAGGGAAGGTGACGGCGTTCATCGGCCCGTCGGGCTGCGGCAAGTCGACGCTGCTGCGCACGTTCAACAAGATGTTCGCGCTCTATCCGGAGCAGCGCGCCGAAGGCGAAATCCTGATGGACGGCGAGAACCTGCTGACGACGAAGCGCGACATCTCGCTGCTGCGCGCGCGCATCGGCATGGTGTTCCAGAAGCCGACCCCGTTCCCGATGTCGATCTACGACAACATCGCGTTCGGCGTGAAGATGTTCGAAAAGCTCACGCGCTCGGAAATGGACGACCGCGTCGAGTGGGCGCTCACGAAGGCCGCGCTGTGGAACGAAGTGAAGGACAAGCTTGGCCAGAGCGGCTACGGCCTGTCGGGCGGCCAGCAGCAGCGTCTGTGCATCGCGCGCGGCATCGCGATCCGTCCGGAAGTGCTGCTGCTCGACGAGCCGTGCTCGGCGCTCGACCCGATCTCGACGGGCCGCATCGAGGAGCTGATCGCGGAGCTGAAGAGCGACTACACGGTCGTGATCGTCACGCACAACATGCAGCAGGCAGCGCGCTGCTCGGATTACACGGCCTACATGTACCTGGGCGAGCTGATCGAGTTCGGTGAAACCGAGAAGATCTTCATCAAGCCGGTGCGCAAGGAAACGGAAGACTACATCACCGGCCGCTTCGGCTGATGACGGAGAACAACAGCCATGTCGGATAAACATCTGTCGAGCCAGTTCGACGCGGACCTGAATGCCGTGTCGTCGAAAGTGCTGGAAATGGGCGGGCTCGTCGAGTCGCAGATCGTCGGCGCGATGCACGCACTCAACGAATTCGATCGCGATGCGGCCGAGAAGGTGATCGCGGCCGAGGAAACGCTGAACGCGATGGAAGTCGACATCGACCAGGAATGCGGCAACATCATCGCGCGGAGGCAGCCTGCCGCGCGCGACCTGCGTCTTTTGATGTCGATTTCGAAAACGATTACGAACCTCGAGCGCGCCGGCGACGAGGCAGAGAAGATCGCGAAGCGCGTGCGCCGCCTGGTCGACGAGCCGGCCGCGCGCGCGGTCAACATCGCCGAGATCAAGGTGTCGGGCGAGATGGCCGTGACGATCCTGCGCCGCGCGCTCGACGCGTTTGCGCGTCTCGATACGGTGGCGGCCGCGCAGATCGTCAAGGACGACAAGGAGATCGACATGGAATTCCGCGCGTTCGTGCGCAAGCTCGTGTCGTACATGCAGGAAGATCCGCGCACGATCTCGGTCGGCCTCGATTACCTGTTCATCGCGAAGGCGATCGAACGGATCGGCGACCACGCGAAGAACATCGCCGAATTCATCATCTACATCGTGAAGGGCACGGACGTGCGGCACCAGCCGCGCGACACGCTCGACCGCGAAGCCAACAGTTAACGCGACAACGTACAGGAAGAAAAGAGGTGCCGATGCCCAGCAACATTCTCGTCGTTGAAGATGAGCCCGCGATTTCCGAACTGATCTCGGTGAATCTCCAGCACGCCGGTCATTGCCCGATCCGCGCGTACAACGCCGAACAGGCGCAGAACCTGATCAGCGACGTGCTGCCCGATCTCGTGCTGCTCGACTGGATGCTGCCGGGCAAGTCCGGTATCGCGTTCGCGCGCGACCTGCGCAACAACGAACGGACCAAACACATCCCGATCATCATGCTGACCGCGCGCGGCGACGAGCAGGACAAGGTGCTCGGCCTCGAGATCGGCGCGGACGACTACGTGACGAAGCCGTTCTCGCCGAAGGAACTGATGGCGCGCATCAAGGCCGTGCTGCGCCGTCGTGCGCCGCAGCTGACCGAGGACGTCGTGTCGATCAACGGGCTGCGCCTCGACCCGGCCACGCATCGCGTCGCCGCGCATGCGGAGGGCAGCGAGATCAAGCTCGATCTCGGCCCGACCGAATTCCGCCTGCTGCATTTCTTCATGACGCATCCGGAGCGCGTGCACAGCCGCACGCAATTGCTCGACCAGGTGTGGGGCGACCACGTGTTCGTCGAAGAGCGAACCGTCGACGTGCACATCAAACGATTGCGCGCGGCCTTGAAACCGGCCGGCTGCGATGCGATGATCGAGACCGTGCGCGGCAGCGGCTACCGGCTCGCCAAGCACGCGTAACGTATCCGGACATGCCGTGTGCCACGGCATGCCGTTCATTCTTTCGGACGCTGAATCATGAACATCATCTGGGCGCGCTTTCTGGTGTCGCTCGTGCTGCTCGTGCTGATCGGCGTATTGGTCGGCGTCTTTGCCGGCCCGACCGCGGGCCTCGTGTTCGTGGCCGTGATGCTGATCGCGCAGGGCTTTTTCAGCACCTTCCATACGCAGCGTCTGTGGCGGTTGCTCGATGCGCCCGTCTACGGCGAAGTGCCGAGCGCGCCGGGCATCTGGGGCGAGATTTACTACCGTTTGCACAAGCTCGCGAAGCAGTGGCATGCGCAGGTGCGGCAGGTCGAACAGCAGCATTCGCGCTTCATCCAGGCGATCCAGGCCTCGCCGAACGGCGTCGCGATGCTCGACGACCACGACCAGATCGAGTGGTGCAACGCGATCGCCGAGGTCCATTTCGGTCTCGATGCGAAGCGCGACCTGCGCCAGCACATCACGAACCTGGTGCGTCATCCCGAGTTCGTCCGCTACCTGAATGCGCAGCATTACGACGAGACGCTCGTGATGCGCGGTATGGGCGGTGCGCGGCAGAACGTGCTGGCCGTGCAGGTGTTTCCGTACGGCGAGAACCGCAAGCTGCTGCTCACGCAAGACATCACCGAGCTCGAGCGTACCGACGCGATGCGGCGCGACTTCGTCGCGAACGTGTCGCACGAATTGAAGACGCCGCTCACCGTGCTGTCCGGCTTCCTCGAGACGATGCGCGAGCTGCCGCTGAACGAGGAAGACCGCGCTCGCTATCTCGAGATGATGGAGCAGCAGGCGTCGCGGATGCGGCACATCGTTACCGATCTGCTGGTGCTCGCGAAGCTGGAGGGCGAGAGCAAGCCGCCGGTCGATCATGCGATCGACATGCGCGCCGTGTTCGACCATCTGAAGGAGGACGCGCAGACGCTGTCGAACGGGCATCACGACATCGCGTTCTCGATCGACGAGACGCTCGGCGTCACGGGCGCGCAGACGGAGTTGTTCAGCGCGTTCGCGAATCTCGTCACGAACGCGATCCGCTATACGCCGGATGGCGGCAAGATCGTCGTGTCGTGGCGGCGCGAGGGTGCGCAGGGCGTGTTTTCCGTCACGGACAGCGGCTTCGGCATTCCGGCCGCCGACTTGCCGCGGCTGACCGAGCGCTTCTATCGCGTCGACCGCAGCCGCTCGCGCGATACGGGCGGCACGGGGCTCGGGCTCGCGATCGTCAAGCATGTGCTGCAGCGGCACGATGCGCACCTGTACGTGCAAAGCGAGGAAGGGCGCGGCAGCACGTTCACCGCGCGGTTCCCGGGTTCGCGCATCATCGCGATCCGGCCGGCCGCGTACGAGGCATGATCGCGTAACGGCATCCGTCGCTCGTTCGGCGAGCGGCGGCACGCCAGGCAAGAAAAAAGCGCAGCCCGCGTATGTGAGCTGCGCTTTTTCATTGGCCGTGCGGCGCGCGAATCGCGCCGCACGGCAGGTTCACGAGCAGAACATCGCGAGCAGCCCGAGCTGCGCGTTGCGGACCGTCTTGCCTGCGCGGCGCCGGCGGTAGTGACCGTCGCTGAGCATCTGCCAGGCCGACTGGTTGTCGCCGAGGCACACCGACAGGCCTTCGGCGATCACGCGCCGCTTGAGCTTGCGCTCGCGGATCGGGAACGCGACTTCGACGCGGCGGAACAGGTTGCGGTCCATCCAGTCGGCGCTCGACAGATAGACGTCCTCGGCACCGCCCGCGTGGAAATAGTAGATCCGGTGGTGCTCGAGGAAGCGGCCGACGATCGAGCGCACCGTGATGTTTTCCGACAGCCCCGGCACGCCGGGCTGCAGCGCGCAGACGCCGCGCACGATCAGGTCGACCTTCACGCCGGCCTGCGACGCTTCGTACAGCGCGGCTATCACTGTCGGCTCCAGCAGCGCGTTCATTTTCGCGACGATGCGTGCGCGCTTGCCGGCACGCGCATTGTCGATCTCCGCGCGGATCGATTCGACGATGCGCGGATGCAGCGTGAACGGCGACTGCCACAGCTCGTGCAGCGTGAGTTCGCCGCCGATCCCGGTCAGTTGCTGGAATACGTGATGGACGTCCTCGCAGATCTTCTGGTCGGCCGTCATCAGCCCGAAGTCGGTGTAGAGGCGCGCCGTGCGCGGGTGGTAGTTGCCGGTGCCGAGGTGCACGTAGCGGCGCAGCGTCGCCTTGCCGGCCTGCACGACGCGCCGCACGATCAGCATCATCTTCGCGTGGCACTTGTGACCGACCACGCCGTACACGACGTGCGCGCCGACGGCTTCGAGCTGCGATGCCCAGTTGATGTTGGTTTCCTCGTCGAAGCGCGCGAGCAGTTCGACGACGACGGTCACTTCCTTGCCGTTGCGCGCGGCTTCCATCAGCGCGTCCATCAGCGGCGAATCGGTGCCGGTGCGGTAGATCGTCTGCTTGATCGCGACGACGCTCGGATCCTTCGCGGCCTGCTGCAGCAGTTCGAGCACGGGCTGGAAGCTCTCGTACGGATGATGCAGCAGGATGTCGCCGTCGTCGATCGCATCGAACATCGTCGGCGCGTTCGCGATCGCGGGCGGGGTCGACGCGGTAAACGGCGCGAACTTCAGGTCGGGGCGGTCGACGAGATCGGGAATCTGCATCAGGCGCACGAGGTTCACGGAACCGGCCACGCGATAGCAGTCCTTGTCGCGGAGTTCGCTTTCCTCGAGCAGCCGCCGCACGATGTGCTGCGGCGTATCGGCCGACACCTCGAGGCGCACCGCGTTGCCGAGATGGCGCGCGGGCAGTTCGCCCTGCAGCGCGACGCGCAGGTTCGTGATTTCGTCCTCGTCGACGAACAGCTCGCTGTTGCGCGTGATGCGGAACTGGTTGCAGCTCTTCACGACGAGTTGCGGGAAGAGTTCGCCGACGAAGCGCTGCATGAACGAGCTCAACAGCACGAAGCCGTGCTCGAAGCCCGACAGCGCGTGCGGCATGCGCACGACGCGCGGCAGCGCGCGCGGCGCCTGCACGATGCCCATCACGGCCTGGCGGCCGAACGCGTCGCGGCCTTCGAGCTCGACGACGAAGTTCAGGCTCTTGTTCAGCACGCGCGGGAACGGGTGGGCCGGATCGAGGCCGATCGGCGTCAGCACGGGCAGCAGTTCGTCGAGGAAGTAGTGTCGTGCCCATTCGAGCTGCTCGTCGTTCCACGAGTCGGTCGCATGGAAGTAGATGCCTTCCTGTTCGAGCGCGGGCAGCACGGTTTCGTGCAGCATCGTGTACTGTCGATGGACGAGCCGTTGCGCGCGTTCGACGACGAGATCGTAAGCATGCTGTAACGACATGCCGTCGGGCGTCAGCGCGCCGGGGTTGTCGCGGATCTGCTCCTGAAGGCCGGCCATCCGGACTTCGAAGAATTCGTCGAGGTTGCTGCTGGTGATGCAGATGAAGCGAAGGCGCTCGAGCAATGGAACTTGCGGATCGGCTGCCTGGGCCAGCACGCGCTCGTTGAAACCGAGGATGCCGAGTTCACGATTGAGAAGCGGGTAGCGGACGGACATCGGCGGAGTAGGGGGTGATTCTGGCGATGATTCGAAAGGACGCTCGGAAACTCTCACGGTACGATGACGTGCTGATGACAGTAATGGTTTTATATCGGCAAATTCTACGCCCTAACCGATTCGTCGCATAAATGTTTCGGCCATATACACTTGAGCAGTATGCATGCCCGTGAAGCGTGGCAATGGCAAGCGTTCCACGCTTAAAATGTCGCCTTTGATTGATCGCCCTGGGTTGCCGGACCGGCTACCCAGGGCGAACGCGCACGGAGCCCCAATCTGATGGTTACAACTCCCCACTTGCTGGCTGCCGTGGATCTCGGCTCGAACAGCTTCCGGCTGATCGTCGGTCGCGTCGAGGAAACGTCGGCGGGCAGCCAGATCTATCCCGTCGACGCGTTGCGCGAGCCCGTTCGGCTGGCCGCGGGCCTGTCGAGCGACAAGATGCTCGATCGCGCGTCGCAGGAGCGTGGCTGGGAGGCGCTCAAGCGGTTCGGCGAGCGCTTGCGCGATTTCCATCCGGATCGTGTGCGCGCGGTGGCGACCAACACGCTGCGCGTCGCGAAGAACGCGGCCGAATTTCTCGGCGAGGCCGAAGCGGCGCTCGGTTTCCCGATCGAAGTGATCGCGGGCCGCGAAGAAGCGCGGCTGATCTATGCGGGCGCCGCGCACTCGGTGCCGGCGAGCGCCGGCAAGCGGCTCGTCGTCGACATCGGCGGCGGCTCGACCGAATTCATCATCGGCGCGCACTACACGCCGATCGTGATGGAGAGCCTCTATATCGGCTGCGTGAGCCACAGCCGCGCCTTCTTTCCGGCCGGCAACGTCGACGAATACACGATGCGGCAAGCCGAACTCGCGGCCAAGCGCGAGATCCAGATCATTTCGAGCGAGTACAAGAAGGCCGGGTGGGACCAGGCGATCGGTTCGTCCGGCACCGCGCGTGCGCTGGCGGAGCTCGTCGAGGCGAATGGCTTCAACGATCCGGGCATCACGCACGGCATTTCGCGCGGCGGCCTCGAGCGGCTGAAGCGCGCGCTGATCAAGTCGGAGAACGTCAACCGGCTGAAGCTGGTCGCGCTGAAGCCCGACCGCGTGCCGGTGCTCGCGGGCGGGCTCGCGATCATGCTCGCGGTGTTCGAGGAACTCGGCGTCGATTATGTCGATACGACCGACGGCGCGCTGCGTCTCGGCGTGCTGTACGACCTGCTCGGCCGGACGCAGCACGAAGACATGCGCGCGGTGACCGTCGAGGGCTTTACGCGCCGCTACGGCGTCGATCGTGCGCAGGCCGAGCGGATCGGTGCGCTCGCGGCGCGTTTCTACGACGAACTCGACGAAGCCGACGAGGAAGCGCGCGAGGAAGGCCGGATGTTCCTCGGCTGGGCGGCCGCGTTGCACGAGATCGGCCTGTCGATCTCGCACAGCGCGTATCACAAGCATTCGGCCTATATCGCGAGCAACGCGGACATGCCGGGCTTTTCGCGCACGGACCAGGCGCGGCTCGCCGCGCTCGTGCTCGGTCACGCGGGCAAGCTCGGCAAGCTGTCGCAGGCGCGCGAGGTCGAGTGGCCGCTGCTGTTCTGCCTGCGGCTCGCGGCGCTGCTGTGCCGGCGCCGGACCGATGCGGGGTTGCCGGACATTTCCATTTCGCAGATGAAGAAGGGCGGGTATGAAGTGCGCTTGCCGAGCGCGTGGGTCGAGCAGAACCCGCTGACCGACTACAGCCTCAGCCAGGAGGCTGCCGAGTGGGAGAAGGTCGGTATCCCGTATCGCGTGGTGTATACCGGCGCGTAACAGGCCGATAGCGGGGCCCGGACGGGCTCGCGGGCGGGGCGTGCGGTTGTGGCTCAGGCGTGACGCATGATCGTCCTGACGATTGCTCAGTCCGACGAGCAGACGATCGCGGTCAGGAACGGAAACGCCTGCTTGACGGTTGCGTCGCTGCCGGCCTTGCGCACGGCTTCCTCCACCGCGCCCTTCGTGCCGCGCACCACGACGCCGTAGGCCCAATCGCCGATCGGCGTGCTGTCGCCCGGACGGAAGATCGGGTCGTTCGCCTGGTAACCGAGCACGACATAGACGCCGAAGCCGTACGCCGTCAGCGAGCGGTTCGTCCGGAACGCGTTGACCGAGTTCGATTCGACGTGCATCGGCTCCGACTGGATGTCGCCGGCGGCGAGCAGCGGCGCGACGAACTTGTGGCCGGTCGAATGGCAGTCGAGCGCGTCGTCGAGCGCCTTGGCGGACGCGGTGCCGGTGGTCGCGAGCGCGAGCAGCGATGCGCAGAGGGCGGTCTTGAGAATGTTGTTTTTCATGCGCGGATGCGGGTTGTTCACGCGCATTATCGCGTGTTCCCGGAAGTGTCGCGCGCGGGCTGCGGCGTGCGTGTCGGCAGCCTGCTGACTTGTGGCCGCGATCAGCTGCCTGCGGTTGAAGCGATGCGTCATGGGCGCCGGGATGCGGCAGAGGCCGATGCGTTGTCGCCTGGCCCCTCAATTGATCCCTGCAATGAACCGGATTACCGCGAGCCGGGAAGCCCGGCGACCGGTTCAAGGATCCGGAAACGGAAAAAGGGGTTACGGTGATCACCGTAACCCCTTGATTCCTTTGGTCGGAGCGATAGGATTCGAACCTACGACCCTCTGATCCCAAATCAGATGCGCTACCAGGCTGCGCTACGCTCCGACGAGCCAAAGATTGTATCGTCTAATTACTGATCCGGTCAATCACGATATGCGGGTAAATGCCGCGGCGGTGAACCGGCCGCGATTTGCGACAATTCGCACGATGATCGGCCGGCCCGGATACACGTGTGCGCGGCCGCTCGCCGAAGCAAGGAGAACATCATGATGAACCTGATTCTGTGGCGCCACGCCGAAGCCGAAGACTACGCGGCGAGCGATCTCGCGCGCCAGTTGACCGTTCGTGGCCGCAAGGACGCGCAGGCGATGGCCAAATGGCTGCGTGGCCGGCTCGAGTCGAACGCCGTGATCCTCGCGAGCCCGGCGGCCCGCACCGTGCAGACCGTCGAGGCGCTGACCGACCAGTACCGGACCGTCGATGCGCTCGCGCCGGGAGGCGATGTTGACGACGTGCTGGCGGCGGCCGGCTGGCCGGAAGGCATCGCGCCGACGGTCGTGATCGTCGGGCACCAGCCGACGCTCGGCAGCGTCGCCGCGCAACTGATCGCCGGCAGCGACGACAGCTGGAGCGTCAAGAAGGGCGGAATCGTGTGGCTCGCGAGCCGCACGCGTGACGGCGGCCGGCAGGCTGTGCTGCGGGCAGTATTGACGCCGGAACTGGTGTAAAGCAGGCCTGACGGGGGTTAACGGGATTCATCATACGGCTTCGCAAGCTTTCTGCTAAAGTCAATTCGGCGACACGTCATTGAAAGGACACGGTCGTGCCACATAACGGTCACGGCCGATTACTACATTGGCGGGCATGTCGCCTTATTCCTTACGACCAGGAAAGCCTAATGCGAGAACTGCCGACGCCTACGCTCCCCTTTGCCTCGCTGCCCCTCGACACGTCGCGGCGCCATCTGCCGCGCGCTGCTGAAACCGTTACATCGGAGTACCGCCTGCGTGCCGCGTGGGCCCGCACGGAAGACGAATTGCGCGAAGCGCAGCGCCTGCGTTACAGCGTGTTCGCCGAAGAGATGGGCGCGCAGGTCAGCGGCCCCTCCGGTCTCGACGTCGATCCGTTCGATGCGTACTGCGACCACCTGCTGGTTCGCGATCTCGATACGCTGAAGGTGGTCGGCACGTATCGCGTGCTGCCGCCGCACGAGGCGGCGCGTGTCGGCCGCCTGTACGCCGAGGGCGAATTCGACCTGTCGCGCCTGACGCACCTGCGCGGCAAGATGGTCGAGGTCGGCCGCTCGTGCGTGCACAGCGACTACCGCAGCGGCGCCGTCATCATGGCGCTGTGGGGTGGCCTCGGCGCGTACATGATGCAGAACGGCTACGAGACGATGCTCGGCTGCGCAAGCGTGTCGATGGCCGACGGCGGCCACTATGCTGCAAACCTGTACCAGTCGCTGTCGGCGAGCTCGCTGACGGCGCCCGAGTACCGTGCGTTCCCGCATACGGCACTGCCGGTCGACGAACTGCAGACGGGCGTCGCCGTGGCGCCGCCGCCGCTGATCAAGGGCTACCTGCGTCTCGGCGCGAAGATCTGCGGCGCGCCGGCCTGGGATCCCGATTTCAATTGCGCGGATTTCCTGACGCTGTTCCGTCTGTCCGACATCAACGCGCGCTACGCCCGCCACTTCCTGGGCTGAGCCGTCCGAATCGCGGCGCGCCCGGTTCCGGGCGCACGCAAGCAAACGCCGTCGTGCGGCAGCCTGCCGCGCGACGGCGTTCGTGTATTCGGACAGTGTGCGTGTATCCCGCCCTGTTAATTTCGACGATGCACGGTTCCTGCCGTGCCACCGGATGGCACGTTCGCGAACGGCCCGGGTTCGACGCGGGCCGGACGGCAGGGCGGCTCGCTCAGTGCTTGCGGCGCCAGTCGAGCAGGTGGTGTTCCGCCATCCAGTGGTGGATCATCCCTTCGCCGTCATGGCTGCGCTTGTATTCGCGCGCCTCGAAGTACGACAGCGCGGCCAGCACCATCAGGCCGATGAACAGGCCGATCAGGCCCGCAATTTCCTCAGACGACATGGCAGCCTCCTTTCCACGGCACAGCGCCATGCGTACATAGTAGGACATGCGCGGCGCGACCCCGAAACCGGATTTCCGCTAGACTCGGCGCGGTCCTGGCGCGCGATGGGCGCGCCGATTTCCGGAGCCATACCCGATGACCCGTTTCATGCTGGCCGTGCTGGCCGCAGCGCTTCTCGCGGGCTGCGCCAGCGATCCTCGTCAGGCCCGCCGCGGCCACCCGCCGGAAGATCCGGCCGACTATCACGGCGTGCCGACCGACATGACGCCGCCGTCGATGCTCGACGCACCGCCGCCGAAGCCCGTGCAATAACGGTCGGCCTGGCCGGCCGTCAGGCGCGGGCCGCGGGTGCGGCGTGCGCGTCGGCGCCGATGCGCCGTAACAGTCCCGGCAGGTAGCGCGCGAGCGTCGCGCCGCGCGCGGCCATGAACAGCAGCAGCGCGAACCAGAGGCCGTGATTGCCGAACGTGCCGACGGCGGCGAGCGTGGCCGCGATGAAGATCGAGAACGACACGACCATCGCGCGCATCAGCGATTGCGTCTGCGTGGCGCCGATGAACACGCCGTCGAGCAGAAAGCCCCAGACGGACACGATCGGCGAGATCGCGGCCCACGGCAGGTAGCGCAGCGCGACTGCACGGATCTCGGCCTGATCGGTCAGCCGCGCGACGATCCAGCCGCCGCCGGCCCAGTAAGCGAGCGCGAACAGCAGCGCGCCGAGCGCGGACCAGAACAGCGTGACGCGCACGGCTTGCCGGAATGCGCGGCGGTCGCGCGCGCCGGCCGCCGCGCCGACGAGCGCCTCGGCCGCATGCGCGAAGCCGTCGAGGCCGTACGCCATGAAGGTCTGGAAATTCAGCAGCAGCGCGTTCGCCGCGAGCGTCGCGTCGCCCTGCTTCGCGCCGAGGTGCGCGAACCAGCCGAATGCGCCGAGCAGGCACAGCGTGCGCAGGAAGATGTCGCGATTGAGCGCGATCAGCCGCTTGAGCGCCACGCGGTCGGCGAGCGCACGCGCGGCGATTGGCACGAGACCGCGCGGCCGTAGCCGCCACAGCATCCACGCGCCGAGCGCGAAGCCGCACGCGTCCGCGGTGGCGGTCGCGGCGCCGATGCCGGCGATGCCCCAGCCGAAGCCGTACACGTAGAGCAGCACGGCGCCGATGTTCACCGCATTGATGAACACCTGCGCGACCAGCGCAAGCCGGACGCGCTGCACGCCGAGCAGGTAACCGAGCACGACGTAGTTCGCGAGCGCGAACGGTGCGCTCCAGATCCGTGCGTGGCTGTACGCGAGCGCCGTCGCGCGGACGGCATCGCTGCCGCCGAGCGCGGTCAGCGCGAACGACAGCAGGGGTACCTGCAGCGCGAGCACCGCGGCACCGAGCGCGAATGCGACGATCAACGCGCGCAGCAGGTTCAGGCGGATGCCGGCATCATCGCCGGCACCGTGCGCCTGCGCGACGAGGCCGGTCGTCCCCATCCGCAGGAAGCCGAAGCCCCAGAACACGAAATTGAAGAACAGCCCGCCGAGCGCGACGCCGCCGAGATACTGCGCGCCGTCGAGGTGGCCGGCGACGGCCGTGTCGACGGCGCCGAGGATCGGCTGGGTCAGGTTCGCCAGGACGATCGGGAAGGCGAGCGCGAGGACGCGCCGATGCGTGACGGTGGCCGAATCAGTGCCGGCCCCGTGAGGTAACGCGGATTCGGACATGGCGGACGCGTCAGGCGCGTTCCTGCACGCAGACCCATGGCGACACGACGACCGCCCACAGCTCCGGGTTGCGCGCCGCGTAGTCGGCCGCGGTTTCGGCCGGCATGCGCGCGACGAGGCCGGCAGACAGCCAGCGCGTGACCTGTTCGGCTTCGTCGCCGGCGATCGCTTCCGCGACGCTGACGAGATCGAGGTCGCGCGCGACGGACAGCAGCTTGCCCTGCGCGAAGAAGCGCTCGAGATCGCACCAGTCGATCTTGGCGGTCTCGCCGAGGAGTTTGGCGTAGAGCGGGCTGTGCGACGCACCCGCGGCGGATTGGCGTTCAGAGGACATCGGTTTTTTGGAAAGACTGCGTGGCGCCACTATAAACCATCCGGCCGGCGGCCCGAGCGGGCGGCGGACGGCTACGCGTCGCGCAGCGCGCGGCGCACGATCTTGCCGGTCGCGGTCATCGGCAGGCTGTCGACGAACGCGATCTCGCGCGGATACTCGTGCGCGGCGAGGCGTGTGCGTACGTGTGCCTGCAGTGCGCTGACGAGCGCATCGTCGCCGACGTGGCCGGGGTTCAGCACGATGAACGCCTTGACGATCTCGGTGCGCGTCGCGTCGGGTACGCCCACGACGGCCGCCATCCGCACCGCCGGATGCGTGAGCAGGCAGTCCTCGATCGGGCCCGGGCCGATCCTGTATCCGGCGCTCGTGATCACGTCGTCGTCGCGGCCGACGAAGCGCACGAAGCCGTCGGCGTCGATCGTGCCCGTATCGCCGGTGAGCAGGTAGTCGCCCGCGAACTTGTCGCGTGTCGCGCCGGGATTGCGCCAGTATTCGAGGAACATCACCGGGTCGGGGCGGCGCACTGCGATGCGGCCTTCGACGCCGGGCGGCAGCGGCGTGCCGTCCGCGTCGACGATCGCGACCACGTGACCGGGCACCGCCTTGCCGATCGCGCCCGGCTGCGCATCGAACAGCGCCGCGCACGACGACAGCACCATGTTGCATTCGGTCTGCCCGTAGAACTCGTTGATCGTCACGCCGAGCGCGTCGCGTCCCCAGGCCGTCAGCTCGGTGCCGAGCGATTCCCCGCCGCTCGCGACCGATTTCAGCGACAGCGCGTAGCGTTCGCGCGGTGCCGCGACGGTACGCATGAGCTTCAGCGCGGTGGGCGGCAGGAACGCGTGGGTCACGCCGTGCCGTGCCATCAGCGCGAACGCCGCGTCGCCGTCGAATTTCTCGAAGCGGCGAGCGAGCACGGGCACGCCGTGATGCCAGGACGGCAGCAGCACGTCGAGCAGGCCGCCGATCCACGCCCAGTCGGCGGGCGTCCAGAACAGGCGTGCGTCGCGCGGGAAGCATTGCTGCGACATCTCGACGCCCGGCAGGTGGCCAAGCAGCACGCGATGCGCGTGCAGCGCGCCTTTCGGTTTGCCGGTTGTGCCGGACGTATAGATGATCACCGCCGGATCGTCGGCGGCCGTATCGGCCGGCACGAAGTCGGGCGTTTCGGCGGCCAGCGCCGCATCGTAGCGCAGCACGCCCGGCGCGTCGGGCGCATCGTCGCCGATGCAGTAGACGGTATGCAGTGCCGGCAGTTGCGCGCGCAGCGGCGCGATTTTCGCGTAGCCGGCCGCGTCGGTGACGAGCGCGGATGCTTCGCTGTTCGCGAGCCGGTATTCGAGCGCATCGACGCCGAACAGCGTGAAGAGCGGCACCGCGATCGCGCCGAGTTTGTACGCGGCGAGATGCGCAATGGCCGTTTCCGGGCCCTGCGCGAGGAAGACGCCGATCCGGTCGCCGCGTCGCAGGCCGGCGCGCACGAAGCTGTTCGCGAGCCGGTTAGAAGCATTCCTCAGGTCGTCGAACGTGAGTCGAATCACGTCGCCTTGCGCGGTTTCGTGGATCAGCGCGAGGCGCCCGCTGCCGTCGGCCCATTTGTCGCAGACATCCACGCCGATGTTGTAGCGGGCCGGAACGGCCCAGCCGAAGCGGGAGAGCAGGTCGTCGTAGCGGTCGGCGGCGGGCAGCATCGCGGGTCTCCTGGGTGTCGAACGTGGCGTCGGGCGAACGGCTTACATCAGGGTTTCATGCAGACGAATCGACAATGGTGACTGCTGATAGGGAATGTTCGGACTCGTCCAATGGCCACGGCTCAGTGCACGATTCCACAATGACGCATAAGATCACGACACAACAGTGATAGGACCATGGATTTGTTTCTGATTGCTGCGGGGTTCAGCCTGATCGGAATCGGCGTGCTGGTGGCGTTTGCCCGCCACGTCGATCCGCTGTCCGGCCGGTTTACCGGCCGTCTGCGCAAGCGCTGATTCAACCTTCCCGATTTTGCCCGAGACGGCACGCGATGCACACCGGCATCGCGCGCCGGCTGTCGCGCGCTCAGCGCGCGGGCAGGTAGCGTGACGGATCGATCGAGCGGCCGCCGTAGCGCAATTCGAAATGCAGCGCGACGCGATCGCTGTCGCTGTTGCCCATCTCCGCGATCGACTGCCCCTGCGTGACTGACTGGCCTTCCTTCACCAGCAGCGCGCGGTTGTGCGCGTATGCGGTGAGGTAGTCGGCGTTGTGCTTCAGGATGATCAGGTTGCCGTAGCCGCGCAGCCCGTTACCCGCATAGACCACGACGCCCGGCGAGGCCGCGACCACCGGCGTTCCCGGCGAGTTCGCGATATCGATACCCTTGGATTTCGAGCCGTCGAACGTGCGGACCACATTGCCGGCTGCCGGCCAGACCAGCGAAATGCTCGTGGCCGGCTTGACGGCCGATTCGACCGGCGCCGAAGGCGCGGGGCGGGCGCGGCCCGCGCTGCCGGTACCGGTGGTCGACGGCGTCGATGCCGTCGTCGTGCCGGGCGGCGGCGCGACGCGCAGCACCTGGCCGACTTCGATCGCGTCGGGGTTCGCCATCTGGTTCCAGCGCACGATGTTTGGTACCGACGTGCGGTTGTCGCGCGCGATCTTGTAGAGCGTATCGCCGCGCTCGACGCGGTAGAACCCGGGGCCGACAGGCGCGGAGCCGCACGCGACGAGCAGGGCGGCGCAGGCGGCTGCGAAGAGTCGCTTCGTTGTTGTTCCGAACATTGAACCTCGCAAGACCCTGCCGCGCACGACGCGGCAGGCAATACAAAACGTCCGATTTTAACGGGTTCGACCTGCGCACCGCAGTTTGGGGCCTTGGTCGAGGTCATCGCGCGCCGTTTCGGCGCGCCCGTTGTCAGCCTGCGAGCGGGATTACGCGAATTCGCAGCGTGGCCGTTTCGGTCGCGCCGGGTGCGAGCATGCGCAGCCCGAGGCCGTTGTGGATCGCATCCGGCAGGCCGAGCCACGGCTCGACGCAGTAGAAGTCCGAATCCGGCTTTTCGGTCCAGGTCGTGACCGCGTACCACGGGATCGAGCCCGGCACGTCGAGCGCGATCTCGATCGTGCGGCGGCGGCCCGGCATCACGATGCGCACCGGTGCGGACGGCTCGCCGTCGAGGCAGTGGAAGCGATCGAGGATGTTCGGATCGTCGAGGCTGTAGCGTGCTTCACCGGGTTCGAGCGGGCTGATCGAGCCGTCTGCACGTTGCTGGCAGATGCGAGTCGGCGGTAGCTCGAGTGTCGTGTCGGCACGTTCGCCGTGCGGCAACGCGAAATAGAAGTGGTGGCCCGCGTAGTAGGGCAGCGGCGTATCGCCGCGATTGGTCGTCGTGAGCGCGACTTCGAGCGTATGCGCGTCGGCCAGCCGGTAGGTCGTTTCGAACCGGAAATCGAACGGGTAGCTCGCGCGCAGCGTGTCGTTCGCGTCGAGCGTCATCGACAAGGCGGCGCCGTCGGCCGACGGGTGCGCGGCGAACGGCAGGTCGCGCGCGAAGCCGTGCATCGGCAAGTCGCGGACCACGCCGGCGGCATCGCGCCAGCGCCCGAGTTCGCCGTCGACGCGGTGGCGGCCGAGGAACGGGAACAGCAGCGGATTGCCGCCGCGCACGCGCGCGAGGTTGCTCCAGTCGGCCGTTTCCGGCCAGAAGATGACCGGTTCGCCGTCGACGTGCCATGACAGCAGGCGGCCGCCGAATTGCGGGGCGACCCGGACGAGCGACGGGCCGGCGTGAAGTTCGTGAATGTCGTGTTGCTGGAAGATCGGCATGGCGAATCGGGTTGGGCGGGTGGACGGGACACGGCGCGCTCCATTATCGGGCCGCGGCGGGTCGGGGAAAACCCTTCTCGGGAAATTGCGAGTTTTTAACACTGCCAACGGTCTGGATAATGCCTCTAAACCGGTGATGTTGCCGGGTCATGACACTTCGTGGAGGGGGCCATGGATCTGGCAATGGCAATGGGTATCGCACTGTTCGGCATGTTCACCGGCAGCACGGTATTATTTTTCTATCAGCTCGGCCGCTGACGGCAATTCCTGCCGAAGTCGAAAGGCCCGCCATGCAAATGGCGGGCTTTTTGCTTTCTGTGCGCTTACAAATTGCAAGCGTTTGTGTGCATTGCCGCAATATCCGGCCAAATGCCTTGGCGCAGTAATCCTGGCTCGGCATAATCGGGGCGCGTTTTTTCGGACGCGCATTGCGTCGTCCGTCTTTCTTCCCGCTTAATCTCCACTAAAAGGACCGACGCGTGAGTCTCTGGTTTCTGGTATTCCTGAGCGTCCTGCAGGGCGTCACCGAACTCTTCCCCGTCAGCAGCCTTGGCCATACGCTGCTCGTGCCGGCGCTGTTCGGCATGCATATCGACAAGCACGCGCCGCAACTGCTGCCGTTCCTCGTCGCGCTCCATCTCGGCACTGCGCTGGCGCTGCTGTGGTACTTCCGTGCGCGCTGGATCGCGCTGATCGGCGGCTTCTTCGCGCAGCTCGGCGGCCGCAAGAACGACGACGGGCACCTGATGTGGGCGCTGATCATCGGGACGATCCCGACCGGCATCGTCGGGCTGCTCCTCGAGAAGCGCATCGAACGCGTGTTTCACGACCTGCGGATCGTCGCGATCGCGCTGATCGTGAATGGCGTGCTGCTGTGGCTCGGCGATCGCATCCAGCGCAGCCGCGCGCATCAGGCGCCCGAGAAGATGACGTTCAAGCAGGCGTTCTTTGTGGGCCTCGCGCAGATCGGCGCGCTGATTCCGGGCTTCTCGCGCAGCGGGCTGACGATGATCGCCGGCAATGCCGCCGGGTTGACGGCCGAGAAGGCGGCGGAGTTCTCGTTCCTGCTCGGCACGCCGATCATCTTCGCGGCGGGTGTGCTCGAACTGCCGAAGCTGTTCCATGCGCGCGACCAGCTCGCCGATGCGCTGCTCGGCGGCGTGCTGACGGCGATCGCCGCGTACCTGAGCGTTCGGTTCCTGATGCGCTATTTCGAAGGGCGCGGCCGGCTGGCTTCGTTCGGCGTGTATTGCGTGATCGCCGGTGTGTTCTGTCTCGGCTGGTTCATGCTGCATCCGCAGCCGGTTTGATGCCGCGATGGCCGGTTTCGCGTGATGTGACGCGATGATCGGGTATAATTTCGGGCTCGTTTTGTTTCGGGGCGTTGGGTGGTGCTGTTGCGCTGTTGCCGTTACTCAACGCCTCGTGCCGAATGCGGTCCGCGTCAGGCCGTGTCTTTTCTCCCCGACCGCCCTTAGCTCAGTTGGATAGAGCAACGGCCTTCTAAGCCGTAGGTCACACGTTCGAATCGTGTAGGGCGGGCCAGAATTCTTCGCTTATTCAAGCACTTATCCACGAGAGCGACTGCGGTTAAGTTGGCCCCATTCGCTGTTCGGTGTGAATGGAGTGTGAACGGATTCTACCGCCGTGAGCTATTCTTGTGCTTGCCTTTGGTGCACCCGGGTGCGTTCCCCGGCTTTCGCGCCCCGTGCAGCTTGGACAGTTTGGGCGCCGTCAATGTGACTGAGTCACTTGCCAGCAGCTCCGAGTACGGCACTTTCTGAAGTTCACGAGTGATCTCGTCACAAAGCGTATCGAATTCTGAACCGCGCCGGCCGAACGGCGGATAGCTATTGACCGAGTCGGCGCTGGCTTCATGTGCGGCGTGGACAACGTGATCAGGGTACGGCGCGAACGCCTCCCATTCATCGAATTCATCGACGTCAGAGGTGGCCTCGCTCGCTCGGACAGGTTTTCGATATTTTTAAGTGGAATGTCCGAGGCAATCATGCTGCCGACTTGATCGCAGGCAGCGTCGCGGAGTATGCCTCCATCCGGCGTCTGATCCGCCAAGCTCGAATGAGGTCGTTTCCGGTTGTACAGCTCAATGTATTCGCCGATGGAACGCCGGGCATGGCTGACCGACTCGTAGGCTTTCAGGT
>NZ_JBFPFS010000026.1:0-101842 GCF_047978125.1 Burkholderia sp. LFS061 | reverse complement strand
GCGCACTACAGCCGCGCCCGCCCGTGCGACCGGCGGCGGGAATCGGCGCGGCCGGCCTGCCGCCCGACACCGCGCGACGCCGCCCGGCATCGCAAACGCCGGTGCGCGCGCCACTCTATGCATGGACGGAAAAACCCGCGGCGCCGATCACGCCGGCGCCGAGCGTTCACGACACGCTGCGCTCGATCGAGGCCAGCACCGCGCAATGGGCCACGCTCGGCGGTTCGCAGTCGACCGATGCCGCGCACGCGGCGGCAGCCGCCGCAACCGTGGCCGGTATGGCAGCGACAGCCGCCAGCGTTGCCGCGCCGGTGTCGGCTGCCGTGTCGAACGGGTTCGCCTCCGCGACGCACGGCGTCGCAGCCCATGACGCCGGCGCCACGGTCGAACACGATGCAGCGCCCGCTTACGACGACAACGCGCCGATCATTCTGGATGCGTTCATGCCGGCAGCGTCCGGCGCGGCGCATGCTCCGGTTGCCGATACGGGCACCACGACGTTCGACGATGTCGTCCCGCAGACGCTGCCGGATACCGGCATCGACAATGCGGTGTTTTCGCATCACGGCGCCCCCGAGATCCGGCACGCCAACGATGCGCCCGTCGCGCCGGCATTCGGAATCGCACCCGCGCCGTCGTTCGACGCGCCAATCGACCTCGCTCCTTGGGAAGACCTCGCCAGCCGGCCGGTTTTCGCGTTCGACGGGTCGGCCGGTAGCCCGATCGCTGCGTCGCCGGCGGACGCGACGGGATCGGAGCCGACCGATGCGGCCTCCGCGCAACCGCAAGACGAGGCGGTTCACGACATCGCTGCAAGCAAACCGGTAGCGTCCGTCGATACCGATGACAAGTACGACGCGCAACCGGCTCCTGCGATCGATCGCCTTGCGCCGGCCCATGCGCCGCAGGGCATCGCCGATGCTCACGCCGACGGCCAACCCGCCGCGGAGATCGTTCCGCTTGCTGACCTCCCCGCTTCTTCGATCGCAGAATCGTCGGCACGCGCCGTTTCCGACGCCGTGCCGCTTGCGGCAGGGTCGGCACTGACTGCATCGCGTATCGCATCTGAAACCGTCGAGCCGAAAGCAGCCGAACGTCCCGCGCCGCTGTCGGCACTCGCGCAAGGCGCCACGCCCGCGACAGATTGGACGCGGACAACGTCGATTCCGCCGACGGCGCAACCTGCAACGGTAAATACGTCCGTCTTCGCAGGATTGCCGAAATCGCAGGCAGCTCAACCGTTTGCCGCAGCACCGACGGCTTCGGCCTCCGTTGCTTCGCCGCTCGGCGGCGGCGCCCACGGGGCGACCACGCAGGTACCTGCAGCTGCATCGAGCATGGCGCCCGACACCGCTGCGGCTGCACCGGCCGGTGTTACCGGTACTGAATCCGCTTCGCTTTCGCAGCTGGCCGCATCGGCATCGACCGTTCCATTGGCCGCGTCGACTTCATCGGTCGGCGTAACCGGCACTGCGCCCGCTTCGCTTTCGCAGCTGGCAGCCTCGGCACCGACCTTTGCACCGGCCACTTCGACTTCACCGGTCGGTGCAACCGGCCCGGCATCCGCTCCACTTTCACAGCCAGCCGCATCGGCACCGGCCGTCGCATCGGTAGTATCGGCGGCGCCGGTCGGCGTTTCGGGCGAGACTTACGGTTCACTCTCCCGCGAATTAACGCCCGCATCGACCGCTGTACCCGCCACGGCACCATCGACGGCCGGCGCGTCGGATTCGACATTCAGTTCGACCGCGCAAGCGCCTGCACCGGCGGCAACGCCTACGCCCGCTCCCGCGGCGCCCGTGAGTTTCGCGTCCGGCTCGATCGCCGCACAGCCTTTCGCGCCCGCATCGACTCTGTCGGCCAACCCGGCAGCCTCGTCGACCGGCACGACATTCGGCAGATCCGGCTCAACCACACCGCAGCCGGCGGCCAGCCCGCCGGTTCCGCCAGCCGCTTCCGTCGTAACGACATCGTCCTCGGGCGCAATCACCCCGATGACCACGACCGCGGCGGCCCCGGTTCAACCGGTCGCAAGCGCGCCTGTCATCGCGGCCGGATCGCTGGCGTCCATCGCGGCAACGACCGCGACGCAGCCCCTGCCGATCGCATCGGCGCCTGCGGCAACCGCAACTACGACGTTCGCTACACCGCCCGCCCCTGCCGCATCGTCGGCGAGCTGGTCGGTGCCGAATGTGTCCGCGACACCGACTGCCGCATCGATCGCAGCACCACAACCGGCAACAACCGTTCCCGGCGCGGGCCTGCCCACGCCGGCGACTGCCGCTGCCGCGCCGACGCTCCCCGTTGCCGCACCCGTCGGCGCAATCGCCACCGTGGCAACCGAACCGGCCGCGCCTGCCGCGGCCGACACAAACGCGGCCCCCGACACCCCCGCGCGCCAACCGCGCCCGAACGCGTTCGAATTCCACGCGCCCGCGTCGTTCAACGTCGAACTGCCGACGCTCGACCTGCTCGAGCCCGCGTCCGACGACGTCGAAATGATCACCGAGGAACACCTCGCGCAGACGGCCCAGGTGATCGAACAGCGGCTGCAGGAATTCAAGGTGCCGGTGGCGGTCGTCGGCGCGTCGGCCGGCCCCGTGATCACGCGCTTCGAGATCGAGCCCGCGCTCGGCGTGCGCGGCAGTCAGATCGTCGGCCTGATGAAGGACCTGTCGCGCGGCCTCGGCCTCACGTCGATCCGCGTCGTCGAGACGATCCCCGGCAAGACCTGCATGGGCCTCGAACTGCCGAACGCGAAGCGCCAGATGATCCGCCTGTCGGAAATCCTTGCCGCGCGCGAGTACCAGCATTCGCCGTCGCAACTGACGATCGCGATGGGCAAGGACATCACCGGCCACCCGGTCGTGACCGATCTCGCGAAGGCGCCGCACATGCTCGTCGCCGGCACGACGGGCTCGGGCAAGTCGGTCGCGATCAACGCGATGATCCTGTCGCTGCTATACAAGGCGACGCCCGAGGACGTGCGGCTCATCATGATCGACCCGAAGATGCTGGAACTGTCGGTCTACGAAGGCATCCCGCACCTGCTCGCGCCGGTCGTCACCGACATGAAGCTCGCGGCAAACGCGCTGAACTGGTGCGTCGGCGAAATGGAAAAGCGCTACCGGCTGATGTCGGCCGTCGGCGTGCGCAACCTCGCGGGCTTCAACCAGAAGATCCGCGACGCGGAAGCGAAGGAAAAGAAGATCGGCAACCCGTTCTCGCTGACGCCCGAGGATCCCGAGCCGCTGTCGAAGCTGCCGCTGATCGTCGTCGTGATCGACGAGCTGGCCGACCTGATGATGGTCGCCGGCAAGAAGATCGAAGAACTGATCGCGCGCCTCGCGCAGAAGGCGCGCGCGGCCGGCATCCACCTGATCCTCGCGACGCAGCGCCCGTCCGTCGACGTGATCACGGGCCTGATCAAGGCGAACATCCCGACGCGCGTCGCGTTCCAGGTGTCGTCGAAGATCGACTCGCGCACGATCCTCGACCAAATGGGCGCCGAATCGCTGCTCGGAATGGGCGACATGCTGTTCCTGCCGCCGGGCACCGGTTACCCGCAGCGCGTGCACGGCGCGTTCGTCGCCGACGAGGAAGTGCACCGGATCGTCGAGTACCTGAAGCAGTTCGGCGAGCCGCAGTACGAGGAAGGGATTCTCGACGGCCCGGCCGCCGACGGCGCGACGCAGGACCTGTTCGGCGAAGCGCCGGACGCGGAAGCCGATCCGCTGTACGACGAAGCCGTCGCGTTCGTCGTGCGCACGCGGCGCGCGTCGATCTCGTCGGTGCAGCGGCAGTTGCGCATCGGCTACAACCGCGCCGCGCGCCTCGTAGAGCAGATGGAAGCGGCCGGGCTCGTATCGGCGATGGGCATCAACGGCAGCCGCGAGGTGCTCGTGCCGGCCGCGGCCGACTGAGCAAGGCGGCCGCCCGGCCGCGATCGGCCGGCGCGGGCGCGCCGCGAAACCGGCCGCCCCGGAACACGAAGGGCGCTGCATCGGCAGCGCCCTTCGTCGTTTACAGCGCCGGCACCAGCTTGAAGTCGACCGGCTTGCCGACCGCGACCTTCTGCGGATTCGCGCCGAGCTGCCCCGTTTCGGCATCGCGGCTGAACACGTAGAACGTATCGCTGTCCTGGTTGCCGACGATCAGCCACTTGCCGGTCGGATCGATCAGGAACTCGCGCGGTGTCTTGCCGAGGCTCGACTGGCGGCCGACGTGCTTGAGCCGCCCGTCGGCCTTGTTCACCGCGTAGATCACGATGTCGTTCGCGTCGCCGCGGTTGCTTGCATACAGGAAGCGGCCGTCCGGCGACAGATGAATCGCGCCGCCGCCGACCTTGCCCTTGAAGCCCGGCGCCGTCATCGGCACCGTCTCGACCGGCGTCAGCTTGCCGTCGTGGTAGCCGAACACCTCGACCGACGCGTTCAGCTCGCTCGTCACATATGCGAACCGGCCGTCGGCGCCGAACACCATGTGACGCGGGCCCGAACCGGCCTTCACCGTCGTGTAGCGCGTGTCGGTCGGGCCGATCAGCCCGCGGCTGCCGTCCACCGTATAGCGGTAGCCGTAGAGCTTGTCCGCGCCGAGATCCTGCACGAACAGGTAACGGCCGTCCGGCGAAAACACCGTCGAGTGCACGTGCGCGCCGTCCTGGCGGCCCTTCACGGGCCCCGTGCCTTCATGGTGCACGGTCAGCACGGCCTGGCCGACCGCGCCGTCGTCGCGCAGCGGGAACACCGCGAAGCTGCCGCCCGGATCCGCCGCAACCGAATAGTTGGCCGTCACGAGGTACTTGCCGTCCGGCGACAGCGCGAGATAGCAAGGATCGTTCCCCTCCGACGACACGCGGTCGATGAAGGTCAGCGCGCCCGTCTTCGCGTCGAAGCGGAACGCGCTGACGCCGCCGCGCTGCGTCGCCGGCCCGTCGTCGCCGGGCAGTTCGTTGACCGCGTAGACGGTGCGACCGTCGCGGCTCGGCAACAGATACGACGGATTCACGGTCTTCGCCGACGACACCGGCGCGACGCTGCCGGTTTTCGTATCGAAGCGGTAAACATAGATCCCGTCGCTGCCGCCCCCCGTATAGGTGCCGACGAGCAGGTTGTAGACGCCGTCGGCCGGGGCGGGCGATTGCTGCGCAAATGCGTGGGTCGCGGACAAGGAAAGCACGATCGCGAAACCTTTTATCCAGTGAGCGAGCCTAAGCGGGAACCCTCGTGTCGAAGCGCGTGCGTCATGCTCGCGTAAACGGTTGGGCATTGAATCCTCCTTGCATCGAGTCGCTTCAAGTGTTGAGATAGGACGAAACGCCGGCCGTTCACGCGCTCCGCCGCCCGGCCGAGTATACGGGGCGCAGCGCCGGCACGTGAAGCCCGGGCGCCGCCGTCCGCATTGTGAACTCGAAACCAAGGATCGCCTGCCCATGCCCGCCCTGATCGAAGACTACGCCCTCGTCGGCGACGGCCACACCGCCGCGCTGATCGCAAAAGACGGCTCCGTCGACTGGCTGTGCTGGCCCCGCTTCGATTCGGGCGCCTGCTTCGCGGCGCTCGTCGGCACGCCCGAGCACGGCCGCTGGCTGCTCGCGCCGGCCGCCGACGCCGCGATCACGCACACGACCCGCCGCTATCGCGGCGACACGCTGGTTCTCGAAACCGACTACGAAAGCGCCGACGGCGCCGTCACCGTGATCGACTTCATGCCGCCCGGCAACGGCTGGTCCGAACTCGTGCGGATCGTCGTCGGCCGCCACGGCACGATGAAGATGCGCATGGAGTTCGTGTTGCGCTTCGACTACGGCTTCTCGGTCCCGTGGGTCACGCAACTGACCCGCGAGGACGGCATGAAGGCGATCGCCGGCCCCGACACCGTCGTGCTGCGCACGCCGGTGCCGCTCACCGGCAAGAACCTTCATACGATTGCGGAATTCACGGTGAGCGCCGACGAACGCGTGCCGTTCTCGCTCAGCTACGCGGCATCGCACATGCGGCTGCCGCCCGCGCGCGATCCGCTGTCGATGCTCGCGCGCACCGAGAACTACTGGCTCGAATGGTCGGGCCGCTGCCAGGTGCAGGGCCGCTACGCGGCCGCCGTGCGCCGTTCGCTGATCACGCTGAAGGCGCTCGCGTACGAGCCGACCGGCGGCATCGTCGCGGCGCCGACCACGTCGCTGCCCGAGAAGATCGGCGGCAACCGCAACTGGGACTACCGCTACTGCTGGCTGCGCGACGCGACGATCACACTGCTCGCGCTGATGCGCGGCGGCTACTACGACGAGGCGCGCGCATGGCGCACGTGGCTCGGCCGCGTGATGGCCGGCTCGCCCGAGCAGATCCAGATCATGTACGGGATCGCCGGCGAACGCCGGCTGCCGGAAATGGAACTCGACTGGCTGCCCGGCTATCAGGACTCGAAGCCCGTACGCATCGGCAACGGCGCCGCGAACCAGCTCCAGCTCGACGTGTTCGGCGAGGTGATGGCCGCGCTGCACCTCGCGCGCGTGGGCGGGCTGCAGGCCGACGACACGGTCTGGTCCGTGCAGTGCGCGCTGCTCGACCATCTCGAGAAGATCTGGCAGGAACCCGACGAGGGGGTCTGGGAAACGCGCGGCGGCCGCCGTCATTTCACGTTCTCGAAGGTGATGGCGTGGGTTGCGTTCGACCGCGCGATCAAGTCTGCGGAAATGTTCCGGCTGCCCGGCTCGCTCGACCGCTGGCGCGCGCTGCGCGAGCGGATCCATGCCGACGTATGCGACAACGCGTGGCACAAAGACAAGCAGGCGTTCGCGCAGAGCTACGGCAGCGACGAACTCGACGCGAGCGTGCTGCTGATGCCGCTGCTCGGCTTCCTGCCGCCGGAAGACCCGCGCATCGTCGGCACGGTCGAAGCGATCGAGCGGGAATTGCTGCACGACGGGCTCGTGATGCGCTACCGCACGACCGAATACGACGACGGCCTGCCGCCCGGCGAAGGCACGTTTCTCGCGTGCAGCTTCTGGCTGGTCGACAACTACGCGCTGCTCGGCCGGATCGACGACGCGCACCGCCTGTTCAGCCGGCTGCTCTCGCTGTCGAACGATCTCGGGCTGCTCGCGGAAGAGTACGACCCGGTTGCCGGGCGGCTCGTCGGCAACTTCCCGCAGGCGTTCTCGCACGTGGCGCTCGTGCATACCGCGATGAACCTGATGCACCACGAAGACGCAATGGCGCGCGCGGCCGGCCAGCCCGCACCGGCGATGGCCACGGGGCGCTGAACGAGGCGCGGGCGGCTTTTTCAGAGAACGTCAAATCGCAAAATTTTGATGAAAAATCGCGGAAATGTTGCATTGCAACATTCATCGTTGTCCGATATGATCGACACGATTGACCGGCCGCAGTGCAACATGGCCGGCCGCTGACCCCCACGGCACGCCGCGACGCCTCACGCCGCCCTTGCGCACCGTCCCCCACGCGGGAGTAGTCTGCATGCTTTACCAACTGCACGAATTCCAGCGGGCGATGTTGAGCCCGCTCACGGCCTGGGCCCAGGCCGCCTCCAAGTCGTTCGCCAATCCGTCCAGCCCGTTCTCGCTGATGCCGGGCGCGACGCGGATGGCCGCCGCGTACGAACTGATGTACCGGCTCGGCAAGGATTACGAGAAGCCCGAATTCAACCTTCACCAGATCGTCAAGGACGGCCACAACATCCCGATCGTCGAGCAGACGATCGTCGAGAAGCCGTTCTGCCGGCTGCTGCGTTTCAAGCGCTATTCGGACGACGCGGACGCCGTCACGCAGTTGAAGGACGAGCCGGTCGTGCTGGTCTGCGCGCCGCTGTCGGGCCACCACTCGACGCTGCTGCGCGACACGGTGCGCACGCTGCTGCAGGATCACAAGGTCTACATCACCGACTGGATCGACGCGCGAATGGTGCCGGTCGAAACCGGCCCGTTCCACCTGCACGACTACGTCGCGTACATCCAGGAGTTCATCCGTCACATCGGCGCGCGCAACCTGCACGTGATCTCGGTATGCCAGCCGACGGTGCCGGTGCTCGCGGCGATCTCGCTGATGGCGAGCCGCGGCGAGGACACGCCGCTCACGATGACGATGATGGGCGGCCCGATCGACGCGCGCCGCAGCCCGACGTCGGTGAACTCGCTCGCGACGCAGCATTCGACCTCATGGTTCGAGAACAACGTGATCCACACGGTGCCTGCGAACTATCCGGGAGAAGGCCGCCACGTGTATCCGGGCTTCCTGCAGCACACGGGTTTCGTCGCGATGAACCCGGAACGGCACGCGCAATCGCACTGGGATTTCTACCAGAGCCTGCTGCGCGGCGACGAGGACGACGCCGAAGCGCACCGCCGCTTCTACGACGAATACAACGCGGTGCTCGACATGGCCGCCGAGTATTACCTCGAGACGATCCGTGTCGTGTTCCAGGAATTCCGGCTGGCCGAAGGCACGTGGGATGTCGAAGGCGAGCGTGTGCGTCCGCAGGACATCAGGCACACCGCGCTGATGACGATCGAGGGCGAACTCGACGATATCTCGGGCAGCGGGCAGACGCACGTCGCGCACGAACTGTGCACGGGCATCCCGCAGGACCAGCGCCGCAGCCTGACTGCCGAGAAGTGCGGTCACTACGGGATCTTCTCGGGCCGCCGCTGGCGCACGATCATCTACCCGCAGCTGCGCGACTTCATCCGCGAGCATGCGCCGGAACCGAAGCCCGGCGCGACGAAGGTGCAGCCCGTCGCACCGGCGGCCGCGACGCTCGCGGCCGTGCCGGCCGGCAACGCGCAAGCCGAAACGACACGTGCCACCACGGCGAAGCGCGCGCGCGAGAAGGCAACGGTCACGGCCGCGGCACCCGCCAAGGCCGCACCGGCGGCGAAACGTGCCGGCAGCAGCCCGCGCGCAAAGGCCGTACGCACGCGCAAGGCCGCCTGACGCACCGCGTTCCGACGAAAAAACGCCGCCGTTGCCTGCGCACGGCGGCGTTTTTGCATCCGGCGGGCGCTGGTCGGCGCGTCAGCGCCGCAGCAGATACGCGAGCAGCACCTCGGTGTTCATCCGGACCATTTCCGCGCGCTCGTCGGTGTCGGTGAAGTCGCGGCCGAGCGTCGCGGCGAGCGTGAAGCGGTTCGACACGATGTAGTAGCCGAGCCCCGACAGCGTCACGTAGAAGCGCAGCGGATCGACGTCGCTGCGGAACAGCCCGGCCTTCTGGCCGCGCATCAGCACGTTGCCGAGCTTTGCGACGATCGGCGACATCATCTCGCGGATCCGCGTCGACTTGTGCAGGTAGCGCGCTTCGTGCAGGTTCTCGTTGTTGATGAGCCTGAGCAGCTCCGGGTGGTCGCGGTAGTAGTCCCAAACGAAATGCGCGAGCCGCGTGACGGCTTCGACCGGTGCGACGCCGTCGAGATCGAGCACGCGCTCGGCCTCGGTCAGCGCGGAGAACGCGTGTTCGAGCACGGCCGTAAACAGCTGCTCCTTGCTGCCGAAGTAGTAATAGAGCATGCGCTCGTTGGTTTCGGCCCGGCGCGCGATCTGGTCGACGCGTGCGCCGAACAGCCCTCCACTTGCGAACTCTTCGGCTGCCGCCATCAGGATGCGACGGCGCGTACCTTCAGGATCTCTTTTGATTTTTGGCTGATTCATGGTGGCGTTTTGCTATGTGAGCCGCGTGATCCGGACCGGCACCCCCACCGCCTCGGCGCCGGCCGCCGTGGAACGGGCGCGCCGCGTGCGGCCGCCCTCCTGCTGAGCCCCTGCAAAAAAGCGGTTCGATTATGCGCACAGACGGCGTCCAGCGCAATGCGGGAAATCGGCGATAATCGAGCTTTGGCAAACCTTTCCGGCCGCGCCCCGTGCGGCCGAGAGCCATTCGGCGCCGCTGCGCCCGTTGTCACCGTGACCGACTCCAAAACACTCGCGGATCGTATCGAAGATCTGCTTCCCCAGACGCAATGCACGAAGTGCGGCTATAACGGCTGCCGCCCGTATGCCGAGGCAATCGCCGCCGGCGATGCGAACTACAACCAGTGTCCGCCCGGCGGCGCCGAAGGCATCGCGCGCCTCGCCGGCCTGCTCGGCAAGCCGGTGATTCCGCTGAACCCCGTCAACGGCAGCGAGCATCCGCGTGCCGTCGCATTCATCGACGAAAGCCTGTGCATCGGCTGCACGCTGTGCATGCAGGCGTGCCCGGTCGACGCGATCGTCGGCGCACCGAAGCAGATGCATACGATCGTCGAGTCGCTCTGCACGGGCTGCGACCTGTGCGTGCCGCCATGCCCCGTCGACTGCATCGCGATGCTGCCCGTGACCGGGGATCGCACGGGCTGGGACGCGTGGTCGCAGGAACAGGCCGATGCCGCGCGCGAACGCCATGACCTCCGGCTCGCCCGCCAGCGCCGCGAACGCGAGGCCGCCGAAGCGCGCGCCGCCGCACGCCGCGCGGCCAGTGCCGGCGCTGCGAAGCCGGCCGCAGAACAACCCGCAGCGCAGCCGGGCACGCCGGCCACCGCACCGGCCGCCGACGATGCCGACGCGAAGAAACGCGCGATCATCGCCGCCGCGCTCGAACGCGCGCGCAAGAAGAAGGAAGAACTCTCCGGGCAAGGCGCCGGGCCGAAGAACACCGAAGGCGTGAGCGCGGCCGTCCAGGCGCAGATCGACGCGGCCGAGGCCCGCCGCAAACGGCTCGCCGAACAGCAGGCGCAGCGCGACGCCGAAGCCGCCGCGGCGGATGGCGACGACCACGACGCAGGCAACGACGACCAAGGCGGCCCGGCCGCACCGCCCGACCAGAACGCTCCATGAACGCCAGCAAAAGACACGCGATCTACGAAACGCTGCAGAGCCTCAATCCGCATCCGACCACCGAGCTCGAATACACGACGCCGTTCGAGTTGCTGATCGCCGTGATGCTGTCCGCGCAGGCGACCGACGTGTCGGTCAACAAGGCGATGCGGAAGATGTTTCCGGTCGCGAACACCCCGCGACAAATCGTCGCGCTTGGCGAGGAAGGCGTCACCGAGTACATCAAGACGATCGGTCTTTACCGAACCAAGGCGAAGAACGTGGTCGCGACGTGCCGGATCCTGCTCGAGCGCTACGACGGCGAGGTGCCGGCCGATCGCGAAGCGCTCGAAAGCCTGCCGGGCGTCGGCCGCAAGACGGCAAACGTCGTGCTGAACACCGCGTTCGGCCAACCGACGATCGCGGTCGACACGCACATCTTCCGTGTCGCGAATCGCACGGGGCTCGCGCCGGGCAAGGACGTGCGCGCCGTCGAGGCCGCGCTGGAGAAGTTCACGCCGAAGGAATTCCTGCAGGACGCGCATCACTGGCTGATCCTGCACGGGCGCTATGTGTGCAAGGCCCGCAAGCCCGAATGCTGGCACTGCGCGATCGAGCCGCTGTGCGAATTCAGGCCGAAGACGCCGCCGCCCAACGAATAAGCGTCAGGCGCGACAGAGGCGCATCGCGCCGGCCCGCCACGCAGGCTCCGTCACGACGTACACGCCCTTCCCCTCCCCGACTACGCGTTGGACGTCGCGGTCGTATCGTCGGCCGCCGCGCCTCCCGCGCGCACGAGCGCCAGCACGGCCGCAAGGATCGCGACGCCGCCCGCCCACTGCAGCGGCGACAGCGCTTCACCGAACAGCAGCGCCGCGAGCGCGACCGTCACGACCGGTTCGAGCGTCGACAGCATCGACGTGCGCGCGGCCCCGAGCCGCTCGAGCCCGGCGAAGAACGCGAGCATTGCCGCGACCGTCGAGACGAGCGCGATCGCGAGCATCGACGCCCAGCCGCCGGCCGTCGCGGGCCAGCGCGGCGGTGCGCCGAACGCCGCGGTCCGCACGACGGCGATCGCCACGAGCGTCGCGGTCGCCGACAGGCAGATGATCGCGGTGGTCGCGAGCGGATCGACGCCACGCGTCGCCTTCGTGCCGCCGACGATGTACAGCGAATAAATCACCGCGGCGGCCAGCGCGAGCGCGATCCCGAGCGGCTCGCCGTGCCCGCCGCCGACCATCAGCGCCGAACCGGCGACGCACAGCACGAGCGCGACGGCCTTCGCGCGCGTGAGGCGCTCGCCGAGCCACCACGCGGCCAGCAGCGTGACGAACGCCGGATACAGGTACAGCAGCAGCGCGACGAGGCTCGCCTGCGCGTGCTGCAGCGCGCTGAAATAGCAGAATGACTGGCCGACGTAGCCGAGCGCGCCCATCGCCACGAGCGGCGCGAGCGCGCGTCCGCGCGGCCACGCGACACGGCGGTGCCGCGCGATCGCGGCGAGCACCGCGCCGCCGATCGCGAAGCGCACGATCAGCAGCCCGAGCACGTCGACGCCGGCCGCGTATGCGTACCGGCCGAAGATCGCCATCGCGCCGAACGCGGCGGCGGACAGCGCGACGTAGAGCGTGCCCTGCAGGGCGGCGGACGATGAGCGGGCGGTGGCGGTCATGACGGAACGGATGAGAACGGCTCGGTGAAGGGAATCGTCGGAGTTTAGCGGCGCGGCGGCGGCAAGCCTAGGGCCTGTTCACGCTTACCCGTTTCGCCGACCGGTACGGAGCGGCCGCAACCGGCTGCGGATTCAACCGGCCATCGCCGCGCACCCGCACCGCCAGGCAGTCCGCCCCGCTGCCGCTTGCCGCGCCAACCGCTCCAGCCTGCCGCCGGGCCGTCTCCAGCGCCGTCCGCCGACCCGGCGTACAATGCGCGACGCGGCACGACGCCGCCCGAATCACGACGTTCCCCCACCATGTTCAATCCAAGCCGCGACGAAGTGCGTCGCTTTTTCACCGAGACCTGGCGCAAGCAGCGCGCGGGCGAGATCCTGACGCCGCTGGAAGCGATGGCGGCCGACTGGATCGTCGAGCATCCCGAGTACCACGCCGAACTCGACGATGCCGACGGCGCGGCCGCGCGCAACTACACGCCCGAGGAAGGCCGCACGAACCCGTTCCTGCATCTGTCGATGCATCTCGCGATCAGCGAGCAGTTGTCGATCGACCAGCCGCCCGGCATCCGCGCCGCGCACGACAAGCTGGCGGCGAAACTCGACTCGACCCACGACGCGCAGCACGCGATCATGGAATGCCTCGGCGAGACGATCTGGGAAGCGCAGCGCACCAACACGCCGCCCGACACCGACGCGTACCTGCAGCGCATCCTGCGCCGCGCGTCGCGCGACTGAGCGCCGCGGCGCCGGCACGCAGCCCCCGGGCCGCGGACAAAAAAATACCCCGCCTCGGCGGGGTATTTTTGCTGCGCGGGCCCGACAGGCCCGTCGCGCTTACTTCTTGAACACGAGATCGGTCTCTTTCAGCGATTCGATGTAGGCCGCGATGTCCTTCATGTCGCTGACCGACAGGCTCTGCACCTGCGCCTGCATGATCGCGTTGTTGCGGCCGATCAGCGGGTTCGTCAGCCCCATCTGGTACTGGCGCATCGCCCACACGAGGTAGTCGGCATGCTGGCCGGCGAGGCGCGGATATTCGGCGTTGATCGGCTTGTTCATCTGCGCGCCGTGGCAGGCCGCGCAGTTGTGCGATTCGACCAGTTCCTTGCCCTTCGTGATGTCCGCTGCGTGCGCGGTACCGATCGCGAGGCCGGCCGCCAGTGCAACCGCCGCCGTCTTGAATGCGTTGTTCATGAATGCTCCTGTCCCGCCGGAGAGATCGGCGGCGCGCGCTTTACTTGTAGGGATTGTCCTTCGTGTCGGCCTTCTGGGCGGCGTAGTAGGCCGCCAGATCCGCGATGTCCTGGTCCGTCAGCGAACCGGCGACCGCGTTCATCGACGGGAAGTGACGATCCTTCTTGCGGTAGGCCTTCAGCGCGTTCTCGAGGTATTGCTGGTTCTGGCCGCCGAGGACAGGCACCCGGTAGACCTCCGGGTACGCCGCGCGGTAGTCCTGGATGCCGTGGCAACCGATGCACATGGCGGCCTTGCTCGCCCCGTCCTTCGGGTTGCCGACCACACCGGCCGCCTGCGCGCTGCCCGCGAGCGCCACGAGCGCTGCGACAACGACGTGTTTGCCGACGAATTTGTTCATAGCTCTTGTAACCTAGCTTGAGGGGAAACTGGCGCCTAAGCGGCAACGGCCCGCGCCGTTTTGCTTATCGGATCGCCACGCAGGCCAAAAAAAACGGCCAGATTGTACCGCGTCGGCGGGGAACGCGTCCACCAGGCGCCCCGGTCCGCCCCGCCACAGCCCCGCTACGATACGCGGGCGCGGCCCAACCGCACAGCCCTTCTGACTTATACTGGGTTTTTTTCCCGAGAAAGAAGAGCGCCGCCATGCGTTTCGAAGGGTCCTCGCACTACGTCGCCACCGACGATCTGAAGCTCGCGGTCAATGCCGCGCTGACGCTGCAACGCCCGCTGCTGATCAAGGGCGAGCCCGGCACCGGCAAGACCATGCTCGCCGAGGAAGTGGCCGCCGCGCTCGACATGCCGCTGTTGCAGTGGCACATCAAGTCGACGACGAAGGCGCAGCAGGGCCTGTACGAATACGACGCGGTGTCGCGGCTGCGCGACTCGCAGCTCGGCGACGAGCGCGTGAAGGACATCTCGAACTACATCGTCAAGGGCGTGCTGTGGCAGGCGTTCGACGCCGAGCACCCGAGCGTGCTGCTGATCGACGAGATCGACAAGGCCGACATCGAATTCCCGAACGACCTGCTGCGCGAGCTCGACCGGATGGAATTCCACGTGTACGAGACGCGCGAGACGGTACGCGCGAAGCACCGCCCGCTCGTCATCATCACGTCGAACAACGAGAAGGAGCTGCCCGACGCGTTCCTGCGCCGCTGCTTCTTCCACTACATCCAGTTTCCCGACCCGTCGACGATGCAGAAGATCGTCGCGGTCCACTTCCCCGACATCCGCGAGGAACTGCTGCGCGCGGCGCTCGAGAGTTTCTTCGAATTGCGCGGCGTGTCGGGCCTGAAGAAGAAACCGTCGACGTCCGAGCTGCTCGACTGGCTGAAGCTGCTGCTCGCCGAGAACCTCCCGGCCGACGCGCTGCGCGGCACGGACGCGAAGCAGATCGTGCCGCCGCTCGCGGGCGCGCTGCTGAAGAACGAGCAGGACCTGAGCCTGCTCGAACGGCTCGTCTACATGAACCGGCACAACCGGTAATCGTCCCCACCCGCGAAGGCCCGGCCATGCTGCTCAATTTCTTCTACGCGCTGCGCGCAGCCAAGCTGCCCGTCTCGGTGAAGGAATACCTGACGCTGCTCGAAGCGCTGAAGGCCGGGCTGATCTCGCCGTCGATCGACGCGTTCTACTTCCTCGCGCGGATGACGCTCGTCAAGGACGAGCAGTACTTCGACAAGTTCGACCAGGCGTTCGGCGCGTATTTCCACGGCGTGTCCGCGCTGCCGTCCGAAGCGTTCGACATTCCGCTCGACTGGCTCGAGAAGCGCCTCGAGCGCGAGCTGTCGCCGGAGGAAAAGGCGCAGATCGAAGCGATGGGCGGGCTCGACAAGCTGATGGAGCGTCTGAAGGCGCTGCTCGACGAGCAGAGGGAACGCCACGAAGGCGGCAACAAGTGGATCGGCACGGGCGGCACGTCGCCGTTCGGGCATGGCGGCTACAACCCGGAAGGCGTGCGCATCGGCGGCCCGTCGAACGGCAACCGCACCGCGGCGAAGGTGTGGGAAGCGCGCGCATACCGCGACTACGACGATTCCGTCGAGATCGGCACGCGCAACATCAAGGTCGCGCTGCGGCGGCTGCGCCGCTTCGCGCGCGAAGGCGCAGCCGAGGAGCTCGACCTGCCCGGCACGATCCGCAGCACGGCCGCGAACGCGGGCTGGCTCGACCTGCGGATGGTGCCCGAGCGCCACAACAACGTGAAGGTGCTGATGCTGCTCGACGTCGGCGGCTCGATGGACGACCACATCAAGCGCACCGAAGAGCTGTTCTCGGCCGCGAAGGCCGAATTCAAGCACCTGGAATTCTTCTACTTCCACAACTGCGTGTACGACCACCTGTGGAAGAACAACCGCCGCCGCCACTCGGAGCGCACCGCGACGTGGGACGTGCTGCACAAGTTCACGCCCGACTACAAGCTGATCTTCGTCGGCGACGCGACGATGAGCCCGTACGAAGTGCTGCAGCCCGGCGGCTCGGTCGAATACAACAACCCGGAAGCCGGCGCCGTATGGCTGCGCCGCCTCGCCGACCAGTTCCCCCATCATGCATGGCTGAACCCCGAGCCCGAGCGGCTGTGGGAATACCGGCAGTCGGTCGCGGTCATCCGCGACCTGCTCGGCCATCGCATGTATCCGCTCACGCTCGCGGGCCTCGAAACCGCGATGCGCGCACTCAGCAAGTAACGCATCCAACCAGCAGACACGAAGGCCGCGTCCAGGCGGCCTCCTCCCGGAGATAGCATGAACCCCTCGCCCACCGCGAGCGCGGGCCGCGCCGGCGGCCGCCGCTTTTTCGCCGACACGTCCGTCTCGGCGCTCGTCGCCGGCTTCGTCGCGATGATGACGGGCTACACGAGTTCGCTCGTGCTGATGTTCCAGGCCGGCCGCGCCGCGCACCTCACCGATGCGCAGATCTCGTCGTGGATCTGGGCGCTGTCGATCGGCATGGCGCTGACGACGATCGGCCTGTCGCTGCGCTTTCGCGCGCCGGTCGTCGTCGCGTGGTCGACGCCCGGCGCAGCGCTCTTGATCGCGTCGCTGCCCGGCGTGCCCTACGCCGAGGCGATCGGCGCGTTCGTCGTGTGTGCGCTGCTGCTGACGGCCATCGGCGTAAGCGGCCTGTTCGACACGCTGATGCGCCGGATTCCGGCCGGCATCGCAGCCGCCTTGCTCGCGGGCATCCTGTTCGAGATCGGCATCGAGATCTTCCGCGCCGCGCAGTTCCAGACCGCGCTCGTGCTCGCGATGTTCTTCACGTACCTGATCGTCAAGCGGCTCGCGCCGCGCTATGCGATCGTAACGACGCTGATCGTCGGCACGGCGGTGGCCGGCGGCCTCGGCCTGCTCGACTTCAGCCGCTTCCACGTCGCGCTCGCGCAGCCCGTGTTCACGATGCCCGCGTTTTCGATCGCGTCGATCGTCAGCATCGGCATTCCGCTGTTCGTCGTCGCGATGGCGTCGCAGAACGTGCCGGGCATCGCGGTGCTGCGCGCGGACGGCTATCAGACGCCGTCGTCGCCGCTGATCGCGACGACCGGCCTCGCGTCGCTGCTGCTCGCGCCGTTCGGCTCGCACGGCGTGAACCTCGCGGCGATCACCGCCGCGATCTGCACGGGCCCCGAAGCGCATGAAGATCACGCGAAGCGCTACACGGCCGCCGTGTGGTGCGGCACGTTCTACCTGGTCGCCGGAATCTTCGGCGCGACGATCGCCGCGCTGTTCGCGGCGCTGCCGAAGGCGCTCGTCGTGTCGGTCGCCGCGCTCGCGCTGTTCGGCTCGATCATGAGCGGGCTCGCGAACGCGATGCAGGACGTGAAGCAGCGCGAAGCCGCGCTCGTCACGTTCATGGTCACCGCGTCGGGCCTCACGCTGCTGTCGATCGGCTCGGCGTTCTGGGGGCTCGTCGCGGGGATCGTCACGCAGGTGATCCTGAACGCGCGACGCCCGGCGTGACGCGGTTCGCCGCCCGCCGCGGCGGTTGACGTGCACACCGCGGGACGTCCCAAAACGTGCCCGACACGAATCGGGCCTAAAATGATGGATCGAAAGCGGCGCCCGGCGCCGCTTCGCTTCGCCGCCGCGCTCGCGCGGCCCGTGAGAACCCGGCGCCCCGCGCCCTTCTTCCGAATCGCCATGACTACCGCACTCGACCAGCTGAAGCAGTACACGACCGTCGTCGCCGACACGGGCGACTTCCAGCAGCTTGCGCAATACAAGCCGCAGGACGCGACCACGAACCCGTCGCTGATCCTGAAGGCCGTCCAGAAGGATGCGTACAAGCCGATCCTCGAGAAAACCGTCCGCGATCATCGCAACGAAAACACCGCCTTCATCATCGACCGCCTGCTGATCGCGTTCGGCACCGAGATTCTGAAGCTGATCCCGGGCCGCGTGTCGACCGAGGTCGACGCGCGCCTGTCGTTCGACGCAAAGCGCTCGATCGACAAGGGCCGTGAGCTCATCAAGCTGTACGAAGCAGCCGGCATCGGCCGCGAACGCATCCTGATCAAGCTCGCGTCGACGTGGGAAGGCATCCGCGCGGCCGAGGTGCTGCAGAAGGAAGGGATCAAGTGCAACATGACCCTGCTTTTCTCGCTCGTGCAGGCCGCCGCGTGCGCGGAAGCCGGCGCACAACTGATCTCGCCGTTCGTCGGCCGCATCTACGACTGGTACAAGAAGCAGGCCGGCGCGGAATGGGATGAAGCGAAGGACGGCGGTGCGAACGACCCTGGCGTGCAGTCGGTGCGCCGCATCTACACGTACTACAAGACGTTCGGCTACAACACCGAAGTGATGGGCGCGAGCTTCCGCACGACCAGCCAGATCACCGAACTCGCCGGCTGCGACCTGCTGACGATCAGTCCCGATTTGCTGCAGAAGCTGCAGGACAGCAACGAGACGGTTTCGCGCAAGCTGTCGCCGGAAGCGCTGCAGGACAAGCCGGCCGAACGCGTGGCGATCGACGAGGCGTCGTTCCGCTTCCAGTTGAACGACGAAGCGATGGCAACCGAAAAACTCGCCGAAGGCATCCGCGTGTTCGCCGCCGATGCGGTGAAGCTCGAGAAGCTGATCGACGCGCTGCGCTGAAGCGTGCCGCGCGTCAGCGGCTGTCAGCAGCACTGACAACAGCCGTCAGCAAGCGCGCCGCAAACGGCCGCGAACGTGATGTTCGCGGCCGTTTTATTTTTCATTCCATCGTCAAGCACGCGCACTACAATCCACGTCACGGGTGCGCCGGCCGCCTCTCGACGTGCCCCTTCCCAGTCAATCTTGCACGACGCCGAACCCGCGCCGACGCGCGGGCCCGGCTCATTACAGGAGACAACGATGCAAGTTCAACCGTACCTGACGTTCTACGGTCGCGCAGACGAAGCCCTTCGATTCTACGAAAAGGCGCTCGGCGCGAAGACGATGTTCAAGATGCATTTCAAGGATGCGCCGCCGAATCCCGAACACGCGATCACGCCCGAGATGGCCGACAAGGTGATGCATGCGAGCTTCACGATCGGCGACTCGATGATCATGTGCTCGGACGGCGACTGCAGCCAGCCTGCCGGCACGCACGCCGGCTATTCGCTGTCGCTGAACCCGGCGACGGTCGAGGAAGGCAAGAAGCTGTTCGATGCGCTCGCCGACGGCGGCGAAGTGACGATGCCGTTCGGCAAGACGTTCTGGGCGCTCGGCTTCGGGATGGCGAAGGACCGTTTCGGCGTGCACTGGATGGTCAACGTCGAGGATCTGTCGCAACGCGAGGAACTCGCGAAGCGCGCACAGGGCTGACGTAAAAAACACGCCCGCCACCTCACGGTGGCGGGCGTGTTCATTGTTGCGTCGCGCGAGCCGCGGCGGCGGCCGCCGCGCCGCCCGCGTCAGCCTTCGACGACGTCGAGATAATCCTCCGGCCGCGTGCGATCCTCCGCATGCGCCATGCCCAACACGCGCACCAGCACGCTCACCACGATCGACACCACGAGGTTCACGATCAGCGACCACACGGCCGCGTAGCCGGGAATCGCGAGGCCGAACAGGTGGATCGTGAAGATCGAGCTCGCGAGCTTCAGCGACACCGCCATCCACGTGCCGCACACGATGCCGGCCGCCCAGCCGATCAGCAGGCCGCGATGGTCGAGCAGGCGCGTGTACAGGCCGAGCACGATCGCGGGCAGCGTCTGGATGATCCAGATCCCGCCGAGCAGCTGCAACTGGATCGCGTAGGTCAGCGGCAGCCCGAGGATGAACGCGACCGCGCCAACCTTCACGATCAGCGAAGTGAGCTTCGCGACGTGCGTCTCCTGGTCGTGCGTCATGTTGCGGTTGATGAACTCGCGGTGGATGTTGCGCGTGTACAGGTTCGCGGCCGCGATCGACATGATCGCCGCCGGCACCAGCGCGCCGATGCCGATCGCCGCGAACGCGACGCCGACGAACCACGACGGGAAATACTCGAGGAACAGCGCGGGCACCGCGAAGTTCGGGCCGAACGCCTTGAAGTACGGCGCGTACTGCGGCATGTCCTTCACGCCCGCCGCAAGCGCCATGTAGCCGAGCAGCGCGAGCAGGCCGAGCACGAACGAGTAAGCGGGCAGCATCGCCATGTTGCGGCGGATCGAGTTGCCCGACGACGACGACAGGATGGCCGTGACCGAGTGCGGATACAGGAACAGCGCGAGCGCCGAGCCGATCGCGAGCGTCACGTACGCGCTGTAGCCGTTCAGGCTCGCCGCGTCCGGCGCCTTCAGCAGCAGCTTCGCGGGCGGCACGTGAGCGAAGATCTGCCCGAAGCCGCCGAGCTTCGCGGGAATCACGATGACCGCCGCGGCAATCGTGATGTAGATCAGGACGTCCTTCACGATCGCGATCATCGCGGGCGCGCGCAGCCCCGACGTGTACGTGTACGCGGCGAGGATCGCGAACGCGATGATCAGCGGCAGGTCGCCGACGAAGCCGGTCGTGTCGAAACCGAGCGCGCCGATCACCACTTCGATGCCGACGAGCTGCAGCGCGATGTACGGCATCGTCGCGAGGATGCCCGTCACCGCGATCGCGAGTGCGAGCATCCGGCTGCCGTAGCGCGCATTGACGAAGTCGGCGGCCGTCACGTAGCCATGCCGCTTCGCGATGCTCCACAGCTTCGGAAACACGACGAACGCGAACGGATAGATCAGGATCGTGTAAGGCAGCGCGAAGAAGCCCATCGCGCCGGCGCCGAACACGAGCGCGGGCACCGCGACGAACGTATATGCCGTGTAGAGGTCGCCGCCGAGCAGGAACCATGTGACGATCGTGCCGAAGCGGCGTCCGCCGAGGCCCCATTCGTCGAGATGGGCAAGATCGCCGCGCCGCCAGTTCGCGGCCAGGAAACCGATGATCGTGACGCCGATGAACAGCAGGACGAAGACGAAGGTTGCGCCGAGATTCATCGCGCACCTCCCTGCGGGCCGCTCGCCTTCCACGCGTTCCTGGTCTTGAAGTACACGAATGCGGTGATCGCCGCGCTAATGAAGACCCACAGCAACTGGTACCAGTAGAAAAACGGAAAGCCGAGCCATTGCGGATCGACCTTGTTGTACGACGGCACCCAGACCATCGCGATCAGCGGCAGTACCAGCAGCCAGAGCCAGCGCTTGGCGGCTCGGTTGGCGTCGGCATCGTGAGCCATGACGTCTCCTCATCTTTCCCGGTTATCGATCTTGTTGAGCGGGTACGGCGGCGAGAGGAGCGGCAAAACGGGTAGGCTGCGGCTCCGCTGGCTTCGCGCCAGTATAGGAGCCGCGAGCACGCGGTCAAGCGGGGGCGAACCCGAGGTGATCCGCCCCTTGTCGCGCGGTTGCACCGGCATGCCGCCGGTGCATGAAGCGTCAGATCGCGAACGACGCGTCGCGTGCGCCGATCGTTTCTTTCAAAGCTTTCACCCACTTGCGCGCGGGCAGCTTCAGCGTGTCCTCGATCAGCTTCGCGCGTGCGTCGAGCTGCGCGAACGGCACGTCGAGCGCGGGGCCCGAGAACGCGATCGCGATCCGGTTGCCGTCGTGCACTTCGGGCAGCGCGATCACGCGATGATCGAACGCCGCGTTCAGGTGCTTCATGTTGCGCACGAAGCTCGGATGATCGCCGAACAGATTGATCGTCGCGATGCCCGCGTCGGCGAGACAGCCGCGCACCGCGCGGTAGAACGCGACGCTGTCGAGCACTGGGCCGCGCGCGGTCGCGTCGTACAGGTCGATCTGGATCGCGCCCGTCGTGCCGCGATTGGCCGGATCGTTGACGAAATCCCAGGCGTCGGCTTCGTGCACGGCGAGGCGCGCGTCGTCAGGCGGCATCGCGAACATCGTGCGCGCGGCGACGATCACGGCCGGGTTCAGCTCGACGGCCTCGACCTTCGCGTGCGGCAGGAAGCGGTGCGAGAACTTGGTCAGCGCGCCGGTGCCGAGCCCGAGCTGGACGATCCGCTCGGGCGTTTCGAGGAACAGCAGCCACGCCATCATCTGCTGTGCGTATTCGAGTTCGATATGCAGCGGCTTCGAAATCCGCATCGCACCCTGCACCCATTCGGTGCCGAAGTGCAGGAAGCGCACGCCGCCCTCTTCGGAGAACGTGACGGGCGCGAAGCGCGGCTTGCGCGGCGCTTCGAGCACGGGCACGTCGTCGTGTTCGTCGATTTCCGGGCGGCGCTTCACGCGCGGCGGCTGGAGTTTTTCGGAGCCGTTGTAGGAGGACGGCTTGCCTTGCTTGAACGCACGCGCCTCGGCGGACGCACGCTTGATCAGTCGGGTCATGATTGAATCTCGTTGGGTGACGCTGGATGAGCGGACGAGAGGATAGCATTGGTGCGGGTGGGGGCCGCCGAGACGGATCGCCCCTTGCGCTCCGTCGACCGACCGACGTGCAACCGCGCTCGGCGTGAACGATAATGCATCGCATCGGCGTTAGAGGAAGTTGCCTGATGAAGACCGCCACCTTTCCGCCCGTCCACGTCGAGCCACTGCGGCTCGCTGCTACGACGAGGGACCACATGGCCTCGAACGACAAGAAGAGTTGCTGGAATGGCTCATACTGGAAAACCTGGAGGTTTCAATGGCCGATCACGACAGACAACATCCACTACGCCCGTTCCTGAAAAACTGGGTTTGGGAGCACGGTCGAATCGGGACTCGCTATCTCGACTGCGTCGATGGCGAAATCAAGTTCGATGAAGGCAAGAAATCGCATTTCGCTGCCGAGAAATATATCTACGTGCCCCTGGGTAAGAACGCTGACGACGATGCATCTGCGGATGGTCCTGCGATCCACGAGTCGGGACTCGCCCGCTTTTTGCGGGCTGCGCAGTTGGGCACGCCAGAGGAAGCCGGTTCCGTAGCGGAGGTTCAGCGCGCAGTGCAGGACTGCGTGGAGATCGGCATGTTCAGCGCGTATCAATGGGAGGCTCGAAAGGCATTTGCCCGCTACGCGCAGGAACCCATGTTCGAGGACGAGATCCGCGCGGCGGTTGTCGACGACATCCGGCGAATTTACGTCGGCATGAGAGAGCAGCTGGCGCTGTACGATTTCAGTGTGCTCTACGGCTTGCCCACGCCGCTGCTGATCAGCGATACACCCTTCATCGACTGGCGCGTGATCGCCAGTCCGGCACTTCCGTTCGTATCGCTTCCGCTGGGACCTTACTGCCTGCTGGTAGGCGCGCCGTCGGGCAGGAGTAGCCGAGTCGGCCCGGTGGTCTGGAAGGCCGCTGCCGCGATGGGTCCATTGAAGGACCACAACCGTCGGATCGAGGAGCACGCACGTCTGTGGCTGGTGGCGACCACCGATGACCAACTCGTCGCAGCACAAAGTCGCATTGCCGCGGCCATGGGCGCCAAGCAAGGCGATGCGAAGCCCTAACCTGTGGAGTCGAGTCGTGGCGCGGCAGCTTCGGGTTCGGTTTGTCTGTTGCCGCTCCTTTCGATTTCGCAACCGGCCGTTCGGCGCGGAGAAGTCGAACGGCACTGAAGGTTCGCGAGGCACGATCGCGTACTGCAGCATCGCGACGCGCCTCTCCCGGCATCCATAGTATGCCGATCGGGAGGATCGATGGATCGCCGCCATTTCCTCAAGTCGTCGACCTTTTTCACGATTGCGGCAGCCACCGGTACGCTTGGCGTTCCTCGGTCGGTCCCGTCTGCCGACACAGTGCGCAAAGGCCGGTATCGGTTCCCGCAGGGCATCGCCAGCGGTGATCCGCGCGATCGCTCCGTCGTGTTCTGGACGCGATGCGTGCCAGTCTTCGAGGACGCGCGGCACCGCGCAAAAGGCGTCGCGCACACGATACCGTTACGGCTCGAAGTATCGACGCGGCCGGATTTCTCGACTCTCGTCGCTAGCGTACCGTTGAGAGCACGCGCCACCTATGACTTCACCGTGCGCGCGAAGGTCACGGAGCTCTCACCGAATATCACGTACCACTACCGGTTCGTCGCCGGCGACGACGCGAGTGCCAGCGGCGTCGCGCGCACGGCTCCGGATGCCGATGAGGCCAACGACCGCGTTCGCTTCGCATGGCTCACCTGCCAGGACTGGAGCATCAATCACTGGCAAGCCATGAGCCTGCTGGCAGCCGAAAGCGATCTCGATTTCGTCGTGCATGTGGGCGATTACATCTATGAAACGGTTGCGGCCTCGAGACCCGGCGCGGTCGAGGCGGCGCATCCTCCGCTGCGCCTGCCTGACGGAGAACCTCTCGCCGATGGCCGCGTGTATGCCGATACGCTCGAAGACTATCGGACGCTCTACCGTACCTATCGTACCGACCCGCGCTTGCAGACGCTGCACCGGCGCCTGCCGATGATCGCGATATGGGACGACCACGAATTTTCCGACGACTGCTGGCAGGATCGTCAGGTCTACACCAACGAGGAAAGGCAGGAGACGCAGCGTCGCCGCAACGCCAGTCGCGCATGGGCGGAGTACATGCCGGTGGACTGGAGCGACGTGCGCTTCGAACCGGACAATCCGTCGTACACCAACATTCGCATCTATCGCGAATTTCGCTTCGGCATGCTGATGCATCTCGTGATGACGGACGAGCGGCTGTATCGCGACGACCATGTCGTAAGCGAGGCGGCTGTCGCGCGCACACACGGGCACGACCCGGTCAATGGCGATGACGCAGCCGGCTCGCGCTACTTCGTCAACCAGGATGTGCTGCAGCGCTTCGAGGCGCGGGATACCGCGCAGCTTGGTCGCGCGCCGTCGATGCTCGGCCCGGAGCAGACGCAATGGTGGAAGGCCACGCTAAAGGGTTCGCCCGCGACCTGGAAGGTGTGGGGCAACGAGGTGATGTTGAACCGTCTGTGGGCCGTGATGCCAGGCGCGCCGAAGACACCGGCAGCACGCCTCGTGGTCGATTGCGACGCATGGGACGGTTATCCGGCACACAAACACGAACTGCTCTCATACTTGAACGAACAGGGGATCCGCAACGTCGTCGCGATCAGCGGGGACCTGCATGCGTTTCAGTGCGGCGTCGTGCGGGACGACCCCGATCCTGCAAAAGGTACGCCCGTGGCAGTCGATTTCGTCTGCGCAGGCATCAGCAGCGCGTCCTTCTATTCCTACGTGAAAGCCGCATGGGGCGGCACGCCGCTTGTGTCGCTGGCCGCCACCCCGGCCAAACTCGACACCTTCCTGATGACGAACAATCCCGACCTGCGCTACGCCGACCACGACGCACAGGGTTATGCGTCGGCCACCGTCACGCCGGAGCGTTTTTCCGTGGTGTTCAACAAAGTGAGGCCGTTGAACCCGGACGGCACCGCGCCCGCGGATGCCCTGCTCGACCGCACGCGGCTGACCGTGCCCAAGGACTCGGTCGAGGTACGCGTCGAGCGCTTCTAGCTTCACGCTTCAGCGATGGCGCATGCTCGCGCAGCGCATCGAAGTCATTCGAACTGGTTGAGGTCTGGGCTGATTCGACACTCGGAGACCATCCGTGCAATCAGGATTCGACTTCGCGCCAACGCAGCAGCTTTTGCTCGAACGAAAGCGAAGCATTTGCCGGGCTCGAAGACGGCAGAACGAGCGTTTCGTAACCGGCGGCGCCGATCACTTCAGCAAACCGCCCTGCCGTCTTGCCGTTGAAGCAGACCTTCTTCAGCAACGGCGCATGCTCACGCAATGAGTCGAAGTCGTTCGGCTTCGCATTCCGAATCGCCGAATCGAGACTGCCTTCGCGATGGCACGCGGCGAGCACGTCCCAGATGCCGATGCCGTGCTTCAGCACGCGTTCGAGCCGCGCATCGTAATCGAGCGCGTGCAGTTCCGGCTCACGCAGAACCGCCCCCAAAAGCCGCCAGAACTGATTGCGCGGATGCGCGTAATACTGCGCGGCATCGAGCGATGCCTCGCCCGGAAAGCTGCCGAGGATCATCGTATGCGTATTCGGCCCGACCACCGGCCCGAAGCCCTGCAGCATCACGCGCCTCCGCCCTGGCCGCCCGAGCGCGGCCCGTCGCCATGCGCGTCGAGATGACGCCACAGCGCCGGCAGCATGCACTCGGTGACCATCAACGGTTTGCCGTGACGCTGGAACACCGAGCGCCGCGCCACGAACGCGTGCGGCGCTCGCGCGCCTGCGCCAAGCGCATGACTGGCAAGCGCATACAGCGGATGGCCCGCGATCACGCGCCGGCTGACGAGCGCCGAGCGCTCGACCTGCGGATCGCTGTACAGCAGCTCCGCCAGCGGCCGCGTGCGCAGCCGCCGCATCGCCTGCCATACGCCCTTGCTTGCGGCGAGCGGCGCGATGCTGTGCGCGGCGACGTACGGCGTACCGTCGACCGACAGGAGCACCTCGCGCACCCACATCGGTGCGCGCGGCGAACTGGCGAGCGCGTCGGGCTCGTCGAACCACGGACAGTCGACGGCCTCGCGCGTCACGCGCACGTTCACGCGGCCGAGCCGCGCGAGATGCGCGGTCAGCGATCCGCCGCGCGTCAGCCAGTCGCGCTGATCGAGCGTGCAGCCAGGCCGCGGCGTCTCGCGCCAGCCGGCCTGACCGCCGTCGAATCGCATGCGCGCGTTCACGCGGCGCGCGACAGCAGCAGCGCGTTGGTCCGCTTCACGAAGCTCGCCGGATCGTCGAGCATGCCGCCTTCTGCCAGCAGCGCCTGGTCGAACAGCAGATGGCACCAGTCGCCGAAATCCGCGCTGTCGGCGTTCAGCTGCTTCACGAGCGCGTGCTCGGGGTTGATCTCGAGGATCGGCTGCATCGCCGGCGCGTTCTGGCCGGCCGCCTTCAGCATCCGCTGCAGGTAGCCGCTCATGTCGTTGTCGTCCGCGACGAGGCACGACGGCGAATCGGTCAGGCGGAACGTGACGCGCACTTCCTTCACCCTGTCGCCGAGCGCTTCCTTCATCTTCTCGACCACGGGCTTGATCGCCTCGCCCGCCTGTTCCTGCGCCTTCTTCTCTTCGTCGTTCAGTTCGCCGAGATCGAGGTCGCCGCGCGCGACGCTCGCGAGCGGCTTGCCGTCGAACTCGTTGAGGAACGACAGCATCCATTCGTCGACGCGGTCGGTCAGCAGCAGCACCTCGACGCCCTTCTTGCGGAACACTTCGAGATGCGGGCTGTTCTTCGCGGCCTGCCACGTATCGGCCGTCACGTAGTAGATCTTGCTCTGCTCGGGCTTCATGCGCGACACGTAGTCGGCGAGCGACACGTCCTGCGCATCGGTGTCGCCGTGCGTCGACGCGAAGCGCAGCAGCTTCGCGATGCGCTCGCGGTTCGCGTGATCCTCGCCGAGGCCTTCCTTCAGCACCTGGCCGAACGCGCCCCAGAACGTCTTGTACTTTTCCTTGCCGGCATCCTCTTCCGCGTTCGCGAGCTCTTCGAGCATCGACAGCGCGCGCTTCGTCACGCCTTCGCGGATCGCCTTCACGTCGCGGCTTTCCTGCAGGATCTCGCGCGACACGTTCAGCGGCAGGTCCGCCGAATCGACGACGCCCTTCACGAAGCGCAGGTATTGCGGCAGCAGTTGCTCGGCGTCGTCCATGATGAACACGCGCTTCACGTACAGCTTCAGGCCGCCGCGATAGTCGCGGTTCCACAGGTCGAACGGCGCGTGCGACGGCACGAACAGCAGTTGCGTGTATTCGCTGCGGCCCTCGACGCGGTTGTGCGTCCACGTGAGCGGATCCTGGTGGTCGTGCGCGACGTGCTGGTAGAACTGCGTGTACTGCTCGTCGGTGATGTCGCTCTTCGAACGCGTCCACAGCGCGCTCGCCTGGTTGACGGTCTCGTCCTCGTCCTTCAGGACCATCTCGCCCTTTTCCTGATCCCATTCTTCCTTCTGCATCAGGATCGGCAGCGCGATGTGGTCGGAGTACTTCTGGATGATCGACTTCAGGCGGTGCGACGACAGCAGCTCGTCCTCGCCTTCGCGCAGATGCAGCGTGATCGTCGTGCCGCGCTGCGCGCGCTCGATCGCGTCGATCGTGAAATCGCCCTCGCCCGCGCTTTCCCAGCGCACGGCTTCGTTCGCCGGCAGGCCCGCGCGGCGCGTCTCGACGGTGATCCTGTCCGCGACGATGAAGCCCGAGTAGAAGCCGACGCCGAACTGGCCGATCAGCGCCGCGTCCTTCTGCTGGTCGCCGGACAGTTTCGTGAAGAATTCCTTGGTGCCCGAACGCGCGATCGTGCCGAGGTTCGCGATCGCCTCGTCGCGGCTCATGCCGATGCCGTTGTCGTCGATCGTGATCGTGCGCGCGGCCTTGTCGTAGCCGATGCGGATGCGCAGGTTCGGATCGTTCTCGTACAGCGCGTTGTCCGCGAGCCCCTCGAAACGCAGCTTGTCGGCCGCGTCGGACGCGTTCGACACCAGTTCGCGCAGGAAGATTTCCTTGTTGCTGTAGAGCGAATGGATCATCAGGTGGAGGAGTTGCTTGACCTCTGCCTGAAAGCTCATCGTTTCATGTGCCATGGATATTGTTTCCTCTTACTTGAACTTGAATGGTGTGGCGCAGGCGGTCGGCGCGCGATGCCGCGAGGCCCGCGCACGGGCGACCGCCCGGCGCCGGCGGTTCGCGCGCCTATCTGGGGCCGGTGCGCCCGATTTCAAGGGCCGGCGTGCCGCGCCGCGTCACGACGCGCGCCGCACCGCCGAATCGATATAGCGCGCGAGAAACCCCGGCAACGCCGGATCGCCGCAGTTCGCGACGTTGAAGCGTGTCCACGTCGACGGCGACTGCTGCGGCGAAAACAGGCTGCCGGGCGTCAGCAGGAACCCCTCTTCGTGCGCGGCGGCCGCGAGCGCGTCCGAATCGACGCCCGTGTCGGCCCACAGGAACATCCCGGCCGCCGGCATCGCGAAGAGCCCCAGCCCGGTGCGTTCGAGCATCCGCGCGGTCTTGTCGCGCACGCCGTCGAGCCGCGCGCGCAGCCGTTCGACATGGCGCCGGTAATGCCCCTCGGTCAGGATCTTGTAAAGCACGCGCTCGTTGAGTTCGGGCGTCGTCATCCCGACCAGCATCTTCTGGTCGGTGACCGCCTTCGCGATCTCCGGCGCGCACGCGACGTAGCCGACCCGCAGGTTCGCCGCGAGCGTCTTCGAATAGCTGCCGAGGTAGATCACGCGCTTCAGCTGGTCGAGGCTCGCGAGCCGCGTGGCCGGATAGCTCGGCGGGCACAGGTCGCCGTACACGTCGTCCTCGACGACGAGGAAGTCGTACGCCTCCGCGAGCTTCAGGATCCGGAATGCCTGCGCGGCCGACAGCGACGTGCCGGTCGGGTTCTGCAGCACCGAGTTGATCACGAGCATCTTCGGCCGCCACATCTGCACGAGCGTCTCGAGCGCGTCGAGATCGGGGCCGTCCGGCGTGTACGGCATCCCGACGAGCTGCGCGCCCTGCGACGCGAAGCGGCCGAACATCTGGAACCACGCGGGATCGCCGACGATCACCGCGTCGCCCGGCCGCACATAGATCCGCGAGATCAGGTCGATCGCCTGGGTGATCCCCGATACGAGCACGAGCTGGTCGGGCGTCGCGCCGATCTCGACTTCGGCGAGGCGCGTCTGCAGTTGCTGGCGCAGCGGCAGGAAACCCTGCGCGGTGCCGAAGCCGAGCATCTGCGCGCCGGACTGGCGCCCGAGCGCGCGCAGCGCGCCGGTGATCAGCTCGCCGTCGAGCCAGCGGCCCGGCAGGTAGCCGAGACCGGGCCCCTTTTCCGGGCTGACGGTGTGCAGCATGTTGCGCAGCAGCCAGACGACGTCGATCGTGTTGTGCACGGGCGCGGCTTCGGATACGCGCGCCACGTTGTCGACCGGCTGCGGGCCGGCCGTGCGCTCGCGCACGTAGAAGCCGGAGCCGCGCCGCGAGTCGAGGTAACCCTGCGCGACGAGGCGCTCGTACGCCTCGACGACGGTAAAGCGCGACACGCTCTTGTCCAGCGCGAGCTTGCGGATCGACGGCATCCGCATGCCGGGACGGAACACGCGCTCGTCGATGCGCCGCCGGGCCCACTGGACCAGCTGGTCGACGAGCGTGAGCGTGGCCGTATCGTGCGGCACGGGAATCTGGGCGAGGGGGACGGTGGACATGAGGCGGCAACTCCAACTGTACCGAAGGCTATCGCGCCGATTGTACCGTTACTGTGCCGGTGCCGACGATTACAGTTGACCGCAATGGCGACCGTGCGGCCGCCGTTCCGGCCCCGCCGCACCTGGAGCCGCGCCGGCCGGCCTGATCCGCGGCCCGTGCGCCGGCCGGTCCGGCAACCGCCCGGCGCAACGCCCGCCTACCATGACACTTTCGCTCCCCGACCGACGTTCATGCCAGCCCGTTCCCTGACACTCGACCATCTCGTGATCGCCGCGCGCACGCTCGACGAAGGCGTGCGCCATGTCGCCGACGCGCTCGGCATCGAACCGGCCGGCGGCGGCCGCCACCCGCTGATGCGGACCCACAATGCGCTGTTCGGCGCATGGGGCGGGCTCTACCTCGAAGTGATCGCGATCGACCCCGATGCCCCCGCCCCGGACGACGGTGCAGGGCCGCCGCGCGCGCGGCTGTTCGGGCTCGACGATCCGGCGATGCACGCCCGGCTCGCGCTGGGCCCGTTTCTCGCGCACTGGGTTGCGCGCGTCGACCGCCCGCGGCAGCTCGCGCTGTGGCAGAGCCAGTACCCGGCCCGCATCCCGCCCGTCGTCGCGATGCGACGCGGCGACCTGAGCTGGGGCCTCACGGTGCCCGACGACGGCGCGTTCCCCGCATGGCAGGGTGCGGGCGACGGCCTCGTGCCGTCGCTGATCCAGTGGGACAGCCCGCACCACCCCGCCGAATCGCTGCCGCAAGACGGCGTCGCGCTGAAGTCGCTCAAGGGCGTCCACCCGCGCGCGGAGGTCATCCGCGAGCAGCTCGACTGGCTCGGCGCCGCCCACCTGCTCGACCTGGAAACCGGCGACGGCCCGCCCGCGCTGGTCGCCGAATTCGATACGCCGCAGGGCTCACGCTCGCTGCGCTGAAAGCCCGTCCATTACAACCACCCTGCAATTCGGAGACACCTTCGACATGAATTCGCGCGAAACCCGGGGCATGCTGCTCGGCCTGATCGGCGTGATGATCTTCAGCCTGACGCTGCCGATGACGCGCATCGTCGTGTCCGAACTCAATCCGCTGCTCAACGGGCTCGGCCGCGCGCTCGCCGCCGCCGTGCCGGCCGGCCTGCTGCTGTGGTGGCGCCGCGAGCCGCTGCCGACGCGCGCGCAGCTGAAAAGCCTCGCGATCACGTCGGCCGGCGTGATCATCGCGTATCCGGTGTTCTCCGCGTGGGCGATGAAATCCGTGCCGGCCTCGCACGGCGCGGTCGTCAACGGGCTGCAGCCGCTGTTCGTCGCGTTGTATGCGGCATGGCTGTCGCACGAGCGGCCGTCGAAGGCGTTCTGGGCCAGCGCGGTGGCCGGCAGCGCGCTCGTGATCGCGTTCGCGCTGCGCGACGGCGGCGGCACCGTACAGGCCGGCGACGCGCTGATGCTCGTCGCGGTCGGCATCGGCGCGCTCGGCTATGCGGAAGGCGCGCGCCTCGCGCGCCAGATCGGCGGCTGGCAGGTGATCTGCTGGGCGCTCGTCGTGTCCGCGCCGTTCCTCGTGCTGCCGGTCGGCTGGCTCGCGTGGCTGCAGCATGCCGCGCATCCGGGCCCGCTCGCGCTGCGCACGTGGCTCGCGTTCGGGTACGTGACCCTCTTTTCGCAGTTCATCGGCTTCTTCGCGTGGTACGCGGGGCTCGCGATGGGCGGCATCGCGCGCGTCGGCCAGGTGCAGTTGCTGCAGATTTTCTTCACGATTGCATTTTCCGCGCTGCTGTTCGGCGAAACGGTCACGCCGTCGACGTGGCTGTTCGCGGCCGCCGTGATCGCCACCGTGGTGCTCGGGCGCCGCTCGGCGGTCGCCACCGCCGCGCAACCGGCTCGCGCCGGCTGAACAGGTGCGCCATAATGGCTGTTTTGCCTGATCGGTTTTGCCCACCCAGCCGCGAAGGCTCGACCGCGCTCGCGCATGCCCACCCGGCAGCGTCGAAGCGATCCGCCCGAACGACCTTTCTTGACTGACCACGATATCCGAACGAGGAGACTATGAATCCGAGCGACCTGCATCCGCCGCACTGGCAGCTTTCCGAACGCGCCCGCAAGCTGACGAGCTCTGCGATCCGCGAGATCCTGAAGGTCACGGAACGCCCCGAGGTCATCTCGTTCGCCGGCGGCCTGCCCGCCCCCGCGACGTTCCCGGCCGAGCGCATGCGCGCCGCCGCCGACCGCGTGCTGCGCGACGCGCCGGCCGCCGCGCTCCAGTACAGCGCGACCGAAGGCTACCTGCCGCTGCGCGAGTGGATCGCCGAGCGTTACAGCGTGCGCGTGTCGCAGGTGCTGATCACGACCGGCTCGCAGCAGGCGCTCGACCTGCTCGGCAAGGCGCTTATCGATCCGGGCAGCCCGATCCTCGTCGAAACGCCGACCTACCTCGGCGCGCTGCAGTCGTTCTCGCTGTACGAACCGCGCTACGTACAGGTGCCGACCGACGAGCAGGGCCTGCTGCCGGAAGGCCTCACGCCCGAACTCACGCAAGGCGCGCGCCTCCTGTACGCGCAGCCGAACTTCCAGAACCCGACCGGCCGCCGCCTGCCCGTCGAGCGCCGCCGCGCGCTCGCCGCGTTCGCGCAGACGAGCCCGTTCCCGGTGCTGGAAGACGATCCGTACGGCGCGCTGAACTACCGCGGCGAGCCGCTGCCGACGATGCTGTCGATGGCGCCCGACCACGTCGTGCACCTCGGCACGTTCTCGAAGGTGCTCGCACCGGGCCTGCGGATCGGCTACATCATTGCCCCCGAGGAACTCCACTTCAAGCTCGTGCAGGCCAAGCAGGCCACCGACCTGCACACGCCGACGCTGACGCAGCGCATCGCGCACGAAGTGATCAAGGACGGCTTCCTCGACGAACACATCCCGACGATCCGCGAACTGTACAGCGCGCAATGCGACGCGATGCTCGGCGCGCTGGCACGCCACATGCCGGAAGGCGTCACGTGGAACCGCCCGGAAGGCGGGATGTTCATCTGGGTGAACCTGCCCGCGCAGATCGACAGCATGAAGCTGCTCGCCGCGGCCGTCGACAACCACGTCGCCTTCGTGCCGGGCGCGCCGTTCTTCGCGAACGACGCGCAGCAGAACACGCTGCGCCTGTCGTTCGTCACGGTGCCGCCCGAGAAGATCGAGGAAGGCGTAGCTCGCCTCGGCAAGCTGCTGCGCGAGCGCCTCTGATCCCACCCTTTTCCTGTCACGACTCTCTACGAGGAATCGAACGCATGGCTAACGTCTACGACAAACTGAAGTCGCTCGGCATCGAGCTCCCGACCGCCGGCGCACCGGCTGCCGCCTACGTGATGAGCGCGCAAAGCGGCAACACTGTCTACCTGTCGGGCCACATCGCGAAGAAGGACGGCAAGGTCTGGGCCGGCAAGCTCGGCGCGGATCTGCAGACGGAAGACGGCAAGGCGGCCGCGCGCTCGATCGCGATCGACCTGCTCGCCACGCTGCACGCGCACACCGGCGACCTGAACAAGGTCACGCGCATCGTCAAGCTGATGAGCCTCGTCAACTCGACGCTCGACTTCACCGAACAGCACATCGTGACGAACGGCGCGTCGGAGCTGATCGCCGAAGTGTTCGGCGATGCGGGCAAGCACGCACGCTCGGCCTTCGGCGTCGCGCAGATCCCGCTCGGCGCGTGCGTCGAGATCGAGCTGATCGCCGAAGTCGCGTAACGGGCGCAGCGCGATGCCCGGTCATCTCGTCCGCTTCAAGCAGGTCGACGTGTTCACGTCGGTACCGTTCAAGGGCAACCCGCTCGCCGTGGTGTTCGACGCCGATTCGCTCGGCAACGACGACATGCTCGCGATCGCCCGCTGGACCAACCTGTCGGAGACGACGTTCGTCTGCACCCCGACCGATCCGGAAGCCAACTACCGCGTGCGAATCTTCACGCCGGGCGGCGAACTGCCGTTCGCCGGCCACCCGACGCTCGGCACCGCGCACGCGTTCCTGGAAAGCGGCGCGCGGCCGCGCACGCCGGGCCGGCTGATCCAGCAGTGCGGGGTCGGCCGGGTCGCGCTGCGCGAGCAGGCCGACGGCTGGGCGTTCGCCGCGCCGCCGGCACGCGTCACGCCGCTCGACCGTTCGGACTACGCGGCGCTGGCTGCCGCGTTGCGCAGCGACGCGCTCGACCTGGATGCGCAGCCGTGCGCGGTCGACAACGGCGCGCCGTGGCTGGTCGTGCGGCTGACGTCGGCCGACGCATGCATCGGCCTGTCGCCCGATCCGGCCGCGCTGGAAGCGATCACGCACCGCTACGGCACGCACGGCCTCGCGGTCTATGCGCCGCACGCCGACGGCGGCCCCGCCACGTTCGAAATCCGCTGCCTGATGACGGGCGGCAGCTTCGGCGTCGGCGAGGACCCCGTCACGGGCAGCGCCAACGCCGCGCTGGCCGGGCTGCTGACGCGGCAGGAACGCCGCCCCGGCAGGTCGTATACGGCCCGCCAGGGCACGGCGATCGGCCGCGACGGCCGCATCTTCGTCAGCTACGACGAGGACGGCACGACGTGGATCGGCGGCCACACCGTCACGGTCGTCGACGGCACGTTCCGGTCACCTGACTGACATTTCGCGATGTGCGATGGCGCCGGCCCGTCCGGCGCCCCTCCGATTCGCCCAACTATCGCAAAAACCCTCCAGCCAGTAATATCGGGCCTAATCCGTTGTTTCGGAGGTCTGTCGATGGTTGCGCATCCCGCGAACGAACAGACGCCGGGGCGACCCGAACCATAGCCGGCCATCCCGACGGATGGCGCACGCGAGCAGGACGCCACCCTCTTCGATGAGCTCCGCCCGGTCCAACCCTACGCCGCCTACCCGGCCGCTGCGCGCGCCGCGCAAATCGCGCCGGCGTGCGCTATTCGCGATCCCGCTGCTCGGGATGCTGGCGCTTGCGCTGCTGTGGGCCGTGATCGTCGCGCGTCTGTCGGTCGAGAAGGACAGCGCGTACAAGGAAGCGGCGGCGTCCGCGGCGATCCTGTCCTCCGCGCTCGAGCAGCATACGGTCAAGGCGATCCACCAGGTCGACCAGATCACCCGCTTCGTCAAGTTCGAGTTCGAGAAGTCGCCCGCGCGCTTCAATCTCGCGAGCACCGTCGAGAAAGGCGTCGTGCCGAGCGATACGCTGATCCAGGTGTCGCTCGTCAACGCCAGGGGCATCCTGTTCGCGAACACCGCCGAAATCCATCCGCAGCCGATCAACCTGTCCGATCGGGAGCACTTCAAGGTCCACCTCGCGCACAACGACGACCGCCTCTATATCAGCAAGCCCGTGCTCGGCCGCGTGTCGAGCCACTGGACGCTGCAGATGACGCGGCGCCTGAACAACCCGGACGGCAGCTTCGCGGGCATCGTCGTCGTGTCGGAAGACCCGAGCTATTTCACGAACGACTTCTACAACAACGCGGCGATCGGCAAGGAAGGCGTGATCGCGGTCGTGTCCGACACGGGCGGCGTGCTCGCGCGGCGCACGGGCTCGCTCAGCAACGCGCCGGGCGCGTTTTCGGCATCGGGCGTCTACCCGATCGCCGAGCGCGTGACGGGCACGATCATCGACCCGATCGACGGCGTGACACGCATCGTGTCGTACCGCCACCTCGACGGCTACCCGCTCGCGGTGATGGTCGGGCTGTCGCAGACCGAGGAATTCGCGGATTACTACCACACGCGCAACGTCTACCTGCTGATGACGAGCTTCATCACGCTCGCGATGCTCGCGTTCTTCGGCGTCGCGACGGGCCTGATCGGCAAGCTGCTCGGCCGCGAGCGCGAGATGACGCAGCTCGCGGAATTCGACCTGCTCACCGGCCTCGCGAACCGCTATGCGACGCTGCGCGGGCTGCGCAACGACGTGTCGATGCCGACGAGCCTGTCGCGGCTCGGCCTGCTGTTCATCGATCTCGACAACTTCAAGACCGTCAACGACACGCTCGGCCACAACGCCGGCGACATCGTGCTGCAGATGACCGCGTCGCGCCTGTCCGATGCGGTCGGCGACGAAGGCTCGCTCGCTCGCATCGGCGGCGACGAGTTCGTCGTCGTGATGAAGGGCGACGACGTCGAGCGGCGCGCGGTGCGCCTCGCCGAAGCGATCATCCGGATGTTCGCCGAGCCGTTCGACGTGCGCGGCAGTTCGTTCGTGCTGCATGCGAGCATCGGCATCGCGCTGCACTCCGTCGCGAACGAGAGCGAGATCGACCTGCTGAAGAAGGCCGACCTCGCGATGTACAGCGCGAAGGACGCAGGCAAGAACTGCTACCAGTTCTATGCGCCGCACCTGTCGCACCGTGCCGACCACCTGATGCGCTGGGAACAGCAATTGCGCGTCGCGCTCGCCGAGGGGCAGCTGTTCCTCGCATACCAGCCGAAAATCGACCTCACGCACCGCACCATTACCGGCTTCGAGGCGCTCGCGCGCTGGGACCACCCCGAGCACGGGATCATTTCCGCGAACGAATTCATTTCGATCGCCGAATCGACGGGCCTGATCGTGCCGATCGGCGACTTCGTGATCCGCACCGCGTGCGAGCAGATCGCGCGCTGGCGCGACGAGGGCCACGACACGCTGACGCTCGCGGTCAATATCTCGCCCGTGCAGTTCTGGCGCGGCGACCTGATCGAGACGATCTCGAGCACGCTGCAGGAAACCGGCATCGACGCGAACCGGCTCGAACTCGAGATCACCGAAACCGCGATGATGGAATATCCGGAACTCGTGTCCGAGAAGATCGTCGCGCTGAAGAAGCTCGGCATCCGGATCGCACTCGACGATTTCGGCACCGGCTATTCGTCGCTGTCGTACCTGCACCGCTTCTCCGTCGACACGCTGAAGGTCGACCGCTCGTTCGTGCAGGCGATCCCGACCGATCGCAGCGTGTGCGTGATGGTGTCTTCGATCGTGCATCTCGCGCGCTCACTCGGCCTGACCGTCGTCGTCGAAGGCACGGAAACCGAGGAGCAGATCACGTGGCTGTCCGCGCTCGGCGAGATCGAGGCGCAGGGCTTCCTGTTCTCTCGCCCGGTGCCGGCCGACGCGATTCCCGCGCTGATCGCGCGCTTCGGCGTGCGCGGCGGCCATCCGAACGTCATCGCGCACCGCGCGACCGGCAGCACGGGCGCCTGAGCGCACCGTGGCCCGGCCGCGGCGTGCGTTGCGCACTGCCGCAATTATTTCGTTTTCCGATCCGATTGTTTAGTTCATTAACTAGCGTTTTCGCGCATGGCGATGTCACGATGCGCGGCGGACAATTGGGAGGGCCAACGTATCGGCGGGCCGCCGGCACGCCCACATGCACGAGATCCGGCCCTGCGCCAACACCACAATCATGACAACCGTCGAAGTCGAAGCGACCGCTCGTGTCGAAGAGGCACCGGCATCCCTATGGACCTTGTTCAAGGTCGTCGCCGGCATTTCGGCGATCTCGTGGGGCGGGCTTTCGATGATGGCGCAACTCGAACGCCACTACGTGGAACGGCTGCAGCGCATCGAACCGCACGTATTCGGCGATCTCGTCGCGCTCGCGTGGCTCGTGCCGGGCCCCGTCGGCTGCAATGTTGCGGTGCAGGTCGGCCAGACGCTGCACGGCCGCGCCGGCGCATGGGTCGCCGGCCTCGCGAGCGTGCTGCCGTTTTCCATCCTGATGACGCTGTTCGCGATCTTCTATCGCACGCCGCTCGTGCGCTCGCTTGCCGCGCCGATGCTGATCAATCACTTCGGGATGGTGCTCGCCGCACTGATCGGCGTCACGTGGGTCAAGCAGTTGCGCATGCTCGCGCGCACGCGGCTCGAACAGGCGATCGCCGCGCTGTCGACGATTCTGCTCGCTTTCGCGCATAGTCCGGCTGCTTTCGTCGGGATTCTTTTCGCTGCGTTTGCAGCGGGCTGGCTGACTGGGCCGACGCAACGCGACGCGGTCGATTTCACGCTGTCGAGACGCGACCGCAACCTGCTCGTGCTGCTCGGCGTGCTCGTCGCGTTGTTCGCCGTGCCGCTGCCAGGCGATTACCAGGAGCAACTGCTGTGGCCGCGCCTCGCGGGCGCCGGCATGACGCTGTTCGGCGGCGGCTTCTCCGCGCTGCCGGTGCTCAAGACGCTGTTCGTCTCGCCGGCCACGGGCATCTCCGATCACGACTTCACGCTGGCGTTCGCGCTGTCCCCCGTGGCGCCGGGGCCGCTGCTGAACGTCGTGCCGTTTCTCGGCTACCTGACCGACGGCTGGGTCGGCGCGCTGCTCGCCACGGCCGCGCTGTTCATTCCGTCGGGTTGTCTCGTCGTGTTTGCTCAGAACCACCTGTCCCGGCTCAAGCGCCATTCGCGCTTCGAGCACGGGATGCGCCTGCTGCGCGCGGCGACGACGGGCTTTCTCGTCGTCGCCGTCGTGAAGATTCTGCATCGCGAGCCGGCCGACCCGATTTACTGGCTGACGGGCGCGTTCGCGACGCTGTGCTTCACGCGCCTCAGGGTGCCCGTCTATGCCGTCTACGGCGCGGTCGCGGTTGTCTGCGGCGTGTGGCTGTGGGCCGCGCGCTGACGGGCGGCCGTCACTCTACCGGACTCGACCGGCACTCACCGGCACCAGGCGACTTCACCCCGCCTGCACCGCGACCCGGCGTGCCATCCAGCGGGCGCGCAGCGCGTCGTACGCGAGGTTGAAGCAGAACGTGTACGGCAGGAAGAACAGCACGATGCCGAGGTCGAGCAGCAGCGCCTCGACGAGGCTCACGTTCAGCCACCACGCGGCAACCGGCACCACCATCGCGACGAGGCCGAGCTCGAAGACGACCGCGTGTGCGATCCGCATGCCGAGCGTGCGCGACAGCCCCGCGCGCCGTTCGAAGCGGTCGAACAGCGTGTTGAAGGTCATGTTCCACGCCATCGCGATCAGCGACACCATCACCGTCAGCACGCCGACGTGCGATACCGGCATGTCGAGCAGCCACGCGCCGATCGGCGCGCACAGCGCGATCGCGACCAGCTCGAACGTCAGCGCATGCAGCAACCGTTCCGTCACCGTTTTGTTCATCTGTTTCATGGTTCCCTCCGATTCGTTACGTCATTCATGTCGGTCATTTTGATCGGCGCAACCGTATGAATCCAGTTTGATATCATCGGTTTTACCGATACTACAAAGTCTGGAGCGCCACATGCGCCACGCCCCCGAAGCCCTGCTCGCATTCGCCGAAGCCGCGCTGCTCGGCTCGTTCACTGCCGCCGCGCGCAAGCTCGGCAAGCGCCAGTCGACCGTGTCGGAGGCGATCGCGAACCTCGAGATCGATCTCGGCGTGCAGTTGTTCGACCGCTCGACGCGCGCACCGACGCTGACCGACGCCGGGCGCGCGCTGCTGCCGCAGGTGCAGCGCACACTCGAGGCCGGCGCGGCGATCGACCGCACGGCCGCGCGGCTCGCACGCGGCGAGGAAGCACGGCTGACGCTCGTCGTGTCCGATACGTACCAGTCGAAGCGCTACGAGGAAACGTTGATGGCACTCGAACGGCGCTTTCCGGCGCTCGAGCTCGAATGCCAGATCGCCGAGCACGAAGACGTGCTCGACCTGATCCAGCAGGGTCGCGCGCAGCTCGGGCTGATGGCCGCGCGCGCTGCCTACCCGGCCGATATCGGCGCGGCGACGGTGGCGGAGGAATCGGAGATCGGGCTGTTCGTCGGGCGCACGCATGCGCTTGCGGAATACGGCGGTACGGAAGTGCCGCACGCGGCGCTGCGCGACGTGCGCGAACTGCGCCTCAACACCTATGTGAAAACGGAAGGCCGCAGCGCCGACGACCGGATCGTCGTCGGCACGCAGCACTGGCTGGCGCCGAGCTACCTGATGCTGCTGGAGATGGCGGTGCTGGGGTTCGGCTGGGCCGAACTGCCGCGCTGGATGGTCGACCACTTCGCGCGCGATCGCCTGTGCGAACTGCGCGCACGCGGCTGGCCGCGCCGTGTGCGGGTGGATGCGGTATGGTCGCGCAACCGCCCGCTCGGCCCGGCCGGCGCCTGGCTGCTCGACGCGATGCTGGCCGCGTAGCGGCGCATGCCGGCGCGCCCGCGGTTGGCGCCGGCATGCGCCTGAAGATCAGAAGCCGCGCGACAGCACGGCCGCACCGACCGTGACGACACCGAGCACGAGATTGACGACGACGAGCAGGCGCACCGCGTTCACCGCACGCGCGCCGTCCGGCCAGTTCTGCGCCTGCACCGCGCGGCGGATGCGCGGAAACAGCGCGAAGCGGATGTGCCCGAAGATCAGCATCATCACGACGCCGAGCCCGGCCATCGCGTGCAGCGACCACGTCGCGTGCGCGCCGCCGAATTCCACGAGCAGGAAGCCGCCGGACAGCAGGATCACGATCACGGAACCCGCCACCCAGTTGAAGAAGCGGCCGAACACGCCTTCGATCAGCGGCAACCGGAGCTGCGGCGACAGGTCGGACAGTGCCGGACGCAGGCAGAAGTTCGCGAAGACCATCCCGCCCACCCACACGGCAACGGCCAGCAGATGAAGAAACAGCGCGACGGCAACAGCGTGGGACATGGCGACAATCCTGTGATGGGGTGGGTGCTGCGAACGGCCGCGTCGCACGCGGCACATCGAACGTCGTTCGACCGGCCTGTCGCCGCGCGGTTCAGGCCCCAGGCGCGATTTCACAATATTTTGCAAGTTCCGCGTGACAGCGCCACGCTTGCTTACCCGAATCACCCGAATCCGCGGTCCCAAAGAAAAGGCCGCACGTCCGCCGAAGCGGAAGTGCGGCCTTCGATCGCGGCCGAACCGGACGATCGTGCGCGGCGTCAGCCGAGCAGCGGACGCAGCTCGTTGACGACCTTGAGCTTCGTGTCCGGCGCGCGGCCCTTGCGTGCGCGCTTGCCGATATGCGGCGCGAGCCCCGCATACGACAGCGTGTCGTCCTGCGCCTTGCCGCCGCGGCCGGTGCCGATCAGCACGACGCCCGCCGGATCGATCGCGAGCGCCTGCACGAGCGTTTCCTTGTCGTCGAGCGCCATCAGGATCACGCCGCGGCCGCCGCCGGACAGCGTCTTCATCTCGTCCATCCCGAACACGAGCAGGCGGCCGCCGCTCGACAGGCACGCGACCTGCGTCGCGTTCGGCAGCACGGGCATCGGCGCGAGCGGCACCGCGCCCGTATCGATCGTCATGAACGACTTGCCGGCCTTCACGCGGCTCACCATGTCGCCGACCTTCGCGAGGAAGCCGAAGCCGTTGCTCGATGCGAGCAGCAGTTGCTGGTCGGCCGGCGCCGCATAGTAGTGCATCAGGTGCGAACCCGATTCGAGTTCGATCAGCGACGTGACCGGCACGCCGTCGCCGCGCCCGCCCGGCAGCACCGACACGTCGACCGAATACACGCGGCCGCTGCTGCCCCATGCGATCAGGCGATCGGGCGTGCGGCACTGGAACGCCGCATACAGATGGTCGCCGGCCTTGAACGTGAAGCCGGCCGGGTCGAGCCCGTGGCCCTTCAGCGCGCGTACCCAGCCCTTCTGCGACACGACGACCGTCACCGGCTCGTCGACCACCTTCGCCTCGAACGTCGCGCGCTTTTCCTGCTGGATCAGCGTGCGGCGCTCGTCGCCGTACTGCTTCGCGTCGGCCTCGATCTCCTTGATCATCAGCCGCTTCATCGCGCTTTCGTTCGCGAGCAGTTCCTCAAGCTTCGCCTTCTCGTCGCGCAGCGCTTCGAGTTCCTTCTCGATCTTGATCTTCTCGAGCCGCGCGAGCTGGCGCAGCCGGATTTCGAGAATGTCCTCGGCCTGCCGCTCGGAGAGGCCGAACGCGCTCATCAGCGCAGCCTTCGGCTCGTCCGACTCGCGGATGATGCGGATCACCTCGTCGATGTTCAGGAAGACGATCATCCGCCCTTCGAGGATATGGATGCGGTCGTCGACCTTCGCGAGACGATGGCGCGTGCGCCGCGTCATCGTCAGCTGGCGGAACTTCACCCATTCGTCGAGGATCGTCAGCAGGCCCTTCTGGCCCGGCCGGCCGTCGGCGCCGATCATCACGAGGTTCAGCGTCGCGTTCGATTCGAGACTCGTGTACGCGAGCAGCGTGTTCACGAATTCCGTCTGGTCGATCGTGCGCGACTTCGGCTCGAACACGAGCCGCACCGCCGCTTCCTTGCCCGACTCGTCGCGCACCGCGTCGAGCAGGTCGAGCATCGCCTTCTTCGTGTTGAGCTGTTCGGGCGTCAGCGTCTTCTTGCCGAGCTTGAGCTTCGGGTTGGTCAGTTCCTCGATTTCCTCGAGCACCTTCTGGCCCGACGTGCTCGGCGGCAGCTCGGTGACGACGAGCTGCCACTGGCCGCGCGCGAGATCCTCGATCTTCCAGCGCGCGCGCACCTTCAGGCTGCCGCGGCCCGTTTCGTAGGCCGCCGCGATTTCCGTGTCGCTCGAAATGATCTGGCCGCCGCCCGGGAAATCCGGGCCGGGGATCAGGTTCATCAGCTCCGCGTGCGAAAGCTTCGGATTGCGGATCAGTGCAACCGCCGCGGCCGCCACTTCGCGCAGGTTGTGCGACGGGATTTCCGTCGCGAGGCCGACCGCGATGCCCGACGCGCCGTTCAGCAGCACGAACGGCATGCGGCTCGGCAGCGTCTTCGGTTCGTCGAACGAGCCGTCGTAGTTCGGCATGAAGTCGACCGTGCCCTGGTCGATCTCGTCGAGCAGCAGCTTCGCGATCGGCGTGAGCCGCGCTTCGGTGTAACGCATTGCCGCCGCGCCGTCGCCGTCGCGCGAGCCGAAGTTGCCCTGCCCGTCGATCAGCGGGTAGCGCAGCGAGAAATCCTGCGCGAGACGCACGAGCGCGTCGTATGCCGACTGGTCGCCGTGCGGGTGGTATTTACCGAGCACGTCGCCGACCACGCGCGCCGACTTCACCGGCTTCGCGTCCGGGCCGAGGCCCATTTCGTTCATCGCGAACAGAATCCGGCGCTGCACCGGCTTCTGGCCGTCGCACACGTCGGGCAGCGCGCGGCTCTTCACGACGCTGACCGCGTAGCTGAGATACGCCTGCTCCGCGTAGTTGCCGAGCGTCAGCGCGTCGCTCTCGGGCGCGTCGGGGCTGGCAAAGAGATCGGAAGTGTTGTCGTCCATCTGAATTCCGTATTCGTAAGTGGCGTGAGGCCGGGCCGGGCGTCATGCCCGGCCGCGCGCAGGGGGCTAGATATCCGCTTCGACGTCGTTGCCCTTTTCCTCGAGCCAGCCGCGCCGCGCGGCTGCCTCGCCCTTGCCCATCAGCATCGTCATCCGCGCGACGGTCGCGTCGAAGTCGAGCTCGCCGAGCTTGATCGGCATCAGGCGGCGCGTGTCGGGGTTCATCGTCGTGTCCCAAAGCTGCTCGGCGCTCATTTCGCCGAGCCCCTTGAAGCGGCTGATGCTCCACTGCGTCTCGCGCGCGCCGTCCTTGCGCAGCTTGTCGAGGATCGCTTCCAGCTCGCCGTCGTCGAGCGCATAGAGCTTCTGCGCGGGCTTCTTGCCGCGCGCGGGCGCGTCGACGCGGAACAGCGGCGGCCGTGCGACATACACGTGGCCGCGCTCGATCAGTTGCGGGAAATGCTTGAAGAACAGCGTGAGCAGCAGCACCTGGATGTGCGAGCCGTCGACGTCCGCGTCCGACAGGATGCAGATCTTGCCGTAGCGCAGGTTCGACAGGTCGATGGTGTCGTCCGGGCTGTGCGGATCGACGCCGATCGCAACCGAGATGTCGTGCACTTCGTTGTTCGCGAACAGGCGGTCGCGCTCGGTTTCCCAGGTATTCAGCACCTTGCCGCGCAGCGGCAGGATCGCCTGGTACTCCTTGTCGCGGCCCATCTTCGCGGAGCCGCCCGCCGAATCGCCCTCGACGAGGAACAGCTCGTTGCGCTCGATATCCTCGGTCTCGCAGTCGGTCAGCTTGCCGGGCAGCACCGCGACGCCCGAGCTCTTGCGCTTCTCGACCTTCTGGCCCGCGCGCGTGCGCGCCTGCGCCTGCTTGATCACGAGTTCGGCGAGCTTCTTGCCGTGCTCGACGTGCTGGTTCAGCCACAGTTCGAGCGCGGGGCGCGAGAACGACGACACGAGCTTCACCGCGTCGCGGCTGTTCAGGCGTTCCTTGATCTGCCCCTGGAACTGCGGATCGAGCACCTTCGCGGACAGCACGAACGACACGCGCGCGAACACGTCTTCGGCGAGCAGCTTCACGCCCTTCGGCTGCAGATTGTGCAGCTCGACGAAGCTTTTCACCGCCTGATAGAGACCGTCGCGCAGCCCCGATTCGTGCGTGCCGCCTGCCGGCGTCGGGATCAGGTTCACGTACGACTCGCGCACGAGCGAGCCTTCCTCGCTCCAGGCGACGACCCACGACGCGCCCTCGCCCTCGGCGAACGTATCGTCACCCGAACGCGAATCGGCGAAACGCTCGCCTTCGAACAGCGGGATCAGCAGTTCGCTGCCGTTCATCTCGTCGAGCAGGTAGCCGCGCAGGCCGTCCTCGTACTTCCACGTCTGGCGCTCGCCGGTCTTTTCGTTGACGAGCACGACCTCGACGCCCGGCAGCAGCACGGCCTTCGAGCGCAGCAGGCGCTGCAGTTCGCCGAGCGGCAGGTTCGGCGAATCGAAGTACTTCGGATTCGGCCACACCTGCACGCGCGTGCCGGATTTCTTCTCGCCCCGGCCCGCGCCCTGCGTCGCCAGCGGCTTCACGACGTCGCCGTCGGCGAAGCCGAGCTCGGCGATCTTGCCGTCGCGCCAGACCGTTACGTCGAGGCGCGTCGCGAGCGCGTTCGTCACCGACACGCCGACGCCGTGCAGGCCGCCCGAGAACGTATACGCGCCGCCCGCGGCCTTGTCGAACTTGCCGCCCGCATGTAGGCGCGTGAACACGATCTCGACGACCGGCACGCCTTCTTCGGGGTGCATGCCGAACGGGATGCCGCGGCCGTCGTCCTCGACCGACACCGACTGGTCGGTGTGCAGCGTGACCGTGATCTGCTTGCCGTAGCCGCCGAGTGCCTCGTCGGACGCGTTGTCGATGACTTCCTGGATGATGTGCAGCGGATTCTCGGTACGGGTGTACATGCCGGGCCGCTGCTTGACCGGCTCGAGACCCTTGAGCACCTTGATCGATGCTTCGCTATAGGCCGCGCTGGGTTTCTTCGTTGACATAGGCGCTGAATTTCGTCATTCATCGGGACGTTGTCCACACCTCGTGTGGATAACGTCGTGGACAAAACGTTGAGTTCCGTAAAAAAGCGAATCGAAACAACGGTGTGCTTGGACTGCTCCGAAAGCGGGCGCGCGGCGTGCTGCGCTACCCGGGACGCGCGGTATTTTACTGGTTCCGCGTGGCACGCCAATCGCGAGATTGTCGCGCGGCCATCGCCGGCCGCGCGGCGCGCGACGCGCGTTATGCCGGCTTGCGCTTCGCCTCGAGCGTTTCCCACCGTTCGAGTGCGGCGAGCAATTCGTCGTCGATCGCCGCGAACCGCTCGGTCAGGCGCGTGCCTTCCTGCGGATCCTTCGCGAAAATCGAGCCGTCCTCGAGCTGCGCATTGATCGTCTTCTGCTCTTCTTCGAGCGCGGCGATCTTCTCCGGCAGCGAATCGAGTTCGCGCTGCTCGTTGAACGACAGCTTCACCGTGCGCTGCGCATTGCGGCCCGCGGCGCTCTTCGCCGGCTCTTCCTTGACGGGCGCCGCTTCCTTGACCGCGCGCTTCGCGGCTTCCTGCTGCGCGAGCTGCTCCGAGCGCTCGCTCTGGATCTGCCAGTCGGTGAAGCCGCCGACGTATTCGCGCCACTTGCCGTCGCCTTCGGCCGCGATCACCGACGTCACGACGTTGTCGAGGAACGCGCGATCGTGGCTGACGAGCAGCACCGTGCCGTCGTAGTCGGCCAGCAACTCTTCGAGCAGTTCGAGCGTCGGGATGTCGAGGTCGTTGGTCGGTTCGTCGAGCACCAGCACGTTGGCCGGACGCGCGAACAGGCGCGCGAGCAGCAGCCGGTTGCGCTCGCCGCCCGACAGCGACTTCACCGGCGAACGCGCGCGTTCCGGCGCGAACAGGAAGTCGCCGAGATAGCTCATCACGTGCTTGCGCACGCCGCCGATCTCGACCCATTCGCTGCCGGGGCTGATGGTATCCGCGAGGCTCTTCTCCTGGTCGAGCTGCGCGCGCATCTGGTCGAAATACGCGACCTGAAGGTTCGTGCCGGTGCGCACCGTGCCTTCGTCGGGCTTCAGCTCGCCGAGGATCAGCTTGAGCAGCGTGGTCTTGCCCGCGCCGTTCGGGCCGACGAAGCCGATCTTGTCGCCGCGCATGACCGTCGTCGAGAAGCGGTCGACGACCGTACGGCCGCCGTAGCGCTTCGTCACGTCGGTCAGCTCCGCGACGATCTTGCCGGACTTCTCGCCCTGCGCGACGTCGAGCCTTACGTTGCCCTGCGAATTGCGGCGCTCCGCGCGCTCGTGACGCATCTGCTCGAGCCGCGCGACGCGACCGACGCTGCGCGTGCGGCGCGCCTCGACGCCCTTGCGGATCCACACCTCTTCCTGCGCGAGCAGCTTGTCGAACTTGTCGTTTTCCACGCGCTCGACTTCGAGCTGTTGAGCCTTGCGTGTCTGGTACGCGGAGAAATTGCCCGGGTACGACAGCAGCCGGCCGCGGTCGAGCTCGACGATGCGCGTCGCGACGCGGTCGAGAAACGCGCGATCGTGCGTGATGAACAGCAGGCCCGCGCGCTGCGCGACGAGCAGCTCTTCCAGCCAGCGGATGCCGTCGAAGTCGAGGTGGTTGGTCGGTTCGTCGAGCAGCAGCACGTCGGGCTGCAGCACCAGCGCGCGCGCCAGCGCGACGCGCTTCTGCATCCCGCCCGACAGCGCGTCGACGCTCGCGTCGCCGTCCGGCATGCCGATCTGCGCGAGCGTCATCGACACGCGCGTGCGCCAGCTCCATGCGTCGTGCGCGTCGAGCGACGATTGCAGCGCGTTCATCCGCGCGAGCAGCGCATCGTGCTCGGCGCCTTCCGGTATATCCGCGAGGCGGTGCGCGATCGAATCGTATTCTTCGAGCAGTTCGCGCGTGTGCGTGAGCCCCGACGCGACCGCATCGAACACCGTCGCGCCCGGCTCGAATTCGGGCTCCTGCGGCACGTAGACGGTCACCAGTTCCTGCTGGCGCGTGACCAGCCCGTCGTCGGGCTTCGCGAGGCCGGCGACGATCTTCAGCAGCGACGACTTGCCCGCGCCGTTGCGGCCGATCAGGCCGACGCGCTCGCCGGCTTCCAGCGAGAAATCCGCGTGATCGAGCAACGCGACGTGACCGAACGCGAGCTGCGCGCCGGTAATGGAATAGAGCGACATGGGGAGACGGCGGAGAGAGAGGAATCGGAAGCGCCCATTGTACCGGTCGCGGACGCCACCACCGGTATGTCCGGACGGACTAGCCCTGCGAGCGGCACTCGAACCGCGTCGACGCGGTGCGATGGAGCGGTGCCATGTATGGCTTGCGGCCGGTTTCCGGTGCCGGATGCCGGCCGCGGATTGCGCGGGACCGGGTGAACGGGCGAATGCCGGCCCGATGCCCGCGGCCGGTCGACCGGCCATCCCGCGCATGGCGCATCGGGTGCCGGCGCGGGATGCGCGGTTACTTCACGTTGACCGTGATCGTCGAACTCATTTCGGGACCGTACGAACGGTGCGCACCGTCGCCGAGCTGCAGCGTCAGCGTGTGCGGGCCGGGCGGCAGCTTCACATCGGTTTCGGTCTGGCCCTTGCCGAAATGCAGAGAATGGTCGGACGCCGGGATCACGTCGCCCTTCGGCACCGGCTTGCCGTCGATCAGCAGGTGATGGTGGCCCGTATTCGGCGTCATGTCGCCGGCCGGCTTGAGCGCCACGCCTTCGAGACCGAACTTCACGTGCACGGGGCTGGACACCGTCGCGCCGTCCTGCGGCTCGACAAAGAACACGCGCGCTTCCGCGCGCGCAAGCGTCGACACGGCCAGCGCCGCGACACAAACCGCACCCGCGATCCACTTTCTGTTGAGCATCGTTTCCTCCTTCAGATTGACAGGCCCACGAAGCATACACTGCAAGCCCGCCGCACGCGATGTCACCCATTGTTCGCAATGCGTACGTTTAAAACGACGTTGCGCAGGCGTTCGGCGAAATTCCGGTAACATTGCGCCTTTCGTCCGCCGGCGAGGCTGCGGACGGCATTACCGAGTTTTCATTATCACGAGCGCTACATGAGCGAAGTAACCGAATACCAGAGCTGGGTCTGCCTGATTTGCGGGTGGGTCTACAACGAAGCGGAAGGGCTGCCCGACGAGGGCATCGCGCCCGGCACCCGTTTTGCCGACATTCCCGCCGACTGGCGGTGCCCGCTGTGCGACGTGGGCAAGGAAGATTTCGTCGTCGTCGATTTCTGATCGCGGCTGACCGCGCGATACGCGCGTCGGCGTGCAATCCGCCCGCCGATGCGCCGCGCGTTTGCTATACTCTGCGCGCTGTCCACACCGCCGTCCGGTTCGCGTTTTTCGCGCGATCGCCCGGACATGGCTCTCCCCGTAGTTCAATGGATAGAACAAGCGCCTCCTAAGCGCTAGATACAGGTTCGATTCCTGTCGGGGGGACCAGCCAAGCCCGAAACCATCCCCAAGATTCACAAGAAATCCCCCGCTCAGGCCCGTCTGGCGGACCTCTATCTCCCGTCGTTACCCAAGATTGCTCAGTGACAGCCGGAGAAAGTGTTGGTATTTTTGTTGGTATCAGCCGATACCAACAACACAGATACCAACAACGCCTCTCACTGACGTGCAGGTACGGAACGCGAAGGCCAGCGCAGCCCCGTACAAACTCACGGACGGCAACGGGATGTTCTTGCTCGTCCAACCGAACGGCGCGAAGTACTGGCGCTTCTCATACCGCTTCCTTGGCAAGCAGAAGACGCTCGCCCTCGGCGTCTATCCGGCCGTCACGCTCGCGACGGCACGGAAGAAGCGCGACGAGGCCCGCGAACAGATCGCGGCCGGCGTCGATCCGGGCGAAGCGAAGAAGGATGCGAAACGGGCGGCCGAAATCGCGGCGGCCAACTCGTTCGAAGCGGTAGCCCGCGAGTGGTTCGACATTTCGAACAACACGATGCTCTATGCGCTCTATCGCATGGGCTACAAGTCGCGGATGTCCGCGCGAGAACCCTGGGCTCGGCGCAATGCAGCAATCGTATTGCCAGGGCCGGGCACCGAGGTTAGTCGGAGGTCAGCAGTTCGTCCTTCGAGCGGTTCAGTTTCGATGAGCACCCGTGGCACGCCGCCACACTCCTTCCAGCATCGCGGGCACCCATTGTTCCGCCGGACAGCGACTCCAAGTGTTGTCCAGGAAGATCATTGATTCGTCACCACTTGCTTGCCGGGCTTTTTCCAGCTCCAAAAACAACAGAGTATTTGGCGAATACGGGCAGCCGGCCAATGTCCCAGCCGATGTCGGCTGACGAAGGACGACACCCGGAGCGTAAAGGCAGCGACGTCCCGCCGCCTCCGGCGTGACTGTCTGACGCGTAGAAGCGTCGTGATACAGAGAACGCATCTGATGCATGCCTTTGACGACGTTATGTATCGCCACGCTGATCGCATGTACCCCAGCGAGGTCTCCGTTTACCATCGAAGCCAACAAGGACTTGGCTCGTGTCACCTTGCCTGTCAACCTCCAGACAAGATTGCGGAGCGTATTACCCGGCGCAAGTGCTGATGCAATCACTTGCGCAGCGGCCCAACTCGCCGCTCCGGATTCAAAGGTGGGACTAAATATCCGTCCGATGACCTGTTGCACCAGCGGGCCGACCGCGACTTCTGCGTCATCTCCTCGAACCCACTGAGCCAACGGTTCCAGCTCCGACGGTCCCTCGCTGATTTCCTGCGCGACGGCGTTCAGCCTTTGCCACAAAACGTCCTGTTTACTTGCGCGGTCGGCTGATTTTTGGGCACTCATAGTCGGAAACCGATGACCCTCGAATGACAACACCGCGAGTATCCGACTGATAAGCAGGCTGTTGAGCAACGGCTTGCGACGCTTAAAACCACGGTCGAACGTGTCGTCGTTCGCAATTCGAAGGATCTCCTCAGGCTGATCCACCTTGATGACATCGACGAAGCCTGGAATATGTTTGTGTTCCACGTAAACCTACCCCGCAAATAAAAAGAGCCTTACGACGCGTCCGCTCCGGCGAGCCTTGAATTATTGGCCATTCCTGTCATCAGCGACGCTCGCGTATGACGCCATGCCTAGCGCCACAGCAGAGCAAGATAAAGCTCTGGCAAAACACTTTGGCCTCGATGGTTTCATTGCCGCGACGGACCACTGACCAGTTGCTCAAAAACCTCGAAAGGCAACATATACTAAATCTAAATTTCGGGTGCAATCGCCATTCCGGATTTCGATCGCGTACGAACACTGAGCCTCTTCCACAGAGCCCTTGATGCGTGAAGTCGCGTAGCGTCATACGCCATCCAGACATGTTTGCGCTTGAACGCATCAGCATTCATGAAAGTGTCGCACGACTTCATTCGGTGGACTGGTTCGGCCTCGGGAACAGTCACTTGCGCGTGAGTTCAGACCGGCCGTTCGCGGCCGAACTGAGTCAGACGATCTGGCTCTGTCTGTTTGTCTAGTCCAGCCTCGTAGGCCCCCTTTCAGATGCACATATGCGCGATAGTTCCGGAGCGGCAAGCACGCCATGCACCGACGATACGTCCGCGATCCGTGCGATCGCGCGTAGCGCACGCGTATCGAAAGCAATCACTTCCCCCGTCGCCGAGGCGAACGATAAAAAGCAGGTTGCGGCTTGTATCGAGACGTCGTCGCCCGCAGCACAAACACCGTGAGCCTTCCATCGACATGGGTTGACAGGAAGCGCGCAGGTTTCGCATCAATGCATCGCTTTGCATGGATCCTCGCTTCTTTGTCGTTCGACCGAGGCAGCATTACCGCGCCCGGTCGTCGTCTGGTTTGACCTGTCGAAAAGCCGCCAGCAGCGACAGGTCATACGCGATCTTCAATGCGCCGCATACGACCAGCGGGGCACCGAGCCAGCCAAGACCGAACAAGCCGCCGGCCAACGTCGGTGCGACAGCGGCTGCGAGGCTGCGCGGAACAGACGTAAAGCTGGCAGCTGCCGGGCGCTCCGAAGGCGTGACGACCGCCATCACGTAGGCGGTTCGCGTCGGCACATCCATTTGCGAAAGTGCGCTGCGCATCAGCAGCAGCGCTAACGCAAGCGGCAGCGACGGCGCGAAAGCGGCGCCAATCAGGCAGACGCTCGACGGGATATGCGTGAACACCATGGTGTTCAGCAGGCCGATCCTGCGCGATAGCGGCGCGGCCGCAAGCTGCGAGCCGGCCGAGAGCAGGCCTGCCCAGAAGAAGAATTGACCAGCAGCGGCGATCGAGAGTCCGAAGCGCTGCATCAACCACAGCGACAACAACGAGTTGACGACGAGACCGCCCGCGAACGCATCGATGCTGAACAGCATCGCAAGCCGCACGACAATGGGGCGCGACGGGCCGAGCGGGGGCGCCGCCTTCGACGCACGGGCATCGGCGCGCGGCAATCGCCGATACAGCATGAAGACGATGACGCCCGTCACCGCATAGACGAGAAACATGCCGCGCATCGCGCCGAGCGCCGTGATTGCGGTATGCGACGCAACCCAGATCGGCAGTCCTGCCGTCAGGGAACCGACCGCCGCCGATACGGCCCCGACGAGGCTGTATCGTGCAAACAGTGCAGTGCGAACGTCGCCGCCGGCGGCTTCCGCCAGACGCGACTGTTCGAGCGGCAGAAACAGGCTGACATCGCCCGAACTCGGATTGAGCGTGCCGACGAAGGCGACGACGAGCAGCGGCCACAACGTGGCGAAGCTCACGAAGCCGATGCCCGTTGCGGCCATCAACGCCGCCGCGAGCGTCAACATGCGCCGCTGCGTGAAGCGGCTCGCCAGCATGCCGACTGCGATCGTCGCGATCGCGGAGCCCATCAGCGTCGTGGTGCTGATCAAGCCGACGTCCAGTTGCGAAAACCCGAGCGACAGCAGATACGCAGGCAGCAGCACGGCAATGAAGCCATCGCAGAAACCGCGCATGCCGCGGCTTGCGAGGATGAGCCATGCGGCCCGGTCCGCGCCCGCCGGCAGCATCCGACCGGCAAGCGACGACGCGAACCGGCTGCTAGGCACGTGCCTCACGCTGGCACCACGCGTAGAGCGCGTCGTACATCACCATGCCGTGCCGCAGTTGCTCGTGATCGTCTGCGAAGTTCGTGGAAAGGCCGATCGAGATCGCGTACAGGCCGGTGGTTTCCGGCGCGAGATCGAGCCGTCCGGTATCCGCGCCGCGCACGATCGCGGCGAGTTCGAGCAGCGCCGGGTCATTCAGTCGATACTTGTCGAGAAACGCATCGAAGCTGCAACGCTCGCCGTGGTGGCCAAGCTCGACGCCGGGCACGTCGTAGGGAACCGCGCCCGTTTCGTCCGCCAATCGCAGTACGTCCGCGCCCGGAACGTAGAGAAATTCCGGAGCGTCGTCGATAAACCGGGCGATCAACCATGGGCATGCGATGCGATCGATCTTCGGTCGTTCACGCGTAATCCACTTCATGGCGCTTCTCCTGTCTAGCGAAGTGGGTACGCCGACACCACCGCACGGTCGGTCGTCTTCCTCGCTCACCACCGAACGAATGTCGTCCGGTGCGTCTTGATCGCCGCCGCACCATGCAAATCAATGGTGGAGCAACGGGTAGGCCACCAGCCCGAAGAGTGCCGCCGCAGTGACGATTACCGGTTCCTGCAGCTTCTTGAAACGCCACAACAGCAGAACGGTTGCAATGGCGAGAACAGCGGTTGGAGTGTCGACGATCGAGCGCTTCGCGATGACGAGGACGGAGCCCGTAATCGCACCGACGGCAGCCGCCGTGATGCCGTCGACGAACGCCTTGACGCTCGGCAGATGGCCGTACTTCTTCACGTAGGGTGCGGGAATGACCGTGAACAGATAGCACGGCAGGAACGTACCGAGCGCTGCGACGATCGCGCCGGGCAGCCCCGCCACCAGATACCCGATGAAGCCGACCGTGATCACGACCGGGCCGGGCGTGATCATCGCGACCGCGACCGCGTCGACGAACTGCTTGTCGTTGAGCCAGTGATGCTCGGTCACGACGCCGCCATACAGGAACGGCACGATCGCGAGCCCGGAACCGAACACGAACGCACCCGCTTTCGCGAAGAACGCGCCGATCTGTACGAGTTGCGGGAAATCGATGCCGCTCAGCATGCCGCTGGCCGCCGGTAGATTGGCGCCGGCGAGCGCATTCAACCCGCTCTTGTTCAGCCATTTGGGCGGAGCGCGCCACAGCCAGCCGATCAGCCCGGCGGCGATGAAGAGCCACGCGATTTCCGATTCAGTCACGAACGTGACGATCACGAGCGTCAGGAAGATCGCCCAAAGCAGCTTGTCGTTGCCGACGGTTTTCGTCGTGAGCTTGTACGCGCTCATCGCGATGATGCCGACCACGGCGGCCCCGACGCCATAGAAGACCGCCTGCATCCACGACAGCCCGCCGAAGTGCGAGTAGGCAAACCCGAGCGCGAGCACCATCAGGAACGATGGCAGCACGAACGCGAATCCGACGAGCGTCGCGCCAAGGAGGCGATAGTGGACGAACCCCAGATAGATCGCGAGCTGGGCAGCCATCGGCCCGGGCGCGAGCTGTGCGAGTGTGATGCCTTCCTTGTAGTCCGCTTCCGTGATCCACCCTCGCCGCTCGACGAGATCGCGGCGCATGTATCCGGCGAGCGCGACGGGGCCGCCGAAGCCCAGCGCACCGAGTCGCAACATGTATCCGACCAGCTGGCCCAGCGAGTAACCCGGCGCGTTTGTCGTCACCGTCGTGGTCATGGCCGTCCCCCGGTTTCGTTCTTTCCGTTCGATGCGAAGTGCGCATGGAGCGAGTCAAGCACCGCGCTCATCTGTTCCAGCAGCTGATCGTCGTTTTCCGTGCGTTGACGCGTGCCGGCCATCACGGCCTCGAAGCCGATCGCCTCGGGCACGGCGGGACCGCCTACATCGAGCGAATGCACGATCTCCCCGAGCCGCAGCAGTGCCGAATCCTGATCGAGCCCGAAACTCGCGAGCAGGACCTCGAACGTGACGCGTTCGCCGACATGGGTGAATGCAGCACCATCGAAATCGAAGCCCAGCGCGTCAGCCGGGCAATCGGAAGACGACGCGAGCCAGATGAAGTGCGCACGCGGGTCGATGAAGCGGCGGATCAGCCACGCGCTGGCGACGCGATCGACCCACATGCGCTGTCGCGTCGCCCACTTGCGCCCCTGGTACTCGTCGATCGCGAGCAGGCGTATGGCGCGCTCTGCGGCGTGCGGCTCGCCCGGCGACAGCACGGTGTCGACAAGCGCGACGAAATCCTGCAGCGCGACTTCGGCACGTGTGGCCGCGTCGTCCGGGAAGTAGTCGATCGCCCTGATAGCGTCGAAATCCTTGCGTACGCGGCGAAGCAGGCGCGTGAGTTCCGTGGCGGACTGTCCGGCAAGCGTCTTGCGGGCTTCGGTCAGTGTCTGGATGAAGGCGGCGTAATCCTCTCCGCGATCGAAGAGCATTCGGAATTCCAGCTCCTGCGACGCGTCAAGACTCGGCGCGCGTAACAGGTGAGCGGTGCCGCCGCTTTCGGCAATCACGCCCGCGAGTTCGCGCAGCGCCCCTTCATGCTCTTCCGTGCAGGGCAGAAGGTAGATGCCGTCGCGCAGCACGGCGCAGCCCTTCGCCTTGAGCGCGCGCCAGACCCGCATGCGGGCCGTAGCGTTCTGGGTGGGAAGGGTCAGAACGAGGATCGACCAAGCAGAGATAGCATTCATGTATCAAATGCTACTTCGTTGTAGCTACCTCTACAAGCCTGCCTTTGATGATGAATCCATGACCACGGGAACGGATCGGTTGCTGTCGTTCGACCTACCCTGCCTATGCTCCATCGCCGGTTGGCATTTCTGTCGGCATCGATGGTCGGATATCGCCGCAAGACCCTTTACAGCCGAGAGATCTGCCGGAACCGCGCACGCAGAACGCCATCAGGCGACCCTACCCGCCCGCACGCCGAACCCCGCCCCCGCTCCTCACATCACTCCCGTCCGCACCTGCGGCATAAGACTCGCATCCGCCCCCGTCACGGTAAACGCGCCCGTCGCCGACGCACCTGACGGTCGTGCCAGCACGCTGCCATCGCCCAGCCGGTTCGCGTCGACGACGATCTGGCTCGCCGCGCAACCGCTCGACAACAGCGACACCGGTGAGCCTGCGATCGACGAGAACGTATTGCCCGTCACGCTGAACGAGCACACGTTTCCATACGCGCGGAAACCCGCATAACCGGAGCCGGACACGCGGTTGCCGGTCACCGCGACGTCCGCGACCGTTCCCGTCCACGTGTCGAGCTCGATCGCCGCCTGCTGCGTCGGCTGCAATCCGTTGTTCACACTCGAATTCTGGATGTTGGACACGACATTGCCGGCGATCACGACGTTCGACACGCCGTAGGTCTTCCAGCTGTCCTCCTGTGCAACCAGGATGCCCGCGGCCTTCTGCACGCCGTCGACCGTATTGTTCGAGATCGTCACGGCCTGGCCGCCGACCACCGAAATGCCGCGCCCCCACGCGTTGCCGGACACCGCGTTATGGTCGATCAGCACATTGCTGTTGACGCGACCGTCGCCGACATAGCTGACGACGGCGATCAGGTCGTCGCCGCTGCCCGTCACCGTATTGTTCTGCACGAGCACGTTGGTCGAACCGTAGGTCGTATGGATGCCATCGGCAAGCGTCGCACGAATCGTATTGCCGACGATCGCGACGCCGCTGCCGCCGAACACGAAGATCCCGCCACTGGCGCCGCCGTCTATCGTCACGCGAAGCACCTGGACGCCCGCGCCCGTCACCTCGACCTTGGTCGAAGCCGGCGTCGTGAGCCGCGTCGTGCCAGTGCCGGCCAGCGTCACGCCCACGAGCGTCGAACCGGTGCCGCTCATCACGATCGTCTGGTCGGCCGGATTCGTGGCGGCCAGCGTCGCGCCGTATCCGGAAATCACCACCTGGGGCACGGTCACCGCGAGCGAATGCCCGACGACGTAGCGGCCCGGCGCGATGACCAGGCGCTGGCCGGCCTTCAGGCTGTCGAATGCCTTTTGCATCGCGTCGGCCTGATCGCTGCCGTCGGCGGCCGGAAAGACCGTTACGTCAGCGACGAGAACAGGATTTGCGCCGGGGGTGGGTGAAAGCGTCGCGCCGGGCGTCGTGCCGGCCGGACCGGCCGCCGGCGCCGGGCTGACGGGATTCGTCGACGAGGGCATCGTGCCGGATGCCGCGCTGGCAGGCTCGGCGGCGGATGCAGGTGTGCTCGCAACCGTCTGCGTTGCCGGCGCGGCATTGTTGTCGCCGCCGCCGCACGCGGTGAGGCCAAGGCAAAGCGCGGCAAGCATCACTCGATCGACTGTACGCATACGATTTCTTGCGAGCCCGAGGTGGCCTCATCGTAAGTACGCCCGGCGTTTTTGTAAATGAACTCCTTCGCCCGACCGGCGGCGCTGTGCGCCTCACACGCACACCGTTGGCGGTCCTCTTCGATTCATCTCCATGACATGCGACATGTGATCGCACTTTTCCCGATCGCCACGGACACGCACCGGGCATTGCGTAGAATCCCGAACCTTTGTATGTACAACGGCCCCAAGGACCCGACCATGATTCGAACGATCGCGGCACTGGCCGCGCTTTCGACCCTGACCTGCACGGCGAACGCCGCCGATACCGGCACCACATCCGGCACCGCGCACGCGAAGCAGCGCTACGTCAGCCCGGGCATCGCCAACATCACCGGCGCGGCAGCACCGCGCCCGGAAAGCGCTTCCCCCGACGCACGCTGCAGGGAACTGGCCGCCGGCATCGATGCTGTCACGCATGCACCCGACCGCGGCCAGAAGGTCGTGCGCGGAATCGGCCCGGACGGCAAGCCGCGCAACGAACTGCAGGCTTACGACAAGCGGGCCAACCTGGAAACCGAGCATCGACGGCTCGGCTGCCGATAACGAGCGCAACGCCGCCCGGCCAAATCAGCCGGGCATCGGCATTTACGCGTTCGCGCCGCCATCGATCGTCAACCCGGTCCCGTTGATCGACCGCCCTTCCGGCCCGACGACGAACGCAACGAGCGCCGCCACGTCATCAGCCTTGCCGTACTGCGGAATCGCCATCCGCGAACGCTGCGCACCGGCATGTTCGCCGTCGGCCGGATTCATGTCGGTATCCGTCGACCCCGGATGCACGATGTTGACCGTGATGCCGCGCGGCCCGAGATCGCGCGCGAGCCCCTGCGTCCAGCCGATCAGCGCGGCCTTGCTCGCCGCATAGAGGCTCATCCCCGCATCAGGCACGCGCGTCGCGAGGCAACTGCCGGTCGACACGATGCGCCCGCCCTCCCCGAGATGCCGCGCCGCCGCCTGCGAAGCGACGATCACCGCGCGCACGTTCACGTTCAGCGTCGCGTCGATATCGTCGAGCGTGAGGTCGTCCAGCGCGCCTGCACGGAAAATTCCTGCGTTGTTCACGAGGATGTCGAGACCACCGAACGCTTCCGCGGCACGATCGACCGCGTTGCGGACTGCGACCGGATCGGCACTATCGGCCTGGATCGCGACGGCGCGGCGGCCCAGCGCCTCGATGCCGGCGACGACGGCCTGCGCCCGCTCGGCCGATTTTTCGTAAGTGATCGCGACGTCCGCGCCATCGGCCGCCAGCCGTTTCGCGATGGCCGCGCCGATGCCGCGGCTACCGCCCGTGATAAGTGCACGCTTGCCCTGAAGTCGATTCACGTTCGTTCCTTTCTCTATTTATGTAACGGTCAACACAGAATGTGGCAAGTTGCGCGGCGCTGTCAATTGAATTATTTTATCGATCGATACAGATATCGACGAAAGGATGGATGCAATGGCTGAACGGGGCCGACCGAGAAGCTTCGACAAGGAGGCGGCGCTGGATCGCGCAATGGAGGTGTTCTGGCGGCTCGGCTACGAGGGTGCGTCGATGGCGGACCTGACGGCCGCGATGGGCATTGCGTCACCGAGCCTGTATGCGGCGTTCGGCAGCAAGGAAGCGTTGTTCCGGCAGGCGCTCGAGCACTACCGCGCAACGGAGGGACGGGAAATCTGGGACGGCGTCGAACAGGCCGGCAGCGCGCACGACGCCATGCGGAACTACCTGATGGATACCGCGCGCGTGTTCACGCGGCGGTCGAAGCCGGCCGGCTGCCTGATCGTGCTGTCGGCGCTGCACCCGGCCGAGCGTTCCGACACCGTCCGGCAAACGCTGATCGCGATGCGCGAAAGCACGGTCGAAGCGTTGCGCGAGCGCCTCAGGCAAGGTGTCGCGACCGGCGAGATCGCGGCGCACGCGAACCTCGACGCAATCGCGCGGTACTACGTGACGGTTCAACAGGGGATGTCGATCCAGGCGCGCGACGGCGCGAGCCGCCGCGATCTGGAGGCGATCGCGCAGGCCGCGCTCGCCGCGTGGCCGGCGCTCGTCGGCGCGAGCGGCGTCTAGCCGCAGGACGCCGAAGCCGCGCGAGCCGGCACGTTACTGCTTCTCCGCCTGTTGCACGTCCTTCGACGCATGCCACACGCGATAGCGCACGTCGAAGCCGTCCGGCACATACACGACGAGCGGCAGGCGGCTGTTGTAGCGCAGCAGCTGGCCGTCGCCGCGCACCTGCACGAACCGCTGCTGCGGCGCCTGGCCCGGGCACGCCATCAGCGTCGATGCCGGCCCCTTCACGTCGGTAAGCCGGTAGTACGTGTAACCCCAGCCCTTCACGTCCTCGGCGGTCAGCTCGCCGCCGAACCACTGCTGGTTGCAGTCGGTCTGCAGCGTCTTGCCAATCATCAGCTCGACGCGTGCATCGCCCTCGTTCTCGAGCGCGGGCAGCGCGATCACGGCGCGCTGCTGGCCGGCCGCTGCTTGCGGAAACATCTTGATCGACTCGGCCGGCACGGTGGGCGCCGATGCGGGGGCGGCCACGCACGCGGCGGCAGTCGTGACGCAAAAAGCGGCCAGCGCGGCCCGGATCGCGAATTTCATCGATGTGCTCCTGAAAAACAAATGAGCCCCGGATGCTAACACTTTCGTCGCGAGACCTTACGACGCTGTAATTTGACGACACAATTCCGAACAGCCGGCAATCCCCGCGCGCGGTACTTATAGAGCAACCAACGGAGAACATCATGCTGAAGCTCATTGCTGCCGCCGGCGTCGCGACCCTGCTGGCCGGCTGCGTCGTCGCTCCCGACGCCGGATACGGATACGGCTACGGACAGCCCTACTATTCCGATCCCGGCTACGCGTACGGCCCTTCCCCCGTGTACGGCACGGTCAACATCTGGGGCGGTGGCGGCGGGCGCGACTGGGATCGCGGCCGGCGCGACTACCATCGCTGGGACGGCGATCGCGGCAACGGCTGGGGGCGCGGCGGCGGACGCCGCGGTGACTGGAACGACGGCGGCGGGCGCGGCGAAGGCGGCGGCGGCCATCGCCACTGACGCACATTTGCAACCGTTTGTATCCGCGCACGGCCCGCCGACGGCCGGCGCGTCACGCGGACGAACGGACGGGCGCGGAAAAACAAAGGCCCTCGCGTAAAAGCGAGGGCCTTTTGTCGTCCGGTCCGGCAAAGCAAACTTCAGTGGGTGCCGGCCAGCCGGCACCGAACCCGATCACGCGTCGCACACCCGCCTGCCCTGCCTGCTTACCAGCCGGCCGGTTGCGCGTAGCCGCGCGACACCGGCGCACCGCACACATACGCGCGCTGGTAGCGGTCGTAGCAATAGTTCGGGCCGTCGTCCTGGTACTCCGCCTGCTGGTAGGTCGGATAGGCAGGCTGCTGGTACGCAGGCGCCTGATAGTACGTCGGCGGCTGATAGGCCGGTGCCTGGTACACGGGCGCCTGGTACGCGACGGGCGGATTCATCGCGGACGTCACGATCGCGCCCAGCACCGCGCCGCCGATCAACGCGCCGATGACGGCGCCGCCGTCGCGGCCATGCGCTGACGCCGGGCCCGCCACGGCGAGCGAACCGGCGAGGACACACACTGCGGCAATCTTTTTCATGATGGACTCCCACGCGAAGTGGTACTGGATGCGATGCATTGTGGCGGCACGCGGCCGTAATAGATGCAGCAAGTGGTAACGCGCCATTACGCGTATCACGCGCGCCGAAACGCGTCACCGCCGTGCTACGATTTTCGGCACACAGGAGACGCCTTCATGCAGCCCGAAACCGCCCGCCGTTTCGATACCGAATTCGCGCCGCGCATCGCGCAGGCAATCGCCGCCTTCTTCGCCGATCACGTGCTGACCGACGTCGTCCCGTACGGCGGGCACGGGCACCCGACGCGCGTACAGATCCGCAGCGCGCCGCACGAGCATGTGAGCGGCTTCGTGCATCCGCTGAATCTCGAACTGACCTGGGACACCGACGAAATCGAGCGGCTGATGGAGCCGGACGGCCCGCAGCGCTTCGAGCACTACCTGGCCGCGCTGCCGAAAAAGCTGGGCGCGTGGCAGGGCGCACGCGACATCGATCTCGCGTCGCGCACGCAGGCCGACCCGCTCGTGCGGCTCGGCGGCCTCGACTTCGAGGGCTGAACGCCAGCGCCGGCCGGCAGCCGCGCGCGCCGGCGTCGCGTAATGCGGCCCGGTGATACACTCGAGCGGCCCCGGTCCGGCGCAGCCGCGCGGGCCGGGCCGTTCATCGCCGCCTCCGCCCTTTCACATGGTTGCGCACGCAACCGGAAACCGGGCGCGCGGACAACCACGCTTTCGCTCCCGTCATGAACGCCGATACCGGCCTGCCGCTTCCGCAACGCTACTGGGCGATCGTCTGCGTCGCACTGGGCATCACGCTCGCCGTGCTCGACGGTGCGATCGCGAACGTCGCACTGCCGACGATCGCGCGCGACCTGCACGCATCCGACGCCGCGTCGATCTGGATCGTCAACGCGTACCAGCTCGCGGTCACGATCACGCTGCTGCCGCTCGCGTCGCTCGGCGAGCGCATCGGCTATCGCCGCATCTACATCGCCGGGCTCGCGCTGTTCACCGCGGCGTCGCTCGGCTGCGCACTCGCCGGCTCGCTGCCGATGCTGGCCGTGATGCGCGTGATCCAGGGCTTCGGCGCGGCCGGCATCATGAGCGTCAACGCGGCGCTCGTGCGGATGATCTACCCGTCGTCGATGCTCGGGCGCGGGCTGTCGATCAATGCGATGGTGGTTGCGCTGTCGTCCGCGATCGGGCCGACGGTCGCGTCCGCGATCCTGTCGTTCGCGTCGTGGCCGTGGCTGTTCGCGGTCAACGTGCCGATCGGCATCGCCGCGGTACTCGGCAGCCTGCGCGCGCTGCCGGCCAACCCGCTGCACGACGCGCCGTACGATTTCCCGAGCGCGCTGATGAACGCGTGCGTGTTCGGCCTGCTGATCACGGCCGTCGACGGGCTCGGCCACGGCGAACGCCATGCATACGTCGCGGCCGAGCTGGCCGTCGCGTTCGTCGTCGGCTACTTCTTCGTGAAACGCCAGTTGTCGCAGCCGGCGCCGCTTTTGCCCGTCGACCTGATGCGCATCCCGATGTTCGCGCTGTCGGTCTATACGTCGACGGCGTCGTTCACGTCGCAGATGCTCGCGTTCGTCGCGCTGCCGTTCTGGCTGCAGAATTCGCTCGGCTTCTCGCAGGTCGAGACCGGCCTGTACATGACGCCGTGGCCGCTCGTGATCGTGTTCGCCGCGCCGCTCGCGGGCGTGCTGTCCGACCGCTATTCGGCCGGCATCCTCGGCGGGATCGGACTCGCGCTGTTCGCGGCCGGGCTGCTGTCGCTCGCGACGATCGGCGCGCACCCGGGCACCGTCGACATCGTGTGGCGGATGGCGCTGTGCGGTGCAGGCTTCGGGCTGTTCCAGTCGCCGAACAACCGCGCGATGCTGTCGTCGGCGCCGCGCGAGCGCAGCGGCGGCGCCGGCGGCATGCTGAGCACCGCGCGACTGACGGGCCAGACGCTCGGCGCCGCACTCGTCGCGCTGATTTTCGGGCTCGCGCCCGATCGCGGGCCGACGGTCGCGCTCTATGTCGCCACGGCCTTCGCGGCGCTGGCCGCGGTCGTGAGCATGCTGCGCATCGCGTCGCCGCGGCCGGACGCGGCGGCCTGACACCAACGCGCGCCGCACAAGGCGCACCGGCGCGTCAGGCGGCGTCGAGCGCGTCCATCACGAAGCGCACGCGCGCCTTCACGCTCACGCGCGGCAACTCGATCAGCCGGTACCCGTACGCCGTATAGCAATCGACCATCGCGTCGTAGGTACGCACGGCTTCCGCAAAATCCTGCCGGCGCTCGGTGTCCTGCGCATAGATGTCCGGCCAGGGCGGCGCGATGAACACGCGCCGGTGATAACGGAAACGGCGCGCCGCGGCTTCCACGTGCGCGGGCACGGCCAGCCCCGTCAGCCGCAGGTAGCCGACCACGTCCGGCACACCGCGGTCGAAGAACACGGGCCCGCGCGCGTCCCGCGCGAGATGGTATGAGCGCATCTCCCAGCTCAGCATCAACTCGGCGAACGCTGCCGGGTCGCGCCACGGCAGCGCGTGGCCGTCGACGGCCACCTGGTCGCGGATCACGCCTCGCCCGGCCTCCTGCGAGCGCGTGAAACCGGCGCGCTCGAGCGCGTCGAGCAACGTGCTCTTGCCCGAGCCCGGGCCGCCCGTCACGACGAAGAAACGGCCGGTGGCATCGCCGGTCGCGTCGTCGCCCTCGGCCCCGGCTCCGTGCACGAACTCACGCATGCGCGACCCGCCGGCCCGCGCGCTGCGTGACCGATACGGCCGCCGCGACACTGCGCAAGTCGGCGACGAACGTATCGCGCCAGACCGACAGGTCGTTCTCGCGCAACCGCGCGAGGTTCTCCTCGTGACGCGCCTGCCGCTCCGCGAGCGGCATCGACAGCGCGCGCTCGAGCGCCTCGGCCATCTGCGACAGGTCGTACGGATTGACGAGAAGCGCGCCGGTCAGCTCGGCCGCCGCGCCCGCGAACTCCGACAGCACGAGCACGCCCGGATCGGCCGGATCCTGCGACGCGACGTATTCCTTCGCGACGAGATTCATCCCGTCGCGCAGCGGCGTCACGTAGCCGACCTGCGACATCCGGAAGAACGCCATCAACAGGTTGCGCTCGTACTTGCGGCTCAGGTACTGGATCGGCGTCCAGTCGAGCTGCGAAAAACGGCCGTTGATTCGGCCGGCTTCGCCTTCGAGCGTTTCGCGGATGTCCTGGTAGGTCTGCACGTCGGAACGCGTCGGCGGCGCGATCTGCACGAGCGACACGCGCCCCTGCCAGCCCGGAGCGTTCGCGAGCATCCGCTCGAACGACTGGAAGCGCTCGACGAGCCCCTTCGAATAATCGAGGCGGTCGACGCTCATCACGAGCTTGCGGCCGTCGAGCGCCTCGCGCAGCATCTTCACCGGCTTGCGCGCGCCGTACTGGACGGCCGCCTGCGCGATCGCGTCCGGATGCACGCCGATCGGATAGGCGGCGACCTTCACGACGCGGCCGTGCGCGTGCAGCATCCCGTCCTCGCTCGCCGCGCCGATCCCGCGCCGCTCGATGTAGTCGGTGAACGCCTGCTTGTCGGCATCGGTCTGAAAGCCCGCGACGTCGTACGCGCACATGAACTTCACGAGTTCCTCGTGCGGCGGCACGAGGCGCAGCATGTCGGGCGACGGAAACGGGATGTGCAGGAAGAAGCCGATCGGGTTCTTCACGCCGAGCTCGCGCAGGAAATGCGCGAACGGCAGCAGATGATAGTCGTGCACCCAGATCAGGTCGTCGGGCCGCAGCAGCGCGGCGAGCTGCTTCGCGAGCATCGCGTTCACGCGCAGATACCCTGCGTACTCCTGCCGGTCGAAGCGCGCAAGATCGCCGCGGTAATGGAACACCGGCCACAGCGTCGCGTTCGAGAAACCGCGGTAGTACTGGTCGTAGTCGCGCCGGGTCAGCCCGACCGTCGCGTAGGTCACGTTGCCGTCCCGCCGGATCGCGGGCTCGGCATCCGGCGCACCGACGATCTCGCCGTTCCAGCCGAACCAGACGCCGCCCGTTTCCTTCAGCGCGTCCATCACGCCGACGGCGAGGCCGCCCGCGCTCGGGCGCGTGTCCTCGCCGGCGGCGACACGGTTCGATACCACGATCAATCTGCTCATGCGGCTTCCCCTCCTCGATTCGATTGGCTGGCGCGGCGCGCGCGCCAAGGCGGACGCGGCTGCCCGAAGGCGGCCGCGCGGCGATTCAGTTCCGAGAAATGCAATGAAATGCGGCAGCGGAATGCGACGACGGGATCAAGCGTCCTGTTCCTGGCCGAGGTCGCGTTGATAGTCGAGCCCTTCCGGACGGGCGCCGCCCTGGTTATGATCGCCGTCGGACGGCGTCTCGCCGGGCGCACCGGCAGGCGGTGCGGGTGGTGCGTCGGTCTGCGGACGCGGGTGGTCTGCCCCCGCGTCGGATGGCCGGTGCGAAAACCGTTTCGAACGACGCATGGCTGGGTGTCTCATATGCGGTGCGGCTCGAAGCCGTCGTAGAAACATTCCATAACAAAACAGTCTAGGTCGGTTCCTCGCACGCCAAGGTAACAATTACCTTCAATTTGTAACGTTTCGACCCCTCGTCAGCCACCTGTCCGAAAATAGCGCCGCGCGCACGCGCGACATGCCGTCCGGCGATTTGTCAAAGCTTTGCATTTTTCCTATGACAATTGCGAAACAATGACGCGGCATGGGGCGCGCATGCGTCGCCGCTCACCCAGACAGGACTTGCATTCAGGGATGAACATTCGTTTCGAATCGTCGCGCCGGACCGTGCCGGCGCGCGTCGTGCTGGCCGCACTCGCCACGGCCGCACTGCTGTCCGGCTGCAACTCGCTGTACAGCGAAGGCGCGACAGCCGGTGCCGGCATCGCGGGCGCCGCGATCGCTTCCAAGGTCACCAACAACGCCGCCGTCGCGACGGGCATCGGCCTCGGCGCCGTGGCCGGCGCGCGGGCGGGCGTCCAGTACTCGCAGCGCGTCGCGCACCGCTACACGCAGGAACAGATCGCGAAGGCGGCCGGCCCGCTCGACGTGGGCGGCGTCGCGCCGTGGTCGACGCACCACTCGTTCCCGATCGAGGACGACGAACAGGGCCGCGTGACGGTCAGCCGGACGATCAGCGTCGGTCCGCTCGACTGCAAGGAAATCGTGTTCGCGGTCGACACGCCCGCGAAGCCCGACAAGGCCGCGCAATCGGCGTTCTACGTCGCCACCATCTGCCGCGACGGTCCCGTGTGGAAATGGGCGTCGGCCGAACCGGCAACCGAACGCTGGGGCGCGCTGCAATGAGCGTCGCGATCCGTATCGCGGCGATCGGCGCGCTTTGCGCGGCGGCGGCCACGCTGTCGGGCTGCGGGTCGGTCGGCGCGGCGAGCGGCGCGCTCGCCGGCGCGGCGACGGGCCTCGTCACCGCGAACCCGGCGGTCGGCGTCGGCGTCGGGATTGCCGTGCAGGCCGCGACCGACGAGGCCGTCAACCGCACGATGAAGCAGCTCCATCAGAACCAGCAGGACGCGATCGCGAAGGCGGCCGGCAGCCTGGCCGTCGGCGAAGTGAAACCGTGGAAGGTGAAGAACACGCTGCCGCTGGAAAACGGCGAAGGCGAGGTGCGCGTCACGCGCGCGTACTCGTCGGCGCTCGCGCTGTGCAAGGAATTCGCGTTCTCGGTGAAGGACGGCGACAAGGCCGACTGGTATTTCGCGAATGCGTGCCAGCAAGGCACGCACTGGAAGTGGGCGTCGGCCGAACCGGCCGTCGACCGCTGGGGCAATTTGCAGTAACGGGGCGATGCGCCGCATGACGCGCGGCGCACGCGGCTGCCGGGCCGCACGGCCCGGCACGATCGATCAGGACTCGACGTCCTCGAGGCTGAAGATCTCGGTCTGGTCGTTATACGAGAAGATCTCGCCGTAACGGCCCCAGTCGATCACCGCGTCGAGCGTTTCCTCGGCCGCGCCGTCCGACAGGGAATCCTCGAGCTCCTGCTCGAAGCGCACGCGCGGCGCACGATGGCCCGGCCGCTCGTTCAGCACCTTCTTGATCCGTGCGGCCAGCGGCACGTGCTTCAGCAGGTGATCCGCGAACATCAGCTTGCGCTCCTGCGTGCCGAACTCGGCGAACACGCGCCCCGGCGGCGTCAGGAACACGTCGCCTTCCCGCACGTCCGCAAAGCCGAGATACTGCAGCACTTCGGCGATCGGGAACAGATCGTCGACTTCCAGATGCAGCGTGCGCGCGATTTCCGGCATGTCCGCGCGGCCGTGGTACGGCGCCATCGCGAGCGTTTCGATCAGGCCGGCCATCAGGTTGGTCGATACCTGCGGCAGCCAGCTGCCGAGCTCGAGCCCCTTCTTCGTCGCCTCGCCGGTCTGGCGGGCCGTCATCTTCGCGTAGATATCGTCGACGAGCTTGCGGAACGCCGGATCGAGCCGGTTGCGCGGGTGCTTGAACGGCACCTTGATCTCGGCGATCACGCGGCCCGGATTCGACGACAGCACGAGGATCCGGTCGCACATGAACACGGCTTCCTCGATGTTGTGCGTGACGATCAGCACCGACTTGATCGGCATCCGCCCTTGCGTCCACAGGTCGAGCAGGTCGGTACGCAGCGTCTCGGCCGTCAGCACGTCGAGCGCCGAGAACGGCTCGTCCATCAGCAGGATCGTCGGATCGACGACGAGCGCGCGCGCAAAGCCGACGCGCTGGCGCATGCCGCCCGACAGCTCGCGCGGGTACGCGTTCTCGAAACCGTCGAGACCGATCAGGTCGATCGCGGCCAGCGCGCGCTCGCGCCGCTCGCGCGCGCCGACGCCGAGCGCCTCGAGGCCGGCCTCCACGTTCTGCAGCACGGTGAGCCATGGGAACAGCGCGAAGGTCTGGAACACCATCGCGACGCCTTCGGCCGGGCCGCGCAGCGGCTGGCCGAGGTAGGTCACTTCACCGCCGGTCGGCTCGATCAGCCCGGCGATGATTCGCAGCAGCGTCGACTTGCCCGAGCCGGAGCGGCCGAGCAGCCCGACGATCTCGCCTTCGCGCAGCGACAGGTTCGCGTCGTCGAGCACGAGCAGTTCGCCCTGCGTCTTGTTGAAGCCGCGGCAGACGTGATCGACGCGCAGGATTTCCTCGCCGAGGCGCGGCGGCTGGGACGTCTGGACGGGGGCGTTTACAGCATTCGGATTGTGCATCGCGTTTCGCTCTCAATCGGTCTCAGTCGAGCCGCAGCTTCGCTTCGGCGAAGGCATACAGCGGACGCCACAGCAGACGGTTGAACAGGGTGACGAACAGGGACATCACGGCGATGCCCAGGATGATCTTCGGAAAGTCGCCGGCGGCGGTCGTTTGCGCGATGTACGCGCCGAGGCCGTGCGCCTCGATCCTGGTGTTGCCCCACTGCACGGCTTCCGACACGATGCTCGCGTTCCACGCGCCGCCCGATGCGGTGATCGCTCCGGTCACGTAGTACGGGAAGATGCCGGGCAGGATCGCCTGCCGCCACCATTGCCAGCCGCGGATGCGGAAGTTCGTCGCCGCTTCGCGATAGTCGTTCGGGTAGGACGTTGCGCCGGCGATCACGTTGAACAGGATATACCACTGCGTACCGAGCACGATCAGCGGCGACAGCCAGATATCGGGGTTCAGGTGGAAGCGCGCGATCACGATCACGAACACCGGGAACAGCAGGTTGGCCGGGAACGCGGCGAGGAACTGCGCGAGCGGCTGCAGCTTCTCGGCCAGCCTCGGGCGCAGCCCGACCCACACGCCGATCGGCACCCAGATCACCGATGCGATCGCGATCAACACGACCACGCGCAGCAGCGTGATGAGCCCGAGCATGATCACATGGCCGACCTCGGCCATCGTCACGCCGGTCGAAACGAAACTGACGACACGCCACACGATATAGGCCGTGCCGATCAGCACGAGGGCCGCCCATGCGATGTCGACCGTGCGCGACGCCTTCTTCTCGACGCGCGGCAGCGTGAAGCGCATCGCGCCCGACAGCGGCAGGCGCAGCGGAATCCGCGCCGCCTTGGCGAAGAACCAGCCGGCCGGCACGAGCAGTTGATGGATCAGGCGCGTGCGGCGAACGAGGTCGAGCAGCCACGATTCCGGCGCATTGCCCGAGCTCGTGTTCTCCATCCGGAACTTGTCGGCCCACGCGACGAGCGGGCGGAACAGGAACTGGTCATAGGCGAGGATCACGACCGTCATCGTGAGGATCACCCAGCCGATCGCGCCGAAGTTCTTCTCCGAGATCGCCTGCGCGAGATACGCGCCGATCCCCGGCAGCGTGATCGTCTGGTTGCCGACCGTGATGGCCTCCGACGCGACGACGAAGAACCAGCCGCCCGACATCGACATCATCATGTTCCAGATCAGGCCCGGCATCGAGAACGGCACCTCGAGCTTCCAGAAGCGCTGCCAGGACGTCAGGTGGAAGCCCCGCGACACTTCATCGAGATCGCGCGGCACCGTGCGCAGCGACTGGTAGAAGCTGAACGTCATGTTCCACGCCTGGCTCGTGAAGATCGCGAAGATCGCCGCAAGCTCCGCGCCGAGCACACGGCTCGGGAACAGCGCGAGGAAGAACGTGACCGTAAACGAGATGAACCCGAGCACCGGCACCGACTGCAGGATGTCGAGGATCGGGATCAGCACCATGCCCGCACGGCGGCTTTTCGCGGCGAGCGTGCCGTAGACGAGCGTAAACACGAGCGCCGCGACCATCGCGGCCAGCATCCGCAACGTGGTGCGCAACGCGTATTCGGGCAGGTTCGACGGATCGAGCGAGATCTTCTGCGTCTGCAGCACGCCGATCGGCGCCATCGTTTCGTGGAAACCGACGACCGCCATCGCGATCAGGCAGATGATCAGCGGAAACGCGATGAAGTCCCACCGGTTCGGCAGAACGCGCCACGCGGACGCGTTGGCGGTCCGGTTCGGATTGAAGAATCCGACGTCCATCAGGCGCCCTCCCCGGTAAGGCCGAACGAAGCCGGCAGTCGATGTTGATTCATGGCAAAGCGCACGGGCGCGGTAATTCGATTGACTGACGATCTCGCGCGGGCGCAATGCGCCGTGCGTGCAAGCTGCGCCCCGCGCGGTCGCGGTCGAGTCGGCCCGCGACGGCACGACACTACACCAACCTGTATTTCAGGTACAACCGTCCGGCGACGGCGCGACGGCGCCCCCCGCGCAGGCGGCGCACGGATCGTGCCCGGCGCGCGGGCGGACGGCGGGTGCACGGTACGGAGCAGCCCGGCCGCAGTCCTTCGGCCGGCATGCAGGCCCGAATTATGCCGTGATCCGGGCCGGCCGTGAACCCGCCAGCGGCACGCGGGTGCAAACCGTGCCGGGCATCAACAGCCGGACAAGGCGAAGCGGGTATGATCGGGGCTAGCCCCCAGGGTCTGTTGCGGCCGTTCTCGTGGCAACGCATGCGCGCTCCATACGTAAACAGACCTCGGGGATCGATCGACGAGCGGGAGGAAGGGAATGGCAGGAAACTTGGTGATCGTCTGCCGCGATCAGGATGCCGACGCGTTCTACGAACTGATGCAGGAGTACGGGTCGTTCCAGACGCGGCTGTCGTCGACGGCGTGGTACCTGAACATGAACGTCGTGCCGGAATCGCTGCAGGAGGAAATCCTGGAGCGCCTCGGCCGGTATACGACCGTCTATATCTTCGAGGCCACCAGCGTGACCTACAACACGATCGACAGCAACGCGGCCGAGACGCTCGGCACGCTGTTCGGCGAATGATGCCGCGCGGCGCTTGCCGGCCCGGGCAGGCGCCGTAGCCGCTTACGCGGCCTGTGCGTGGTGTTCGTCCTTCGGCACGACCTCGAACGGGAACGTCATCGCGACGCGCAGGCCGCCTTCGGGGCGGTTGCCGATGTCGCAGGTCCCGCCCAGCCTGAGCACGAGCCGCTCGACGATCGCAAGCCCGAGCCCGCTGTGGCCGTTGCCGCCGCGTGCGGGGTCGAGCCGCACGAACGGCCGCGTCGCGACCGCGAGGTCGCGCGGCGCGATCCCGCCGCCGCTGTCGCTGACCGCCAGCACGTAGCCGGTCGGCGTGCGCGCCGTCTCGACGAATACGGGCGGCGCGCCGTACGCATGCGCGTTGTCCAGCAGGTTCGACAGGATCCGGTCGAGCGTCGCCGTCGGCAGCCGGAAGTTCGGATCGGCGTCGAGCCGCGTCTGGACCGTCGGTGCGTTCGGCGCGACCGCACGATAGCTGCGTGCGATCCGCTCGCACGCCTGGTCGACCGGCACCGGCTCGCTGCGATCGGACCCGCCGTGCGCAAACACCAGAAACTGGTCGACGATGTGCGACATCGAGTCGACGTCGCGCACGACGCCGTCGCGCAAGCGCGCGTCGTCCATCATTTCCGCGCGCAGGCGCATCCGCGCAAGCGGCGTGCGCAGGTCGTGCGCAACGCCCGCCAGCATCACCGCGCGGTCGTTGTCGGCCTGCGACACCTGCTCGACCATCTGGTTGAAGCCATGCGTGAGCTGGCGCAGCTCGCGCGGGCCGCGCTCGCGCAGCGGCGGCACCGGCTGCCCGCGGCCGAAGCGCGCGACTGCGCGCGCGAGCGAGCGCAGCGGCTGCTGCAGCTGCCAGGCCGCGAACAGCGCGGCGATCACGCCGGCCGAGAAGATCGTGCCGAGCCACAACAGCATCCGATCCAGCGAGCGCGGCGGACGCAGCGGCTGCACGGGCACCACGATCCAGTTGCGGTCGGTCGGCTCCTTGACCCACAGCACCGGCGGATGGCCCGGCGCGCCGATCTCGACGCGCGTACCGGGCGGCATCCGCTCGCCGACATCGTCGCGGAACCGCTTGAGTGCCGCCGGCAGGTTCGACAGATCGCCGTTCGGCACGTCGGCGCTGTCCGGCGTCACGAGCCGCACGCGCGACGGCAACGGCTGGTCGGGCGTGCGTTCGACGTGCTGGCGCACCGCGTCGACCAGGAACGCGGCCTCCTCGACCGCGTAGCGCGTCTGCATCTGGTTGCGCTCGAGCCGCATCGCGAAAAACCACGCGAAGTGCGACAGGAGCAGGACGCCGACGACGAGCAGCGCGAGCCGCCCGAACAGCGAATCAATGGGTTTGCGCATGGGCCTCGCCGTCGGGCACGAACACGTAGCCGCGCCCGCGGACCGTCTGGATGAAGCGCGGCGTCGACGGATCCGTTTCGAGGATGCGGCGCAGGCGCCACACCTGGACGTCGATGCCGCGGTCGGTGCCGTCGTACTCGGGCCCGTGCAGCAGCTCGAGCAGCCGCTCGCGCGTGAGCGTGCGCAGCGCATGGTTCACGAAGATCTTCAGCAGCGCGAATTCGCTGCTCGACAGCGTCGCCGGCTTGCCGTCGACCGACAGCGTGCGCGCCTGGAAGTCGAGCACGAAGCGGCCGAACGCGAACGGTTCGCGCTGTTCGGGCGCGGCCGCCGACGGCGTCGCGCGGCGGCGGCGCAGCACGGCCTGCACGCGCGCGAGCAGCTCGCGCGGGTTGAACGGCTTGCCGAGGTAGTCGTCCGCGCCGAGTTCGAGCCCGACGATGCGGTCGACGTCGTCCGCACGCGCGGTCAGCATGATCACGGGAATGTCGTCGCCGGCCGCGCGCAACTGGCGCAGCGCGGTCAGGCCGTCCACGCCCGGCATCATCAGGTCCAGCACGATCAGGTCGGGCCGCTCGCGCTCGAGACGCTTCTCGAGCGTCGCCGCGTCGTGCAGCACGGACACTTCCATCCCCTGGCGCACGAGATAGTCGCGCAGCAGGTCTCGGAGTTCTTGGTCGTCGTCGACGATGAGGATCTGGGTAGTCATGGCTCGAAGTTTACCGCGCGAGGGCGGGGTCGAAGAACGAAACAAAGGGATGAAAGGGTTACTGCGGGTTACCGCGCAAGGGAACTGTAATGCGCGGTAACCGGGCCGCCGCCCCACGTAACACCGGCCGGGGCCGGCATCGCTAACCTGCTTCTTACCGGATGCGGTACACAGCTTTCCCCGTACCGCATCGCCGGACCCTTTGGATACAAGGAGTTTCTGAAATGTATAAGAAGACTTCCCGCGTGGCCATCGCGGCCGCCACTGTGCTCGCTCTCGCATTCGGCACCGCGCATGCCGCGCCGCCCACCGACATGCCGCCGCCGGGCGGCCCCGGCATGCACCAGATGCACGGGCACGACGGCGGCCCGTTCGGCGCAATCATGAAACTGCACGACCAGCTGAAGCTCAACGCGTCGCAGGAACAGCAATGGCAGACGGCCGTCAATACGATGAAGCAGAACCGTGATGCGATGCGCAAGAGCCACGAGCAGATGCGCGAGCAGTTCAAGGCGCAGCAGAACCAGCCGATCCTCGACCTGAACGCGATGCACGCCGCGCGCCAGCAGGCCGAACAGCAGAACGCGCAACTGCGCGAACAGACGTCCGCCGCGTGGCTCGCGTTCTACAACGGACTGAACGACCAGCAGAAGACCACGGTCAGCACGGCGCTCAAGCAGCAGTACGCGCAGATGCAGCAGCGCCACGAGAAGATGAAGGAGCGCTGGGAACAGCATCGTGCGGCCAAGGGCGCATCGGCGCCGGTGCAGTAAGCCGGCAAGCCGCTCCGCGGAGTGGCGCCGAAGGGGACGCAGGCTCCGGCTCGCGTCCCTTTTTTTTGTTTCACACGACGTCGAACAGCAGCACCTCGGCCGCGCGCGAACGTGACCGCGTCCACGCCGCAATCCATCGGCCGCGCGCCGGATCGTTGCATCCGCGACCGCAATTGACGCAATACCCGTTGAGAATACCGCGATTGCCGCAACAGCCGAATCAAAGAATCGAAGAATCGATCGATCGCGCCGGATTGCCGTTTTCCGGGTATCGCGTTCGGGTAAAATACCGCCCTTTTGGCGTTCGCCCGTCCGGCGGCCGCCATCGCCAGAACGCCGATCGGCGAATTTTGGCCGTCTAGAATACGCCGCGGCGCCCGGTCCGACCGGCCGCGAGCGCCCCCGGAAAGTCAGCAACAGAAGGATGGAAATGAAGAAGGCCGCCCTGTGCGCCGCCCTCGCCCTCGTGGCGGGCAGCGCCTTCGCGAAGGAGTGGAAGACCGTGCGGATCGGCGTTGATGCCAGCTACCCGCCGTTCGAGTCGACCGCGCCGAGCGGCGAGATCGTCGGTTTCGACGTCGATCTCACCAAGGAGATCTGCAAGCGGATCAACGTGAAATGCGTGTGGGTGGCGCAGGACCTCGACGGAATCATCCCGGCGCTGAAGGCGAAGAAGTACGACGTCATCGTGTCGTCGCTGACCGTCACGGACAAGCGCCGCGAGCAGATCGACTTCTCCGACAAGGTGTACGACGCACCAGCGCGGATGATCGCAAAGACCGGCTCGCCGCTGCTGCCGACGGTCGCGTCGCTGAAAGGCAAGCGCGTCGGCGTCGAGCAGGGCTCGACGCAGGAAACCTACGCGAAGGCGTACTGGGAACCGCAGGGCGTGACGGTCATTCCTTACCAGAATCAGGACCAGGTCTATACCGATCTCGGCTCGGGCCGCCTCGACGCGACGCTGCAGGACGAACTGCAGGCCGACTACGGCTTCCTGCGCACGCCGCGCGGCAAGGGCTTCGCATTCGCCGGGCCGGAAGTGAAGGATCCGAAAACGATCGGCGACGGCACCGCGATCGGCCTGCGCAAGGAAGATACGGACCTGAAGCTCAAGATCAACAACGCGCTGGCCGACATGCACAAGGACGGCACGTACGACCGGTTGTCGCACAAGTACTTCTCGTTCAGCGTCTATTCGGCTTCGGCCCGCTGAGCGCCGACAAGAAGAAGCAACGGATGCGGGGGCGGCCCTGCGTCCGGGCAGTACTGGCAGTCAACCACGCGCCGCCCGCCCCCTTGCCCGCCGCTCGCGCGACGGGCTGGCCCGGCACCGTTGCCGGGGCGGACGGTCATGATACGCACGGGGCGTTCCGCGCAGCTTGGCGGGCGCGTCTTTCGCGGCGCACCGCGTGCGCCCTCAGGGACCACACCAGGGACCACATATGTTTCTACAAGGTTACGGCCCGCTGATCCTCGCAGGCACCTGGCAAACCGTCAAACTGGCGGTGCTTTCGCTCGCGCTGTCGTTCCTGCTGGGTCTGCTCGGCGCGGGTGCGAAGCTGTCGCGCAATCGCGTGACGCACGGCATCGGCACCGTCTACACGACGCTGATCCGCGGCGTGCCCGACCTCGTGCTGATGCTGCTGCTGTTCTACAGCCTGCAGATCTGGCTGAACATCGCGACCGACGCGCTCGGCTGGGACCAGATCGACATCGACCCGTTCCTCGCCGGCGTGCTCGTGCTCGGCTTCATCTACGGCGCGTACTTCACCGAGACGTTCCGCGGCGCGTTCCTGTCGGTGCCGCGCGGCCAACTCGAGGCCGGCAGCGCGTACGGGATGACGAACTGGCAGGTATTCACGCGGATCATGTTCCCGCAGATGATGCGCTTCGCGCTGCCGGGCATCGGCAACAACTGGCAGGTGCTCGTGAAGTCGACCGCGCTCGTGTCGATCATCGGCCTGGCCGACGTCGTGAAGGCGTCGCAGGACGCCGGCAAGGGCACGCTGCGGTTCTTCTTCTTCACGCTGATCGCGGGAGCGGTCTACCTCGCCATCACGACGATCTCGAACTTCGTGCTGATGTGGCTCGAAAAGCGCTACTCGACCGGTGTCCGCAAGGCTGACCTATGATCGAACTCATCCAAGAATACTGGCGCAACTATCTCTACACCGACGGCTATCGCATCACCGGCGTCGCGATCACGCTGTGGCTGCTGGTCGTGTCGATCGGCCTCGGCTTCTGCCTGTCGGTACCGCTCGCGGTCGCGCGCGTATCGAAGAGGAAGTGGCTGTCGAGCGCCGTGTGGCTCTATACATACGTGTTCCGCGGCACGCCGCTCTACGTGCAGCTGCTGCTCTGCTACACGGGCCTCTACAGCCTGCAGGCCGTGCGCGGCACGCCGATGCTCGACGCGTTCTTCCGCGACGGGATGCACTGCACGCTGCTCGCGTTCACGCTGAACACCTGCGCGTACACCACCGAGATCTTCGCGGGCGCGATCAAGGCGACGTCGTACGGCGAGATCGAAGCCGCGCGCGCGTACGGGATGACGCCGTTCACGATGTACCGCCGCGTGATCCTGCCGTCGGCGCTGCGCCGCGCGCTGCCGCTGTACAGCAACGAAGTGATCCTGATGCTGCACGCGACGACGGTGGCGTTCACCGCGACCGTGCCGGACATCCTGAAGATCGCCCGCGACGTGAACTCGGCCACCTACATGTCGTTCCACGCGTTCGGCATCGCCGCCCTGCTCTACCTCGCGATCTCGTTCGCGCTCGTGTGGCTGTTCCGCCAGGCCGAGCGCCGCTGGCTCGCGTATCTGCGCCCGCAAGGCAAGTAAGTTTCCGCAGGACTATTGATGAATTCCCAGACCCAGAAGCTTTTCGTCGACGATCTCCACAAACGCTACGGCAGCAACGAGGTGCTCAAGGGCGTGTCGCTGAAGGCGAACGCCGGCGACGTGATCAGCGTGATCGGCTCGTCCGGCTCCGGCAAGAGCACGATGCTCCGCTGCATCAACTTCCTCGAACAGCCGAACGCCGGCCGCATCTTCGTCGACGGCGAGGAAGTGCGCACCACCCTCGACAAGGCCGGCGCGCTGCGCGCGGCCGATCCGAAGCAGTTGCAGCGCGTGCGTACCAAGCTGTCGATGGTGTTCCAGCACTTCAATCTCTGGTCGCACATGAACGTGATCGAGAACGTGATGGAAGCACCGGTGAACGTGCTCGGCATCCCGAAGAAGGAAGCCGAGGATCGCGCGCGTGTGTATCTCGAGAAGGTCGGCCTCGCGCCGCGCGTCGAGAAGCAGTATCCGTCGCACCTGTCGGGCGGCCAGCAACAGCGTGTCGCGATCGCGCGCGCGCTGGCAATGCATCCGGACGTGATGCTGTTCGACGAGCCGACGTCGGCGCTCGACCCGGAGCTGGTGGGCGAAGTGCTGAAGGTGATGCAGAAGCTCGCCGAGGAAGGCCGCACGATGATCGTCGTCACGCATGAGATGGGCTTTGCGCGCAACGTGTCGAATCACGTGATGTTCCTGCACCAGGGCCGCGTCGAGGAAGAAGGCGTGCCGGCCGAGGTGTTTGCCAACCCGAAGAGCGAACGCCTGCGCGGGTTCCTGTCGGGCAGCCTCAAGTAACGCACGCAACGCACGACATGCGAACGGGCGCCCCGCGGGGCGCCCGTTTTGCGTTTACGTGGCGCTCACCGGCGCGCCGTCGGCGAACGCGCGCAGTTCGTCGCCCGCGAGCCGGTAACGCACCCATTCGCTCTGCGGCGCGGCGCCGACGCTCTCGTAGAAACGGATCGCCGGCTCGTTCCAGTCGAGCACGCTCCATTCGAATCGCCCGCAGCCCGATTCGACCGCGATCCGCGCGAGCGCCTTCAGCAGCCGCAACCCGGCGCCCGCGCCGCGAAAGCGCGGCGACACGTACAGATCCTCGAGATACAGCCCCTGCCGGGCAAGCCAGGTCGAATACGAGAAGAAATACACGGCGAAGCCGGCCGGCTCGCCGTCGACCTCGCACACCAGCGCGCGCGCCGGTGAACCTTCGCCGAACAGGCTGCGCTCGAGCGACGCTGGCGTCGCGATCACTTCGTGTTCCGCCTTCTCGTAGACGGCCAGTTCGGTAATGAAACGCAGGATCAGCGGCACGTCGGCGACGGTAGCGGTACGGATGTCGATTTGCACGGGTTGAGCCCTCCTCCGGCCCGGACTTGAAACGGAAAACGGCGCCGCGCAACCGCGCTGGCGCCGATCAGACCGTCATGCTACGTTCATGCCATGCCTGCAGGAAGTGCAGTTTCTTCATCTTGACCTGAACATGATGCATCCCGACCTGCGCCGTCTCGACCTGAACCTGCTGCTCGCGTTCGACGCGCTGTACCGCCACCGGTCGGTCGCCGCGGCCGCGCACGAGCTCGCGATGAGCCCGTCCGCGCTGAGCCACGCGCTCGCGCGGCTGCGCGACGCGATCGGCGACGCGCTGTTCGTGCGCCTCGGCAACGAGATGCAGCCGACCGTGCGCGCCGACGACATCGCCACGTGGGCCGGCGACGCGCTCGACGCGATGTCGAAGGGGCTCGCCCGCGCGCGCCGCTTCGATCCCGCGCAAAGCGATCGCACGTTCGTGTTCGCCGCGACCGACTACACGGCATTCGCGGTGCTGCCGGCGTTCCTCGCGCGCATCCAGCATGTCGCGCCGCGGCTGCGGATCCGCGTTGTGCATTCAGACCGAAAGATTTCCGTCGACGAACTGGCGGCCGGCCGCATCGATTTCGCGCTCGGCTACAACGAGGAATCGACGGCCGACGCGCCGGGTATCGAGGATTTCGACTGGTTCTCCGACGACTACGTCGTGATCGCAAGCGCCGCGCATCCGGACATCCACCGGCGGCTGACGCTCGACCAGTACCTGGCGGCCCGCCACGTGGTCGTCACGCCGTGGAACGAAGCGCGCGGCGTCGTCGACTACGTGCTCGACCGGCTCGGCCTCGCGCGGCAGGTCGCCGTGCAGTTGCCGACCGTGCTCGCCGCGCCGTTCGTGATCGCGGAATCCGCACTCCTGATGACCGTGCCGAACCGCGCCGCGCAGGCGCTGCGGCACGCGGCGCCGATCCGCATCTTCCCCGCGCCGTTCGAAATCCCTCGCTACACGCTGAAGGTCTATTCGCACGCGAAGCATGCGCGCACCGATGCGCACCGCTGGATTCGCGCGCAGCTGCTCGACGCACGGCCGGGCCCGGGCTGAACTCGATACGCCGCAGCCGCACGCCTTATGCGGCGGGCGTTGCAGGCACGGACAGCGGCATCCGGCGGCCGCCGATTCATTACGAAATACTTACCAATTTCGCGTCTTTCGCGTTTACGCCCGCGCCCCTGCAACGTCAATAGTGGCAATCCTTGACCCATGTACGCGGAATTCATGTCTCCCTTGTGCGACAAGGGTTTTCCGGTAATTGCGAACCCCTATGCCACCTGTTGCGCACTGTGTTGCATGGCAAATTGGCGACAGGTGTTAGTCAAACAACGATTTCCATCGCCACAAAATTGTATTTTTGCTAAATTAGTAACCAAAGTAGCAAAACGAAGTTCGTGAAATGTAGTTTAGCTTCACGACACAACAAGGAGACCCCGCAGGCCGACCCGGCTGCGCGGGACCGCTCAACGGTTTTCCGTCTGCTTGCCCGCGTGCCGCGCTTACCGGCCCTGCACGAGGTCTCCCTGGTTATCCCGCTTTTGCCCGGCGCTCGCGCTCCGGGCATCTCGTGCAGTCTGGGTTGACTTTTTGACAGGGTATGGAGGAGATGATGAAGAAAGCTTTGGTCGCGGCCGCGCTGATGGCTGCTGGGGTGGTGACGGCGCACGCGCAGAGCAGCGTCACGCTGTATGGCCGCCTGGATGCAGGCATCGAGTACATGAACGGCCTGCAAGACGGCCACCGAGTACGCGCTGAAAGCGGCGACTGGGGCACGAGCCTGTGGGGCTTGAAGGGTAGCGAGGACATCGGCGGCGGCAACAAGGTCCTGTTCCACCTCGAAGGCGCGTTCAACACGATGAACGGCGGTCTCGGCACGTCCGGCTCGATCTGGGATCGTTTCGCGACGGTCGGCATCTCGAACGACCGCTACGGTACGCTGCTGTTCGGTCGCGAACTCGCGATCGCGAACGGCGTGTGGGACTTCGATCCGCTGGGCCAGTCGAGCTGGTCGTCGGCATCGCTCGTGCGCGGCCGCAACTGGAACAAGACCAGCAACAACGTGTCGTACCAGTCGCCGCAGTTCTACGGCTTCGACTTCTACGGCCAGTTCGCGTTCTCGAACTCCACCAGCTTCAACGGCAACACGACGGCCGGCCAGCCGGGCCGTGCAGCCGGCGCGCAGATCACTTACACGAACTCGCTGTTCCAGTTGCGCGGCATCTACGACGAAACGCGCGACAGCAACGGCCGCTTCTCGGACGTGTTCAACTACTCGCGTGAATACTTCGCGGGCGCGAACGTGTTCCTCGGCCAGTTCAAGCTGCAGGCCGCCTACCAGTCGTCGCACGCGGACGGCAGCGGCGGCCCGGCAGTCAACAACGGCATCACCGGCACCCAGCAGGTCTGGGGCGGCGTGACGTGGCAGGCCACGCCGGCGGCGGCGCTGATCGCGGCCGTGTATCACGTGAACGCGAACCACGGCGGCGGCAACGCGAACATCTACACGGTCGGCGGCACGTACAACATCTCGAAGCGCACGCTGTTCGACGTGCAGGTCGCGACGGTGCGCAACAGCTCGACGGCCAACTTCAGCCTGAACGCGAACGGCGCGGGCACGGCCGTGTCGACCGGCAACCCGCATCCGGGCGGCAGCCAGACCGGCGTCTACGCCGGCATCCAGCACCTGTTCTGATCAGGCGCCGTCCAAAGAACGATTCGACAACACTTTCCACGCTGCTGCGAGAGGCGCGTATCGGTGCGGTACCCAACCGGGTATCGCACCGTTTTTTATTGGCGGGCCGGTTTCGCACGGCCCACTGACGAATACGGTGCTCAGACGGCCGCTTCGTTCTCTTCGCCGGTGCGGATGCGGATCACGCGTTCGACATCCGACACGAAGATCTTGCCGTCGCCGATCTTGCCGGTGCGCGCCGCACCGATCACCGCGTCGATCACCTGGTCGACCTGCGCTTCCGCGACGACCACCTCGATCTTCATCTTCGGCAGGAAGTCGACCACATATTCGGCGCCGCGATACAGCTCGGTATGCCCCTTCTGGCGACCGAAGCCCTTCACTTCCGTCACGGTCAGGCCCGTGAGACCCACTTCGGCGAGCGCTTCGCGGACTTCGTCCAGCTTGAACGGCTTGATGATGGCTGTGATGCGTTTCATGATGGTTGTCCCTCAATGCTCGTTTGGATGAAAAATCGCGATCCCGATTGTAAGCCGTGCAGTAAGCCGTGCGGCAAGCCGCGCACGGGTCAGTCGAGACGCTCGGTAAAGCGTGACGTGATCGGATAGCGCCAGTCGCGCCCGAATGCGCGATGCGTGACGCGGATGCCGATCGGCGCCTGGCGGCGCTTGTATTCGTTGATCTTGATGAGCCGCGTCACGCGTTCGACGTCGGCCTGCGCATAGCCGGCCGCGACGATCTCGGCGAGCGGCCGGTCTTCTTCCATGTACATCCGCATGATCGCGTCGAGTACGTCGTACGGCGGCAGGCTGTCCTGGTCGGTCTGGTTCTCGCGCAGCTCGGCCGACGGCGCGCGCGTCAGGATTCGCTCGGGGATCACGTTGCGCAGCACGTAGTCGGCCGTCTCGTTGCGATAGCGGCAGAGCCGGTACACGAGCGTCTTCGCTATGTCCTTGATCACCGCGAAACCACCGGCCATGTCGCCGTACAGCGTGCAGTAACCGACCGCCATCTCGCTCTTGTTGCCGGTCGTCAGCACGATCGAGCCGAACTTGTTCGACAGCGCCATCAGCAGCGTGCCGCGGATGCGCGCCTGGATGTTCTCCTCGGTCGCGTCTTCAGCGAGGCCCGCGAACTCGCCCGCGAGCGACGCGCGGAATGCGTCGAACATCGGCGCGATCGCGATCTCGTCGTAGCGCACGCAGACGCGCCGCGCCATCTCCGCCGCATCGGTGGTCGAGATGTCGGCCGTGAAGCGCGACGGCATCATCACCGCGCGCACGCGTTCGGGCCCGAGCGCATCGCATGCGACGGCCAGCACCAGCGCCGAATCGACGCCGCCCGACAGCCCGACGAGCACGCCGGGAAATCCGTTCTTGCCGATGTAGTCGCGCACGCCGGTCACGAGCGCGCGGTACACCTGCGCATCCGTCGATAGCTCGGGCGTGATCGCGCCGGGCAGCGGTCGCGCGCCGTCGAATTCGACGATCGCGTGCCCTTCGTCGAACTGCGGCATCTTCGCGACGAGCGCGCCCTGCGCGTCGAGCACGAACGAGCCGCCGTCGAACACGAGCTCGTCCTGGCCGCCGACGAGGTTCACGTACACCATCGGCAGCCCGGTCTCGCGAATCCGCGCGCGCAGGATGTCGATGCGCACCGCTTCCTTGTTCATGTGGTACGGCGAGCCGTTCGGGATCAGCAGCACCTGCGCGCCGGCCGCCTTCGCGATCTGCGCGGCCGACGCGTGCCACGCGTCCTCGCAGATGATCACGCCGTATTTCACGCCGTTCAGCTCGAACACGAGCGGCTCGGCGTCCGTCGCGAAATAGCGCTTCTCGTCGAACACCTCGGCGTTGGGCAGATCCTGCTTGCGGTAGGTGCCGACGATCTCGCCGCCGACGATCAGCGACACCGCGTTGAAGGTGTCGGTGGGTGGCACGCCGCGCTCGATCGGGCGGTTTGCATTACCATCGACGGCTGACGCGAGCGGAGCCCCGCCCGGCGGATCGCCGCCCACGCCGCGCAACGGATGGCCGACCAGCACCGCGAGCCCGTCGAACGCCTTCAGCGCGTCGGCGAGCGAGTCGAGCGCGGCGGCGGCCGCCGCGTAGAACGCGGGCCGCAGCAGCAGGTCTTCCGGCGGATAGCCGGACAGCGCGAGTTCGGGCGCGACCATCAGGTGCGCACCATCGTTGTGCGCAGCGCGCGCGGCTGCGACGATGCGCGCGACGTTGCCGGCGAAATCGCCGACGGTGACGTTGATCTGGGCGAGAGCGAGTCGGGTCTTCATGACGGGATCGGCGCAGCCCGGCGGCGCGCCCTGAACGGCTGACGAAATCGTCCCGGACGCGGGCCACGGCGGCACGCATCCGGCAACATCCAACGGTACGGATTCACGCTTGAAACACGAACGCATCGATTATCGCACGGGCATCCTGTCGTCCCCCGCGGAGGTGCCGGCCGAAGAATGGAACGCGCTGCTCGCGCGCGACGCGCAGCCGACGCCGTTCCTGCGCCACGAATTCCTCGACGCGCTGCACGTCGCGCGCTGCGCGGTCGACGACACCGGCTGGTCGCCGCACTTCGTCACGCTGACCGATGCGGGCACCGGCCGCCTCGTTGCCGCCGCGCCCGTCTACGCGAAGCAGCATTCGTACGGCGAATACGTGTTCGACTGGGCGTGGGCCGACGCGTACCAGCGCAACGACCTGCCCTACTACCCGAAGCTGCTGTGCGCGGTGCCGTTCACGCCGGTGCAGGGCACGCGCCTGCTCGCGGCCGACGACGACGCGCGCCGCCGACTCGCGGCCACGCTGCTCGCATTCGCCGAGCAGAGCGACGTGTCGTCGCTGCACGTACTGTTCCCGACGGGCGACGAAGCGCGGCTCCTCGAATCGATGGGGATGATGCTGCGCGAAGGCGTGCAGTTTCACTGGATCAACGACGGCTACCGCCACTTCGACGATTTCCTCGCCACGCTCGAGCAGAAGAAGCGCAAGAACATCCGCGCGGAACGGCGCAAGGTGCACGATGCGGGCGTGACGTTCCGGCGGCTCACCGGCGACCGGATCACCGACGCCGACTGGCGCTTCTTCTCGCGCTGCTACCGGCAGACCTACCGCGAACACTATTCGAGCCCGTACCTGAACCTCGACTTCTTCCGCACGATCGGCGCGACGATGCCCGAGAACCTGCTGCTCGTGATCGCGGAAGCCGACGGCCAGCCGATCGCGAGCGCGCTCGCCATCTATCGGCGCGGCGAGCACGGCGGCGGCACGCTGTACGGCCGCTACTGGGGTGCGATCGAGCACGTGCCCTGCCTGCATTTCGAAACGGCCTACTATCAGCTGCTCGAATTCTGCATCGAGGCCGGGCTCGATACGTTCGAAGGCGGCGCGCAAGGCGAGCACAAGCTCGCGCGCGGTTTCCTGCCGACCGTCACGCACTCCGCGCACTGGCTCGCGCACCCGGCGTTCTCGGATGCGGTCGCGCGCTTTCTCGAACGCGAGACCGAGCAGATTCACGCGTACGTCGACGAACTGCGCGAACACGATCCGTTCCGGCGCGGCACCGAGTAGCGCGAGACGGGAAGTGCACCGGGTCTGCCTGGCGCATGACGTGCGGGTCGCCCGCAAGCGATACCGCCTGCGCCGGCGACGGCGGATCGCGACGACGCGGCATGTGTGCACGCGCTTTGCGATGTCGCGCTGGACGCTGCGCCGGCGGCTGCATTGCGAAGCGGTCGACTTCCGCACGCTCGTCGCTCACGCGCGGCTCGGCGAGGCGCGCGACCTGCTGCTGAATACGCAATTGCCGATCGGCGAGATCGGCGTGCGCGTCGGCTTCCGGTCCACCAGCGCGTTCACGCGTTTCTTCACGCGCGAACTCGGCGCGGCGCCGAGCCGCTTCCGCGACGGACACGGCGATCGGTGGCGTTGACGCACGCCTTTTCTGAGACACTGGCGGCTTCGCATCCCGCCGCCCTGCCATGTCCTGGTTTCTGTATCTGATCGAATGCGCTGACGACAGCGTCTACACGGGCATCACGACCGACGTCGCCGCGCGCTTCGACGAGCATGCCGCCGGCAAGGGCGCGCGCTACACGCGCTCGCGCAAGCCGCGCGCGGTGCTCGCGTCGTTTCCGCTGCCCGACCGGTCGAGCGCGTCGCGCGCCGAATACTGGGTGAAGCGACTCACGCCCACGCAGAAGCGCGAGCTGGCGGCCGGGTTGCGGACGCTGGAATCGGTGCTGCCGGTTGGTGTGGCGGTCGACGGGAGTGGTGAGGTTGCCGGGTTGAAGGCGGGTGCGCGCGGACGGAAGAAGGTGAAGGCAAAAGCGGAGAACGTCGATAGCGCGACGAAGACGGCTGAAACGGAGCAGCCTGCCGCGAAGACCGCAAAAGCCGGAAAAGCCGAGAAAGCCGAGAAAGCCGAGAAAGCCGAGAAAGCCGAGAAAGCCATCAAGTCTGCGAAAACCGCGAAGACCCGACAAGCCGCCAATGCTCCAAAGGCGGCAAAAGCCGTGCCGATCGCGAAGAACGCGAAGACCGGCGGCGATGCGGTCGTAAAAAAGACCTCGTCGCGCGGCACACCGGCAAAAAAAGACCAACAGGCCGCGTCCCCGTCGTCGAAAAGAAAAACGTCGGCAGCCAGCAGCAAACCCGTCACGAACGGACGCGACGCCGTCGCGCCCGCACCGGTTCGCCGCCGTCCGTCGGCCACGAAATCCGCCGAAGCCACCGAAATCTCCGTTGTCCGTCGCCGCGCCAAACGCGCGAAGGACACACCGAATATCACCACCCCGCCCGCGCCCGCATCGCCTTCCGCACGCAAGAAAACCGCGCGCGCAAAACAAAACCGCGCGGCCTCCTGAGGAGACACGCGCGGTTTTGCGTTTCACACGAACCGGCCGTCCGCCGGCGCGCCGCTTAGTACTTCTCAGCCGGGAGAAATATCCGAAAGATTTGCATAGCACCATGTTTTTTCACGTCTTTTCGTCCGTATCAGAGTTTTCGTCACGCTCGCGAATCTTTCGCTTTCCGCGCTCCACTGCTGGCCGAGTCGCTGCAGTTGCCGTCCGGTAGGATGCCCGCGCACCGCGCAGCGTTGCCAGCGTCTCCCCGGTATGCCGACGGCCTGCCGACGAGATAGGTGCAAACAATATTTGGGGGTCGATTCCAAGTTCATCCGCATTGTGGATTACACGTTGCCACATTGTTTGCCACTCATCCTCGGCTGCCTGCAACCGCTCATTCTCAACCTTCAACCTTGCAAACTCATCTTGCACCGAGTCCAGACGGTCTCGAAATCGATTTACACAACCTCTCTGTCGGGTTTTCGCAGCGTCAAAAGCTTCCCGAATCGAAACTTTTGCCGCAAGTGCTGGCCGACTAAAATTCGTCAACTTTTCAATGTTCGACCAGTTTAAAGGTGTTCTTGGCCTCTTAACTTCCCATTCTTCTAGAATGTCAATCGCGGCGCGGATGTCCACTTCGGTCATCTTCCGATTCGGCCTGATTCGCCTCCCATTTTTTTTCGCACGTTCGTTCATCGCAGCCCCTCTTTTCCAAGTGTGTCAAAGCATCGCGGTATGTTTGTAATTTTTTAATTTGGTGCTCAAGTGCGGATGATGCGTTATACAAGCTCTTCTTCACATTCTTCGTCAGCACCTCTATTTGAATCACCGTAATTTCTATGGCAAAAGTAAGAAACTCCCTCTTCTCAAGCTGCGAATCAAGCAGCAAGTCCTCGCAACCAGAGTCGCAGTCATAGTGCAACGAGCAAGACGCCTGCGAGAAATCTCGCGTACACATTCCAAATGGAGTAAGGTGAATCGTTCGAACACGAGCCTCGAGATAAGCCTCGGCCATTTTTTTGGGAGCCTTCCCGAGCGCCTCAGGAAGTTTTCCCTTGAAGCGCGGAGTCATTATCAGAGGCCTGATTTCATTTGCGCGTTCGTAAGCCGTTTTGCTCTGATAATTAGCATTCTGACTCTGCTTGCGCCCAAACCATTCGGCTTGAGCGAGTTCAGATAACCCTCCTTTCTCGAGCAAGTCATTGATGAAACGGCGCAAGCCATGCATCTCCGTTTCAATAGGTATACCATCATCACCAGCAATCCCATAGTCATCAAACCCAGAGCGAGTGTATTTTCGGCTGCAGAGAAAATCCGCAAGCACGAAAGGCTCCAATGGAATGACTGCATAACGGAGCTTCGTATTACTTCCTCTCCTCAACTCATTCGGAAACGTTATTCCGACTATTTCCGATAGGTAAACCGGTGAGCCGCTTTGCTGACGCAAAACCGGAGTCTTCAGCACCTCCCTCGCAAGCGCCACATAGAGGTCACGTCCCCGGACGAGATGCGCGTGGCCCCTCATTCCAATCGGCTCGACCTGGCGTGCTTTGCAGAAATCGCGCCCCGACTTCCCCAGCTCAAAATATAGCTCGACCTCTTTATATGTCAAACTCTCGGGCAAAGGCACTGGCAGATGCGGTTGAAATCCATTATCCTCAATCTTCTTTGCAATATCTCTCGCCTCAGAGGTAAGTTCAGCGAGCTCTTCGAATATGTCTTGAACGAGCTCAATCCAAATTGTTGGCACCACCTTCCTGTTAAGGCCCATGTACACCAACTCCTTCCCACCCACCCCTACCTCACTTATAACTGGGCAATTTCCCTCCGGACCTCGCCTCTTTAAGCGGAAATAACACAGAAACAAAGTCCCTTCAGAGTCTTTCCGGAGAGCGTTAATTGGAAGCGTCAAAACTTCGCGACTTCGCAACCCAAAAATAACCGCAAGAGAACAAAGACAAATAAGGAATCTATCGCGCTTATTTTCACGCGGAATATTCTGATAGAGTTCGCCGATTGCCCGCACAACATCTTTCGAAGCAAATCTCGCGGATTTCACCGACTGACTGCTTGCATCCGGATTCGCAAGTTCGTCTACTGTGTCCATTCCTTCCGCCGAAATACGTGTCCGGAAGTTCAATCTCGTCTTCGTCAGTCCATTTTCGTCAAGGAACTTTGAAAATCCCTCGATGGCTATTGCACGAACATACGCAGTACTATGAGCATAATCATTCAGCAACCTCTCCGCGGTTTCGAAGTGCTTCCTCGTTATCAGCTCGACCTCGTATCCCACGTCTTTCAACGCCGGCCCCAAAATTCTCAAAACATCAAAGTTCCGCCTCATCATTTGACGCCCCGTTCCATTGACGAACTGCAACAGCACAATATAGGCCTTGCCGAGCTCCATGAAAGAAAATGCACCGCTGATAGAAAAGTCATTCCCGGAGACTATGTCGCTGAAGTTGAGCGAGACGACTTTCCTACGACCAATCTCCTCGTTATTGTCAACAGAGAAGGCATGATAATGTCCTTGAGTATCAAAGTTCGCACCGACGTCCCAGTTAGGCGCATCCCAATCACATACAAGCGGATTTACAGCCTTTGCCCTCTTTATTATTTCCACGAAATTTACATTTGGGTCGTTCGACACATTTGCGAGGAAACGTAGAGCATTGTCTTTCAATCGACGGCACTTCTTTGACATCTGCCCTTTCTTCATTTTTTATAATCCTTATGGGCGCACTGCTCTATAACATGAAGAATTCTTCGTTTCAAAACCATCAAATTTTCCACAGCATTTTTGAATCCCTCGACCAGAATGATACGAGCATCAACTTCAGCAAGTGCTCGATGGTGTGGACCTTCGAAAAACGGCTCGTGTTTTGGGCACCCATAACACGCAAGCGGAATATCAAGTTCACACGAAGCAGTCTTTCTGTTACACGCCCCGGACTCGTCATCGCCCGAGTTCCTACCAGGCATCTCGTCACCCCCCGGCGGCAAAACAATGACTCGAGAACTATTCTTTTCTTTTTCCCATTTTCGCTTCCGAACAGGTCGATTAAAGAAGCCAAGCAACTCCTTCCCTTCCCCTGCAAGAGCGTTATCAATAGCCTCCAACATGTCAGAGCTATACGAATAATAAACCTCAACTGTTTTCGTATTTGAATGGTCTAACATATATGCCAACTCAGACCGAGACATGCCCATACGGGCACAGGAAGTACCAAGCGTGTATCGGAGCCTACGAGGCGTCAGATGAAGCAATTTATTTTCAACTCTCGACGGAACCTGTAGACGCGAAACAAAAGTGTGAAGCAATCCGCCATACTCACTCGAGTCCATTGACAACTCTGTGAGCGTAAAATCCATATCAGCATGCGGGATAGCTTTCAGATTCACAAATAGAGGTCGGGCCACACCTTTCCGTAGACCCAATTCATCGTTCGACCTAATCAAGGCTAATACAGACTCCATTACCTCGCGCTGACAATAGAGTTTCGCCGTCTTATGGCGTCCATGTCTGGTTCCAGTTTTTTTTATACGAGGCATGTCAACTAGCCAGCCCTCGTCTCCTTCCGACACGTTCCCGAGTACATTGTAAAAATGACCCTCGAGCAACAAACAATAGCTTCTCGGATTTCTTCCAAAAGCCATGCAGAGCCGCAAGGCCGCTCGTTCTTGGACGCTGCGGTGTTCCTGAGAAGTATCCGCTTCCAATGCAACATTCAGCGCGTGAATTTCCTGTAAACTCAACGGACCGACATCTGGGTCGAGACTGTGGACGTTGAGTCCAGTAGGGTTTTGCGGAATCGGTACTTTATAGAGTGTCAGACAAAATTCGGCACTAAAACCTTCATCCTGCCAATTGTCTGTGCAGTATGAGTACCATGAGCGAATACGCCAAAATCGCCACAATCTTTTCTCACTGCGCAACGCATCAATTGTGTTGATAAGCCACTTCTCCACTAATGTCCTGAATTCGGCCGCACTCGTTCCAAATGCGCTTTCCCACAACTGCTCAGGTACCTTGCGGATGCAATACGAAAAATCTATAAGGATGTTGGCCAAGTTTGAAGGTGAGTCGCTGCGTGCGTGATGAGCCACGTAATGTTGTATCGACCTCCGCAACGGCCCGTCGCCGATTGGAAGCGAAGACCAGTCAAGGAACACATAACGATGGTCATCATCGAATCTCCAAACATCTCCGTCTATCAGGACGTATCTTCCCGCCCTGTCGAGCAACGGGCCGACCACTGGCTCAATTTCTAACGTGGTTCTGAGATTTAATTCCCGCTGGATAGGCCAGTTCTTCATATCTTAAAAATATTCGATTGATGCTTTCGAGTGTTTTTAATTCTCGATTCTTCGGTGTTACGTTTGTTATAGGTATTCACGGTCATCTTACTTTTCCAACCATTGGCGCTCATCAGCATTGCAACTGTCTCACCTTCGGAGTGTCCTTCTTCAATCAGCATGGCCTCCAATCCAGTCGTAAATGTGTGTCGCCCTATATGCGGATGGATTCGTATTCCCATTGGTTCGCTCAGACCAGCAAACACCTCGTTGATGCTGTATATACTTAAGGGCGCCCCATTTCGGCTGTTAACAAACAAATATGGATGCGTCAGAGCCTGCGGAGTAAGTGGTCTGATTTCTCGGATGTAATCTTCAATCGACTGCCATAGGCAAACATCTATCGGGATAGCCCTGGCGAGCGACTTGACAACAGGTTGTCGCAGCCGTGGGTCATCGGCATCATCGGGCCTCCGCATAACACGGATGAAGGGCTCATGCTTGACTAAAACAACGTCGTCGACACGCAGATTTCCCAACTCTCCCCGGCGTATTCCGCTTTTGAATAGCAAGTGAACCATTGTCTCGTTTCGGCGTTTGCAGATGTATCCACGCCAAGGATTTACCGGAGATGATGGGGAACTGATTTCGAACAACCGCAGTTGCTCCTCCTCGCTAAGGGCAAACCTTTCTTCCGGGTCCTGCGAGCCAAGTCGCTGTGAGTCTAAAAATCGCTGAAGGGAATCTACTTGTGCCCTGCAGCGAGTCACCTCGGATGAGTTTCCGCCTCCCCCGACAACGTAACCCTCCAGCGCCTGCACCATATAGTCTTCCAACGTCGCCAATCTGGAGTTAAATGTGTCATTTGATACGTAGAGTGTTTTTGGGCTTCCACTCGCCGAAAAAGAGCGAACTTTCAGCCATGGCAACAAGCTATTTCGAACTCTAGAAAGATTCGGGATTTGACCACTCTGCAAAATTTCCTCGAAATCTGGCATGCACGCGCGAACCCACCAAAATATGTGACAAAGTTGCCATGCAACCGTCACCAGCGTCGCAGCCGAGACTCGCACTCTCAAAGACAGGAGATATCTGTTTGGTTCCAAAAGAGGTAGTCGTGTATCTCGGAATATGAGGATTGGGAGTCGTTCCATACGACCATCGCTCACGGTCCGCCGCCTGTCATTTAGGGCAATTGGATTTCCCCCGTCGACCATAACTGCTCTGCATTTGGTATAGGTTACTCCACCATGGACATCCTTTTTTTCAGTAGCGTACATAGCCTGCCCCGTGCAGCGATTTCATGAACATTTATTAAACAAACCACCCCATAAATTTACCAATACTCAAAAAAATCACTCAATCTAAAATTAGTTTATCTCGCAGCACTATTCTCATCCATTTTTGACTCTGTAACCCACACCCCAAATAAGTGAAGAGCTCAAGCAATCGTCCACTATCCTTTTAACCAGAGCAGGATTCTCGACGAAGCCCCTCTCAGCACCAGCGTCTATATGCCCTTTGACCGCGCACTCTGGAATCAACATTTCAACTCGTGCTTGTACGGCAGAAAGATAAATCATCAATGCAGGCGAGCGGAGCACAATTGCCGGTTAGCGCTGACATGACTTGACGGAGAGTAAGACAGTGGCAGGCCTGTGGACTAGGCAAACTCGAAGAGAATCTGACTCCGCGATTTGACGCTTTCAAAACTGTCGCTGTCGTTGGGTGATACTGTCAGTTCATGTTTGCGAGCAATCACTTACCTGCAGACAGGCTCACCGTCGATAGGGAAGCGATAAGTCGAGCAGTCTGAACGGCTTTTAGGGTGGGTGGATTCTCCTCATAAATCACATAAACTGCATCAATTTTTCTTTTCTGTGCAGTCGAATTCGACGGGGCTCAGGCGCGCCGGCCTGCATCGGCATTTTCACCATTACCACCGTCCTCGGTTGGTCCATGCTGGGGCCAATCGCTTCGGCAAGCCGTTCGCAGCGACCATCGGTCCGAAGACGTCGAACATACAAATCGTAACCCCCGAAGCAATAGCAAGGCCGAGGACTCCGTGACGATGACGAAGCGCAATCACGGGACCTTCATGCGGAAATCTGGTGCGACGACGGCCGTATAGCAATACCAATAGCTAGGCGAATTTCGATGCGCCGCGCACCCGTTTGCTTAGTGTGAGGCCGAGCCCGAAACTACCAACTCAACTCCATACGTACCCATACAGGTAAGGCACTTGTTGGGGAATTCACATCTCAGCGAGTGGGCCATCTTGCGACCGCCCCGGCGCACTCAGTCGTTCAAACAGCCAAAGTGATACATCAGTGTCCAAAAGTCCCGCAACAAAGACAGAATTCCAATTGTTCTTGCCTCCATGCGATTCATCGGTCAGCGCGAGTTCCTCCGTGATGATTTCGCGTAGCCGCCCGATATCATTCTATGTGTTGCGTGTCGAAGCACGTCCTTTTTCGGTGAACCCGCTCAGGTAATATATGGGAACTGCGCAGCGGAGACCACGCATGAAACTCGATTCCTTTCGGGTACGAAACTATCGTTCCATCAACGACAGCGGGGACATCTCTGTTTCCCGCATCACCGCGCTCCTTGGACGAAATGAAAGCGGCAAATCCAACCTGCTGCGGGCTCTCCATAGTCTGAACCCTGTTGATGGGTTCAAGACACTGAGCCCGATAAAGGACTTTCCTCGGCATCGGAGACTCGAAGAGTGCACCGAGAGCACGGAAGTGCTGTCCACGACCTGGCTACTGGAAGAGAAAGATAGAACTGCGCTGCAAAGGATGATTCCCAGAGCAGCCGATGTAAGGTCCGTGGTTATCGCACGCACCTACAACGGAACACAAAGAGCGGTAAGCTTCCCTGAACTGGGTGATATCGTCTTCGACGAAGGCGATATTCGAACTAAGTACAAAAAGGTTGCCGCTGGTGTCCGTGCGCTGGCCGCGAAGCGAGAAAGCCCTACTGCACTCGAAGAGGCAGCAGACGCGTTCGAGGCAACCATGAGCCCGACCGACGAGCATGAAGCATGGTCCGCCTCTGCTATACAGGCAACGAAGGCTCTGAGAACGGCTCTCGCCAGCGAAGATTCTGACCTAACGGACAAGCAGGAGGAGTTGCTCGCCGAACTGGAGACATTAGCTGAATCAATCAGGGACGACAATGCCAAACTGGCGGCAGCTGAAAAATGGGTTCTCGAAGCTCTTCCCAAGTTCATCTTTGTGGATGAATATCCGGAACTGGCCGGCCATCAGGACATTGCAAGCTACTTGCAAAGGAAGTCGAATTCCCAGCTCACCGAAGCTGACCGGAACTTCGAGAAGCTATGCAAGGTCGCTGGGCTGAATCCTGCATCACTGCACCAACTCTTGGAGCAGAACGACCACGAAACTCGAAACCAACTGGTTAATCGAGCGAGCGCTGTCGTTACCTCTGAGGTTCGGCGGCTTTGGAAGGATAGACCGCTCAAAATTCGATTCAATCTCGATGCACGCTTCCTAGAGACAATGATTTCAGACCCAACGTCCACCTACGACGTCGAGGTCAATCTCAACGAGCGAAGCCGCGGCTTCCAGTGGTTTTTCGCGTTCTATGTGACGTTCTCGGCAGACACTGACGGAGGTCATGCTGAGAATGCCGTACTTCTTCTGGATGAACCTGGTCTATATCTGCATGCAAAATCGCAGTCAGACTTGCTACACCATTTTGAAGTTGACTTTACCAACCAAATTCTTTACACGACTCACTCGCCGTTTATGGTGCCAACGCAGGCGCTTGATTCGGTCCGCACCGTCAACATCTCCGAACAGGCTGGAACCACTGTTACCAACGACCCCAGTGGCGACGCGAGGACGCTATTCCCGCTTCAGGCCGCATTAGGCTACAACCTTGCTCAAAGCCTCTTCGTAGGTCCTAACAATCTTGTCGTAGAAGGCGTTACCGACTTCTGGATACTCAGCGCGGTCAGCGCCTACTTGGCGGACAAGGGCCGTACCGCGCTCAGCGCTGACCTCACCCTGACGCCCGCGGGCGGTGCACAAAAGGTCTCCTACATGGTCACCCTGTTGACATCGGAGGCACTTAACGTACTCGTCCTGCTCGACAGCGAGAAAGACGCCAAGGCAACGAAAGATGAACTGCTGCGTGCGAAGCTTATTCGTGACAAGAATGTCGTCTTTGTTGCGGAGGCAATTTCCCCTTCCCCCAACGAGGCCGATATCGAGGATTTGTTGGACCCGTCAGTCTACGAAGGCCTTGTGCGTGAGAGCTATAGCACCGAGCTAAAGGGCAAGGCGCTAACGCTAAACAACCATGTGCCGCGAATCGCAAGGCGCATAGAGCAGGCCCTCGAGGAGCTCGGCATAGGTTTCCACAAAACGCGGCCGACGCGTTTATTCCTTACGAAGATAGCAACGGAGCCAGACAAGGTTCTAACGGAACAGAGCCTGAAGCGGTTCGAGGAGTTGTTCAAAATCGTCAACAGTCGCCTGAAGGCCCACGTAGAACGGAACGAGAAACCTTTCGGAAGCTGATATTCCGCTTGCCCCATTGCATCTATAAGGATGCAATGGGGCTTCGAGCATCAACGACAAGATTTAGGGTCTCCCGTCGGGATTTATCAAAAAACCCGACGGAGACGCAGCAGGAAGGCATCGCACTGATGTACCTTCGAAGCACGCCAGATGCGCATCATTTGACCCAGACTGGAATGTGGTATCCCTTCCCATACACATCATTCTCAACCCGTATACAAACGATGGTTTTTCCGGTTTTCAGTTGGCATGTTCCGACGTCGAGCCGGCCACCGTGGCTGTTGAGGGTATCAACGGTTTGCTGCAGGCTGGCCCTTTCCTTTTCGAGCTGACGAACCTCGTATGCAGTAATTCCATACCAAATCCCCATTGCAACCAACGTGGCAAGAATTGCGGGCAGAAATACAAAGAATGTCGCACTCTTCCTCGCACGTTGAAACGCATCTGCCGCTTCAGCTGCTTTCATGTTCGCGTCCGTCACTTTCTTGACGAACTCCGCGCGCACGGTTTCCAACGTGCTCGCAAGGTCCGCCTTGACGGTCTTAACGACATTCTCGCCTAACTCATGCCCCTGCTTTTCAAGCGCTCTCGATACGCGGTTCATTTCATCGATGGCTTCAGCCGTCAACTTCTGGTCGCGGATGGCGTGCTCTAGTAGGGTCCCAAGAGTATCGTAGAAAATTCTCTTGCGTTCAGCGGGAGAAGCTTGGTCCATCACGTTCCATTTCCCTCGTTAACGAAATACCTCGCACCTTTGCCCTCACGGCATTCTCACGACGCTGTTCTATGTCTTTTGCCTGCATCCGCTCGAAGTACACCTCTCGGACCAGCCTATGGTTCAGCAGTAGGTCCCGAATATCGGCAACAGGCACATAGCGGATGCCATGTTCTTTGGTGTAGTTGACGATGAGACCACCCGATGCTCCTTGCAGACCACCGTGGGAGACGGCAACCAAATTGATGTATTCCTCATAGGCGGCCCGCGTTTCTGCATCAATCTCCTTGGAAACAGCATCTAGAGCGGTAGCGTTCGTGAACTTCTCGATGGTTGTACCAACGACCCTCTTGTCTGCAAAGTCAAGGTAAGGAACGACACGCGATACTAAGCTCGCCGCTTCCTCCGATGTCTCGATGTACCAGTGAATCTCTCGTGAAATTGCCTGCATGTAGGCATCGTCGACCAATGTTCTCGACAATATTACGCGCTTGGTCGCCTCCTTTTCGGAGTCATTCTTGCTACGTTTGAACTCCAATAGCCGCGTGACACCAGCATTTGCGAACATGAGGTCGCCAAGCGCTCGGTCAATCGGCGTCTGCTGAAGCAAATTGATGCACATTGGCCGCACATCGGCTGTACTAACCTGACCGATGGCAAGCCCGAAGCTATAAAGAAAGTTACCAATCACAATGTTCTCGTATGGTTCCATCAGGCTCCCATGTCCAAAGTAGAGTTATACATATCGGCTACCGCCATTCGATTCTCGTTAGGAAAAATCCTACCTATGCAATCAGGTCAACGGCAGTACTACGTCTATTCTTTAGCCCCTTAGAGCGCGCAGACCAACTACCAGTTGTGAGACGCAAGCTGCGCAGCAGCCTCTCGACAAGCCGCCAATGTTGGACAGACGGAGCCTTGTCCGCACCAACTTTCTCCACCGCCTCGCGGGGCTGCCTCAGTAATTTCCCGCGGAGCAGAGAAGCGCCTGGCCGTGATGTAACTGAGCGAACTGCCTTCCTCTAGGCGTGGCGTCACCGCATATTGCCCAGGCAAAGCTCGCAGCGTTACGCCTTGCTCCATTCATACCTTGTGTTCCATTCTGTCTGGGTTGCACAAGCGCTCCGCCGGACTCAGCAACATGGCGGCAACTGCTAATCGCCAAATCATCGCGTCCGCAATCGAAGGCGGACGCAACCTGTATAAAAAACCAGGCTGTATGCGCGGACACGTACTGCTCGCTACGCCCTGTATAACAGGGGTTTCGCAGTACTGCACTTTCCGCAAAAAGTACAGCAGATTTGGGGCCAGATTCCCCAAAATTTTCTCACTCCTGCTGAGAAAGCGCGAGAAAACGGGAGAGTTCTCACTCCATACCTTTCGGGGCACACAGTTGCGTCTGTCATATTGCCTGCATAGGGTCTTCCCTATATGATTTTGCTCGGCCGTGAGAGAGGCTAGGACAAGGAAAATCAAATGGGAGCGCAGGACCTTATCGCGTTGATAAATTCGGGGTTACTCCAGTCCGACCGGATTGTGAAATTGGATACCCCGGTCGGGCCGAATGTGCTGCTGCCACATATCGTGGTGGCTACTGCGCGCCTGGGTGGCAATTTCGAGATTGCCGTCGATATTATTTCGACGCAGGATTCAATCGAGCTGAAGTCCCTTATTGCGCAGCCCGTCACACTTTGGATTCAGCAGTCCGACAAGACGTATCGTCCGCGACACGGGTATGTTCACACGGCACGCCGACTGGGTGCCGACGGGCGGCTCATCAGCCTGCAGCTAATTTTCTCGTCGTGGCTTCACTTCCTGAAGTTCCGCAAGGACGCGCGAATATTCCAGGACCAGACCGTCGAAGCCATTCTGGAAACGGTGTTCCAAGGCCATCCTCAGGCGGTTGGGGCGTACCGAATCGAGGTGAGCAAACCGTCACCTGCACGCTCGTTCTGCGTGCAGTACGAAGACGATTGGAACTTCGTGCACCGGCTGATGGAGTCAGAAGGCTGGTTCTATTACTTCGAGCATGCCGGCGACGGTAAATCTCACACCCTCGTCGTCACAGACGACCTGTATTCACTCAAGCCGCTTGAGCCGGAACAGGTCCGGTTCTATCGTGCCGGCGTCACGCGCCAGCCCGACGCGTTCATGTACTGGTCGGGCACGCGGACCTTACAGAGCACGTCGTATTCGACGAGTACGTTCGACTATAAGAATCCCGAGGCACGCAAGGAAAAATCGTTTCCTACCGTCACGAACCAGGGCGAGCTTCCGCAGCAGGCCGAGGTCTACGAGTACACGGGGCCATACACGTACCTCGATGATGACCGCGGCGACCGGTTGACCAAGCTCAAGCTCGAGGAATGGGAGTCGCGCGCGAAGCGATTCCACGGTGTAGGTAGCGTACCGAGTATCGACGTCGGTGGCTGGTTCAGTTTGTTGGACCACCCGGAACACGACCGCGATAGTGCCGAGGACCGCAAGTTCGTCGTTGTCGAAACTAACTGGTACATCCGCAACAATCTGCCGGTTGGGGAAACGCGCCCCTATCCGCATGGCCTCGATGCCCGTCTTGCCGAGGTTCGTGATGCTCACGAGGAGTCGGCAACTGCGTTCGCGGTCAATGATGCTTCAGGCAGCGAGGGCTTCTTCCTCGTTGAGGTCGAAGCCCAGCGCCAGAAGGTGCCGTTTCGCAGCCCGTTCGAACACCGTAAACCCGTCATGCATCTTCAGACGGCGATGGTCGTCGGCCCTGGCAACGAGGAGGTCTACACCGATTCGCTGAACCGTATCCTGGTGCGCATGCACTGGGACCGACGTGAGGGCATCGGAGCGACATGCTGGGTGCGCGTTTCCTATTCCGATACTGGCGGCGGCTACGGCAGCGTGCACGTGCCGCGCGTTGGCGAAGAAGTGGCCATCGAATGGCTTGGTGGTGATTGCGACCGTCCCATTGCAACAGGCCGCGTCTACAACGGTGCAACGCAGCCGCGCTGGCATTCGAACGGCATCCTGTCAGGCTTCAGCTCGAAGGAATACGGCGGCAACGGTTACAACCACCTCGTGATGGACGATGCGACCGGGCAGAACCGGCTGCAACTGTTCTCGTCGCAAGGCAGTTCCATGCTTCACCTGGGATACCTGATTGCCCAGGACGGCAATGTCCGCGGCAGCTATCTCGGCAGCGGCTTCGACCTTCGCACCGATGCGTACGGCGCGATTCGCGCCAATCGGGGGCTTTTCCTCACGACCCATCCTGGTTCGGGTGCGGCGCACCAGCAGTTGGAGGTCCGACAGGCCCAGCAGCAACTCACCAGCGCTCACAACTTGGTCGAGTCGCTGTCCGATGTCAGCGCCCTTCACCAGGCCGAAAGCCTGAAAGCTGGCCACGACGCGCTCAAGGCTTTCACGGACGCCACGACCGACAACGTTCAGGGGCAAGACCAGGGGAGCGGCGGCCGCACGGCGGGAGGCGGCACGGGCGCAGCCAACGCGTTCAAAAAACCTATTCTTCTGGCCGCAACCCCGGCGGGCATTGCACTGTCGACGCAGCAGTCGGTGCACTTGGGTGCGGACGAACACGTGAACGTGGTCAGCGGCCAGAGCACCCACATCGCGGCCGGAAAATCGCTGCTTGCGAGTGTCGCCGAACGCATCAGCCTGTTCGCCCAGAACGCCGGGATGAAGCTCTTCACTGCGAAGGGCAAGGTGGAAATCCAGGCGCAGTCGGACAACATCGAAGTGACCGCGCAAAAAACGGTAAAGGTGCTATCGGCGACCGAGAAGGTCGAAGTGGCCGCGAGTCAGGGCATCCTGCTGACCTCAGGTGGCGCGTATATCCGCATTCAGGGCGGCAATATCGAGATTCACGCTCCGGGCAAGATAGACATCAAGGGAGCGCAGCATGCGTTCGCCGGCCCCACAAGCGCACCCTACGATTTGCCGGCCCTGCCCAAGGGCGACCTGCACAACAAGCTCGAACTGAATCTCACGGACGACAACCTCAAGGCTTTGCCTCAAGCTCCCTACAAAGTCGTGTTTGAGAACGGGACGACTCTGGCTGGCAATCTCGATGGAAACGGCCACGCGGTCCTGCGCGACGTACCAGACGGCACCGCAAAAGTCTTCTTCGGGGAGGACGCCCGCCCATTCACGCCCCAGCCAGTCCCTGCGCCCACGGAGCTCGCGCAGCCTGATGTTCTCAAAGAACTGCATGCAGCCGGGCACGGGGGCATTACGGAGGAAAACCTCTACAGCCTGTTCAACAAATTTTCTGGCCGGCCGGATGTGAAATGAACGAAAGCGACCAACAAGCAATTGAAGAAGCCGTCAAAGAGATTGGCTGGTCGATGGCCACCAACGCTGTCCCACTGTTCTACGTCGCGCAGAACGTGTACGACACCACGGAGAGCGTCTGGACTGTATGGAATGCTCGCGAGAGCGTGGACGAGATGACGAAAATCGAGGCCGGCATCGACCTGGTGTTTGCCGTCGTGGGCTGGGTCCCTGTCGTCGGCGCCGGTGTCAAGCGTACGTTCCGACTCGTCAATCACAAGTCTGAAATCTATGGCCCGCTGCTGTTCGACATTCTGCGTCTGGTGCTCCAGCAAGCGCACATCCAGACCAGTCCGGATGCGCTGATTGACAAGCTGTTCGACGCCACCGGCGTCAAGAAGTACCTGACTGAGGCTCGCGAGCACATCCAGAAATCATGGCTGTATCGTGAGATGCCGTCCGCGATGCAGGCCACGTTTATGCAGGCGCTGACCTTCGTCGAAACGAACCTGCCGTACTGGCTCGCGCAATTCGTCCAACGCAAGCTGCTCCACTGGCGCAAGAAGCAGCCGAATTCGTCGGCGGTCAGCACGCTGGATGAGCATCGGACCACCGAGAAGCCTGGCGCGAAGGGCGAAGAGGCGAAAGCCGGTCATGACCGCCCGGTCGAGACACCCTCACGGGGAGTAGTGAATGCCAAGCTCGCTGTAACCGACATCACAACAAGCGTCACCGGCATTCTGGGCGAACACATCGGCGACTATTACTGTTATGAGAAGCTCAAGTGGGGCAACGGATGGAAAGACCACGACAAGGGGCTGAGTGGCAAATGGAGTGAGCAACCCGGCCTTCGGGTCATGGGGAAGCTCAACGACAAGGGCAAGCTGAACAAGCTGTTCGACTTCAAAGCGCGTGGGCACGGTATCGATGGCGTCTGGCGTGCTGCACCCTTCAGCAATCAAACGAAGGACTTCGCTATCGTCGAAATCAAGGCATCGACAACGACACGAAAGCTGAAAAACCCAGACGCCAAGCCCAGCATCGCGAGCAAGCTCGGAACGATTAAGGAGAAAGTGCGCCCTCCTGCTCAGGACCTTCTCGAGCCACCTGAAGATAACGGGCCGGCGTTACCTACCAAGGGAAGTGGTAAGCCAGGAGGTGGAGGCAAGCCGGCGACTGGTGGCGGCAAGCCCTCGCCGGGTGGCGGAAAACCAACGCCAGGCGGCGCCTCAAATGAGAGTAGTCCTCCGAGAAAGCAACAATCTGATTCTCCGACGCCGACAACGGAAACAATTCCAACGGACAAGAATGCTCCAGCCGGACCTAGCAGCGCAAAAATCGCCAGGGTTCAAATGAGTCACGAATGGATTGAAGCAAGGCTTCCCGGGGCAGTTTCGGACCAGCGTCTGGTAGACACCATCCTGAGGTCAGGATACTCGCGACATCTCTTGTATGTTCCGTTTTATCTTCCGTCCGCGGTGCAGCACGTCGAAGCGCTAACCACGGGCGCTGAACACGAACATGCAGACCACGACCTCCCCTTCACCCATCACTACAAGGACGGAGAGGTTGAGGAAGCGGTCAAGCTCAAAGCGAGCAGGATAAAATAGTGCAGGGCAACGAGATTATTGATATGAGCGAAGACTTCGATTCGAAGCGACGACAGCGTTTCCTTGGCGAAGACTACTTCACGTGGCGCTTGAGCCTCTTGGATGAAGGCATCACGTATTGGTCCGAAAATACTGCTCCAACCGGCAGCACCGAGAACGAGCGGAAGGCGCTGACGCAGCGCTACCTCGTTTCCGATATCTATCGACGCTTCCTGCTCATGTACACAGGTGGCGCGGATATCGAGCGAATGCGTAGTGAGCTCGAACCAGTAGTCGACGCATATGAACGGTACACGAAAGCCCAACGCCTGAACCGGCAAGACGCCAGCGAGCCGCCACTGGTTTTTGAGGAAATTGGCGAGTATGAGACGGTAATGCAGCTAATTGGCTTTTGCTATCTGCTGCATCGACGCGACTTGCTTCCGCGGATTGTCGAGATGTTCGACCCCTCGTATCGGGGGAAAGACACCTTGTATGAGGACCTGCTGGCGTACGAACTCGAAGGCCGAATAAACGTAGATAGCTGGTATCACGACGTACCGTACCGGCCCCTCGTTTTCAGTCTATATCGCGAAACGAAATCGGAGTCAGTCGACGACCTGACAGAATACCTCGATGCGTGGTATCGAGGCATGGCAGCCGCTCCGTGGCACGACGGCCACCTCGAAGCCCAGAAGAATGCCAAGGGTACCTATGTCGGCTACTGGGCTGTAGAAGCAGCAGCTGTCGCATTTCTGCTGCAGCTAGACGACAGCTCTTTCCGCGACCACCTGTTGTACCCGAAGGACCTCGCTAATTTCGCCCGCAGCTTCGACGCATCAAAGGAAACGACGCCGACGTTTCAAGTTGGCGCCGCAACGACGGTGCGTACAGGCCAGACGTGCCCGGAGACGGGAATTTGGAAAGCGCAGGGACACAACGTGCCCGGCGTGATGGTGCACCAAGGCGAGCGCATGCCGGAAGTGTTCGCTCCGGACCGGTCAGGTGCGTACCGTTCCCAACCTGCGCTCTGGGAGTATGAACGCCAGGCCTGACGTATAGACGAGTCCTCCAAGCCGCACGCACAAATTTTGATGCGTGCGGTCTTGCCGAACTTAACACCTTACTTTGCGATGAGGAAACGGTCGCGATTCTTTGCGTCGCGAATCCAGAGCGGAGCACGACCGCGCCCAGACCACGTTTCGCCAGTCTTCGGATTCTGGTATTTCGGCTCCGCAGCCGCTGCTGAGCTCTCAGCCTTCTTTGCGCGCTTGCGACCGAAAATCTGGTCTTCAGTGATGCCGTACTCGGCGACAAGTTCGCGAACCGTAAGCGGCTAGCGAACCCATCTTGAGTTTGACCGAGACGCTTGGGAGTATCGTGTCCACCTAACGAATAAGCGGACACGTGAACACTATCGAATCGGAATCACTCCCGGAGCGTCGTCGTCGGCAACGCTACAGCGAGGAGTTCAAAGCGCGTGTGGTTGCTGCCTGCCAGGGAATCGGCGTATCGGTTGCGGCGGTCGCGCTGGAACACAGGCT